>JAKLKS010000006.1 GCA_023150535.1 Planctomycetota bacterium
CGCATGGCATGCCTCCGAGGCCCATGCCATTCGAATCGGCTCGCAGTCACTCACACTTGAGGCCTTTCAGCAGAGCATCCGACACACTCACAGTCACCGAGGATGTCCCGGAGTTCAGGTCCGATGAGACACTGAAGCCGTTTTTCTTGGCTCCAGAACACGGAAGCACGTTGTACGCGAAAGTCCAAGTCAAGGCACACAGCGACGATGTAGCCCACAGGCTTGCGATCGGCGAAGTGGAACGGGCTATGGCAGCTGCATGCCTCATCGCCCCTAGCAGGGGCAGTGCGACTCTGGCTAAGACCGTCATTGTCAAGGCAGGTGATGGTGGGGCGCGACTCATCAAGCAGGACGTGTCGCGCAGGGAGTACGTTCAGGATGCCACGGACAGCGCGACTCGAGTAAGGCGCCTAGTCGGACTTCTGGGACGAGTGTCTTCGGGCGACCGCGAGCGGCTCTTCGCTGCCTTGCAACATCATCGACTTGCGCTATCTGCGCCGTCGGACGAGACAATGCTCCTGAACCTCTGGATCGCCCTCGAGTGCCTTGCGCAGGCCGGCGAGGGCAATGCCCTCAAGCGGATATGCACGGTGCTGCCTCCGGCGCTGGCCTTGAGGAACAGCATGCTGCTCGTCCGGAACCTAGCAATCTACCTGCGTACGCTCGGGAAGTCCGTTGGGATGGAGAACCTCCTCATCCACCTGGGACGCTCCCAACGCAAGCGGGTCGATCCGCTCGATGTTCTGGAGATACTCCTTGCGAGAGACGGCGATCCTCGCCTGAATGGGATCTATAGGTTGTGCGTCGATAACCCCTTGTTGACCGATCGCATATGGAAGCTTCGCCATGAGGTGTTCCTGACTCCAAAGCACCTCGTCGAGAGGCTCGAACGGAACCGGCGGGACATTCATTGGCAGGTGCGTCGGATTTACAGAACAAGAAACGAGTTGGTTCACCGCGGATGGGCTAGTCTCCAAGTCAATCACCTCGTCCAACACCTTCACACGTACCTCGTGCAGGCCATCCACTCGGTGGCCTACGACCTGGAGCAGTCCGGTGAGAGATGGAGCATCGATGACGCGTTGGAGTACCGCGTAACCTTGTACGGTGAGTTCGCCGCTGCACTCAAGTCGAGTAGTGCAGGTGACATCACGCCTGAGATCCTCCTCAACCCTGGCCTTCTCCTTCGACCTGCTCGTGGTGAACGTGCGTGGCCCGGAGAGTCTGGGGCGAGCGCGCCAAAGAAGGGTGCGTGAGGCTACAAGTCTCGGAACCGGCGTCGGGCCAAGATCAGACTGCTCACTACCTTCACCGGGTCCTCACCGGGCTCGTAGACCTGGAGGAGTCGGAGGAGCGCCCCCGTGTTGATGGTCCTCCCGGCCTCGGCAGCCTGGATGGCGGCCACCAGGACCCGGGCCCGGGCGGCGGCCTGGGGGTAGGAGAGGCCCCGGAGCTTCCGCATCCGGGCCAGCCTTTCCCCGTCAAGTCGGATGCCGGAGGCCTTCCCAGCGGCCCGCTCCTCGTCCTTCTCCGAGGCCGGGGCGTCCTCGAAGTTGGCGAAGAGGTCGCTCGGGTGGCAGTCGATCTCCCGAGCGAGATCCTGGAGCTGGGAAGCCGTGGGCTCGTGGGCGGGGAGGGCACGGGGCGAGTCCGGGGCCGGGGACGACTCCCAGAGCGAGATGAGCTCCCAGGGTAGGCGGAGGCGAGCGGCGAGGGCCTTCCGGGAGAGACCGGCCTCCTCGCGGAGGTCGCTGAGGCGGGAACCGGAGAAGTGGCAAGTGCTCCTGGGTGAGCTCATGGAGTGCTCCTTGGCTGTGAGCTTCATACATGAAGCGACCTTCCGACTGACTTGGGCGATGCGCTACTCTCGTAGACCTTGGCGGTCGTGTTGGGCATCACGGGAGACTTCCGAGGAGGCGAGTTGACAACGGCACTCCGAACCCCACCTCCTGACCCGGGGCAGCTGGTGGAAGTCCGGCAACGGCGCTTCGTCGTGACGAACGTGCGGCGGAGTGGTGTGGTGCCGTCTCCCCTCCAGCCGGGAGGGATCCCGCCGTCCGTTCAGCACCTAGTGACGCTCTCCTCTGTCGAAGACGACGCGATGGGGGAGGAGCTTCAGGTGGTCTGGGAGATCGAGCCCGGGGCGCGGGTCTTCGAGGACTCGACGCTTCCCGAAGTCTCAGCTTTCGATGATCCACGACGCCTGGACGCGTTCCTTGATGCGGTCCGGTGGGGGGCGGTATCCCAGGCCGACAGGAGAAACCTCCAGGCGCCATTCCGGAGTGGGGTGGAGATCGAGGACTACCAGCTCGATCCCCTCGTGCGCGCGCTCGAGATGCCCCGAGTCAACCTGCTGATTGCCGACGACGTCGGCCTGGGGAAGACCATCGAGGCGGGGCTCGTGGCCCAGGAGCTCATCCTCAGGCATCGGGTCCGGAGGATCCTAGTCGTGTGCCCCGCCGGCCTGCAGATCCAGTGGCGGGACCAGATGCGGGACAAGTTCGGGCTCGAGTTCCGCATCGTGGACGCAGAACGGCTCCGCGAACTTCGCCGAAGCCGCGGGATCAGGGTCAACCCCTGGACGCACTTCCCTCGGCTGATCACGTCGATCGACTACCTGAAGCGGGAGCGCCCGATGCGGTTGTTCAGGGAGGCCTTGCCGGCGCAGGGGGAGGCGGCGTATCCGCGGAGGTTTGATCTGCTCGTGCTGGATGAGGCACACAACGTGGCACCCTCGGGGCGGGGGCACTACGCCATGGACTCCCAGCGGACCCAGGCGATCCGGGCCCTCGCGCCCCACTTCGAGCACAGGCTGTTCCTGACCGCGACGCCACACAACGGATACCCCGAGAGCTTTGCAGCCCTCCTGGAGCTGCTCGACAGCCAGAGGTTCGCGCGGACTCGGAGGCTGGACCGGAACCAGTTGGGCATCGCGATGGTGCGCAGGTTGAAGAGCGAGGTGAAGACTCGTTGGGATGGCACGCCCCGCTTCGCGGAGCGGAAGCTCGATGTCCTCGAGGTTCAGTACCCGGAAGAGGAACGGCGTGCGCACGAGGCGCTCCGCAAGTACACCGCACTTCGGATGGAGAAGGCCGGGGCCGAGGGGGAGGCCTTCGTCACCGAGTTCGTGCTCAAGCTCCTGAAGAAGAGGCTCTTCTCCTCCCCGGCCGCGTTCGCGACAACTCTCGAGGCACATGCGAGGTCGCTTGCGCGGGCTGGTGCCGGAGGCGCGTCACCCGTCCCGCCCGCCGTCGGACATCTCCGCCGGCAGGTAGAGGATCTGGAGGAGCGGTACGCGGACGATGACGAGTACGAGGAAGCCAGCGAGGATCTTGTCAAGGCGTCCACGCGGTTACTGCGGGAGCCTTCGGAGCGGGAGAAGGCACTCCTGGGGGAGCTGCGCACCTTCGCGACCCAGGCATCCGCCCGCTTGGACATGAAGGCGAAGAAGCTCCTCGACTGGCTGAAGAAGACGGTCCGCCCGGGAGGTCTGTGGGGACGGGAGCGTGTCATCGTCTTCACGGAGTACCGGGCGACCCAGAAGTGGCTCCACGAGAAGTTCGCAGCCGAGGGCCTGACTCAGGGCGATCGGCTGTTGATGCTGCACGGAGGGATGCGCCCGGAGGACAGGGAGACGATCAAGGCGGCGTTCCAGGCGGATCCTGATGAGTCTCCGGTCCGCATCCTCCTGGCAACGGACGCCGCGTCCGAGGGGATCGACCTGCAGCGGCACTGCCACCGACTCGTCCACTATGAGATCCCGTGGAACCCCAACCGGATGGAACAGCGCAATGGACGGATCGACCGGCACGGGCAGCGGGCCCCGGAGGTCCTCGTCTACCACTTCGTCGGAGCCAGCTTCAGGGAGGACGCTGCTTCCCCTCGCCCAGCGGGTGACCTGGATGGCGATCTCGAGTTCCTGATGCGCGCCGCTCTCAAGGTGAACCAGATCCGCGAGGACCTCGGCAAGGTCGGTCCTGTCATCGCGGCACAGGTCGAAGAGGCGATGCTCGGCAAGAGACGGAGCCTGGACACCGCCGCCGCGGAGGAGCAGGGAGAACCGATCCGTCGGCTGCTCCGCCTGGAGCGGAAGATCGAGGAGCAGATCGCCCGTCTGCGCGAGCGTTTGGACGAGACGCGTCGGGACCTGCGTCTGGATCCCGAGAACATCCGGACCGTCGTGGAGGTGGGCCTGGACCTTGCCGGCCAGCCACCGTTGAAGCCCGTGGCGCTGCCAGGTACGCGGCCGGGAGTCTCGGGTGACGGAGAGAGCGCTGCCTACGCAATGCCGGCCCTTCGCGGGAGCTGGGCGGCTTGCTCTGAAGGCCTGAAGCATCCGCATTCTGGGAAGGTGCGACCTATCGTCTTCGACCATGGCATCGCGGAGGGGCGTGACGATGTCGTCCTCGTGCATCTGAACCACCGACTCGTGCAGATGTGCCTTCGGCTCCTACGCGCCGAGATCTGGTCGGGAGAGAGCCGTGCGAAGTTGAACCGGGTGACCGTTCGGAGCGTCCCGGACCTGGCTCTGGACGCTCCAGCCGTCATCGCACACGGTCGCATCGTTGTCCTCGGAGGGGACAACCAGCGCCTCCATGAGGAGATCATTGCGGCGGGCGGACGTCTCCGCGAGGGGCGCTTCTCCCGCATGAACGTGGGGGAGATCGATCGGGCTCTGAGTGCTGCCCAGCCCGAGAAGACCTCCAAGACGGTCCAGGGCCGGCTGGCCGGCCTCTGGAGTTCGCTGAGACCGTCCCTCCTCTCGTCCTTGGAGGCGCGGATGAAGGAGCGCACGGAGAACCTCCAGCGATCGCTAGAGGAGCGGGCAGAGAAGGAGGTTGCGGACGTACGGGCGATCCTCGAGGAGTTGCGCCGTTCCATCCACGAGGAGCTGGCAGACAGGGGCCCGGAACAGCTCCAGCTCTGGCCCGAGATGGAGAGGGAGGAGTTCAAGCGGAACCAGGATGCGCTTCGCGCCCGGGCGAAGGAGATCCCTGAGGAGATTGTCAGAGAGACGGCGGCGATCCGGGCGCGCTACACCTCGCCGAAGGCTCGGCTCTTTCCCGTGGCGGTGACCTTCCTCGTGCCGGAGAAGTACTCGCGTGGCTAGGGGAAGACCCCGCGCGGCCCGCGGAACGGTCCAAGGCGGTCCCGTTCCCGTCGCGAGACAGCACGCGGAGTGGATGCGCCTGATTGACATCTCGGGTCCGTTCCTGTCACTCGCTGTGCTGGAGCGGGCCTTTCCTCAAGGGCTCGAGGCCCACGATGCCGAGCATTCTGCCCTTCTCCGACGTGCCTACGGCGACTGGGAGGAGTCGCAGGGCTCGGGAAGGGCGGATCCGGCTGTCCATCGCCAGTGGGTGCGGTTCGTGCTCTTGGAGACGCTTGCGCTCGGACAGGGCGCTTTGGCCGAAGGGCAGCGCATTCCACAGGCCCTCGCCGTGGCTGTTCCGGAGCATGGGGAGACTTTGCGCCCCGACTTCGCGGTAGTGACGCCGCCGGGGGGTGCCGACGCGGGGAAGGTGCGGCTTCTCGTCCAGGTTCTCCCCTCGGGGCAGGACCTTGAGAAGCCCCTCCCGGCGAAGCGGTGGAACGCGTCCTCCGCCACCCGCATGATGGAACTTCTCCAGGGGACCGAAGTCCGCCTGGGGCTCGTTACGAACGGGGAACAGTGGATGTTGGTCAGTGCGACCCGCGGCGAGACGACGGGGTTCGCGACGTGGCACTCCCACCTCTGGATTGAAGAGCCGGCGACGCTTCGGGCCTTCCGGACACTGCTCGGCGCACATCGGTTCTTCTCCGCGGCAGCGAACGAGACGCTCGAGGCCTTGCTGACGGAGAGCGCCACGACGCAGCACGAGGTGACGGACCAGCTGGGTGCTCAGGTCCGAAGGGCCGTGGAAGTACTTGTCCAAGCTCTGGACCGCATCGACCGTGACCGGGGGCGGACCCTGCTGAAGGGGGTCCCGGAGCGGGAGCTCTACGACGCGGCGCTCACGGTGATGATGCGCCTCGTCTTCCTCTTCGCTGCCGAGGAGAGAGGGCTCCTGATGCTCGGGGATCCCCTCTACGACCAGCACTATGCCGTCTCCACCCTGCGGGACCAGTTGCGGGAGGATGCGGACCAGCACGGCGAGGAGATCCTCGAGCGGCGGAGGGCCGCGTGGACCCGGCTCCTCGCGACCTTCCGTGCGGTTCACGCAGGAGTGGAGCACGATGCCCTGCGACTGCCCGCGTACGGCGGCTCCCTCTTCGACCCGGATCGCTTCCCTTTCCTCGAGGGGCGAACTAGGGGAACCAGTTGGAGGGACACCCTCGCCGATCCCCTTCCCGTCCATGACCGGACCGTCCTTCACCTCCTGGAGGCGTTGCAGCTCCTGCAAGTGAAAGTAGGCAGAGGGCCCTCGGAGGCACAGCGAGTGTCCTTCCGCGCCCTCGACATCGAGCAGATCGGGCACATCTACGAGGGTCTCTTGGATCACACGGCGCGGAGGGCAGACGCGCCCGTGCTTGGGCTCGCGGGAGCGAGAGGGCAGGAGCCCGAGGTCCCTCTCCCAGTCCTGGAGGAGCACCGGACGAGGGGGATAGAGAGTCTTCTTGAGTTCCTGACGGAGCAAACGGGTCGATCGGAGAAGGCGCTGCGGGGTGCGGTCTCCTACGAGGTCCCGTCCGACGATCATCGCTTCGTGGTGGCCTGCGACAATGACACAAGCCTCCTTCAGCGAGTGCGTCCGTTCGCCGGTCTGGTCCGGGAGGACACCCAGGGCCTTCCGGTGGTGATCCCCCAGGGAAGCGTGTATGTCACCCAGGGTAGCGACCGGCGAGCGACGGGGACCCACTACACGCCGAAGAGCCTCACGGAACCCATCGTCCAGTACGCGCTGGAGCCGCTCGTGTACGAGGGGCCGTCCGAAGGGCGGCCAAGGGAACAGTGGAGGCTCAAGTCTCCGGACCGGATCCTCTCGCTGCGTGTCTGCGACATGGCGATGGGGTCCGGCGCCTTCCTCGTTCAGGCATGCAGGTACTTGGCGGATCGGCTGGTAGAGGCTTGGACGTTGGCAGATGCTGACGCGGGGAAGGCTATAGCCGCCTCGGGTGAGGCGGGCACTCGAAAGCGGTCCGGAAGTCCCGCGGATCCTCCCAGTGACGTAGAAGAGCAGCTCATCCTGGCCCGGCGGCTTGTCACGGACCGCTGCCTCTACGGGGTGGACGTGAACCCGATGGCCGTGGAGATGGCCAAGCTCTCGCTCTGGCTCGTGACCCTACAGAAGGACCGGCCGTTCACCTTCCTTGACCACGCGCTGAGGTGTGGTGACTCGCTCCTGGGGGTGTCCTCCTCAGAGCAGATCGAACACCTTCACATTGACCCGGTGAAGGGCCGGAAACAGAGGCAGGCGGAACTCGAGTACCGGCGAGTCCTGGGGCCGGCACTGGCCGCC
This sequence comes from Planctomycetota bacterium, assembly GCA_023150535.1. Taxonomy (GTDB): domain Bacteria; phylum Planctomycetota; class JAJSAM01; order JAJSAM01; family JAKLKS01; genus JAKLKS01. The sequence goes on from JAKLKS010000006.1 coordinate 7,440, forward strand.
GCAGTATCGAAGAGAAGGAAGATCGAGTCCTTCACCGTAAGGGACATCAGGGATGCAGAGGAGAAGAGACGACTCCTCCGGGAGGCGGAAGCCAGTCTCACCGAGGTAGGCCGAGTCGCAGACCTTGTCGTGGGCGCCGCGCTGCACGCCGCAGGAACTCGAGGGGTGGACCTGGACGAGGTGCTGATCGCCATTGGCGACGAACTGGCGTTCGCTCTCTCGCCAAGCCATTCGCAAGTCGAGCGCGATCGCCGATGGGAGGCCTTGAGAACGCGGGCAAGGCAGATGCTCGACACAGGGGCCGCGCGAGGGCTGACGACTTTGAGGCCGTTCCACTGGCCGATCGAGTTCCCCGAGGTCTTCCTCGGAGACTCGGGGGCAGCCCGCGGATTTGATGCCATCGTTGGGAACCCCCCGTTCATGGGAGGTCAGAAGCTCACGGGGACTTTCGGAACAGCCTATCGCGACTACCTTGTAGAGCACGTCGCGAGCGGGAAGAGAGGAAGTGCGGACCTATGCGCCTACTTCCTGCTTCGCGCCCATTCCCTCCTTCAGGACACCGGAGGCATGGCCATGCTCGCGACGAACACGATCGCCCAGGGAGACACTCGCGAGGTCGGGCTGGAGCAGCTCGTGGAACGGGGTTGCTCTATTCCTCGGGCGGTCGCCAGTCGTCCGTGGCCGGGCGTCGCAAACCTCGCCATCGCCGAGGTGTGGTTACGACGTGGTCAATGGCGTGGCCCCCATGTCCTGGCAGGGGAGGAGGTCCCGAGCATTACCCCCTTCCTCACGCGACCAGGGAGGGTCTCCGGGAAGCCATTCAGACTCGAGGCGAATGCTGGCGTGGCGTTCCAGGGTTCCATCGTCCTGGGGCTTGGGTTCGTGCTGACGCCCAAGGAAGCCGAGGCTCTGTTGGAGGGCAATCCACGCAATCGTGAAGTCCTGTTCTTGTATCTGAGTGGAGAAGATCTCAACGCGCGTCCAGACCAATCTGCCAGTAGGTGGGTAATCAACTTCCGAGATTGGCCTCTGGACCGCGAGGCAGCGCCGGATGGGTACCGTGGACCGGTGGCCAGTGACTTCCCGGAGTGTCTTGATGTCGTACGTGAGAAGGTGAGGCCTGAGCGGGAAACGAACAACCGGAAGGTGTATCGGGTACGCTGGTGGCAGTACGGAGAGAAGCGCCCAGAACTCTACAAGGCCCTCGCCTCGCTCAAGCGTGTCTTGGTTATCCCGGAAACGACAAAATACTGTGCCTTTTCGATGTGTGCATCCTCTCAGGTCTTCTCTCATATGACAAAGGTCGTGGCGTCCGACAGTTGGGGGTTGTTCGGAGTCCTGAATGCAGCACCCCATCGCGCCTGGGCTAGGGCCTACTGTTCCACACTGGAGACCCGCCTGAAGTACATCACCACCGACGCGTTCGAGACCTATCCGCTGCCACGTGACTGCGACGCTCTATCCGTCATTGGAGAGCGGTTTTCTGAGGCGCGCAGCAGAGTCATGCGCCGGATGGGCACCGGGCTAACGAAGACATACAACGCGTTCCACAACGAGGCTTGTCGGGATGGAGACATTGTGGCTCTCCGTGACTGTGCCGTGGAGTTGGACAGGGCGGTTGTCCGTGCATATGGCTGGGACGATCTCCAACTCAGGCACGGGTTCTTTCCGACGAAGCAGGGGCTCCGCTTCACAGTCGACGGAGGGCTACGTGACGAGTTGTTGGATCGCCTTCTTGCCCTGAACCACGAGCGGCACGCGGAGGAGGTGGCGAAGGGCCTGCACGTGGCAGGCAAGCCGAAGAAGCGCACTACCATACGGAGGAGTCCCGGGGTCAACCCACCAGGACTCTTCGACCCGAGGTAGACAGCGCGTAGGATGCAGACTGAGGTTGGGTCAACGAAGGCCGCATCGCGAAGGGAGTGCCCGTGTCCGAGTCTGTGTCCATGAAGGAGCGGCCCAAGCCGGCAGTGCTTCGGGCGCAGCTTATAGAGAAGGTCGTCGGGGACCTGCTCGGACCTGCTGGCGGCGCAGAGGAGGAAATCGCTGAGGGCAGCGTCCAAGATCGTTACCTCGTCGGTCTCCTAGCGCCGAGACAGAAGCAGGTTCGCCCGGAGCAGCTGGAGGGCCTGTCAGTCGGCGGTGACGGGAGCCGCGAGGAGGGCACCGTCGAACCGGAGACCCCGTCCGCCGACACCCTGTTCCCCTCATCGATCGGGCTCACCTTCTCATTGGCGGGCGACAGCACCTCCATCCGGGTCCGAGCCGCGTGGGGGCGCTACGAGAGGGTCGTCAGCGAGACGCAGGTGGACTCGAAGACCGGGAACCCTCTCAGAGTCTGGAAGCGCCGCCCCGTCTCCGCGACCCTCGACTCCCTCCCGCTTCGGCCCGGGCCGATCCCTCCCTGGTCCCCAAGTCCGGAGCAGCCCGAGGTGCGCGTCCGAGGGCTGGTTCGGTCCGTCCATGGGGAGTGGATCGTCACCTTGTTCCTCGTGAACGGCCAGCCGGAGCCCGACAAGAACCGCGACGAGGCCTGGCTCTTCCAGCCCGAGTTGATGGTCGAGGCTCCGGACGGGGCTGCCGTGTTCGTCAGGCGCCCTCGTCGCAGGAGTTCGCCGCAGGCCGACCCGACCGCCCAGGCCGAGGAGGCGTCGATGGCGATGCTCCATCGGCGGCACATGGAGTTCGCCGTCGGGCACGGTATCGCGGTTCACGCCGATGTGCACTCTCGCGACCCGTCCAGGGCAACGCGCGTCGCAACCCGGGTCGTGCCTAGCTACGAGGTCCCTGCGACCGCATCCCCTTCTCAGGCAGAGAGACCGAGCCTCTCGGGGCTCGTCGTGGACATGAAGGTCCTAGCGGAAGCGGCGGAGGCTCGAGACCTCATCGAGAAGCTGAAGGCCCTGCCCGTGGCGTACGAGGAGTGGATCCGCGCCGAGGCGGACAAGGTCAAGAGCGGCGCGGCGGGGCTCACGGAGTACCAGGAGGCCGCGGAGAGCGCGCTCGCGCGATGCGAGGAGACCCTGGGCCGCATTCGGGAGGGGCTGGCTCTCCTTGAAGCCGATCCGAAGGCGGCGGACGCGTTCCGGTTCGCCAATCACGCCATGTGGCAGCAGAGGACCCGTTCGATCTACGCGGAGAGGGCGCGGCGTGGCCAGAAACCCGTCATGGCCCAGATCGACGTCCCAGAGAACCGGTCCTGGTATCCCTTCCAGCTGGCCTTCCTGCTTCTCAACCTCCCCGGAGTCACCGACCTCGGCCATCCCGACAGGCTGGAGGAGGCGGCGGCCGGGGCGGACCTGCTCTGGTTCCCGACGGGGGGCGGCAAGACCGAGGCCTACCTGGGCTTGGCCGCGTACGTCATGGGGATGCGCCGGCTACAGGGCGAGGAAGGCGGTCGGCGGGGCGATGCCGGCGTCGCCGTCCTCATGCGATACACCCTTCGCCTGCTGACCATCCAGCAGTTCCAGCGCGCCGCCGCTCTCGTGTGTGCATGCGAGATGTACCGCCAGGAGGCAATGAAGTCGGGCGACCTGCGATGGGGCACCACGCCGTTCCGGCTCGGACTCTGGGTCGGAGGAAGGGTAACGCCCAACCGGACGGCGGACTCCGCGGAGGCCATCCTCCAAGGAAGAGGCGGAGGCTACCGACGTGGCACCGCTGCGGCAGGCAGAGGAGATCCGGCCCAGCTGACCTCGTGCCCGTGGTGCGGCAGCGGGATTGCCAGGGGCAAGGACGTCGTCGTGGACACCAAAGGCCACGGACGGACGTTCACGTACTGCGGAGACCACACGGGCCTCTGCCCCTTCAGCGCGCGCATGTCGCCGAAGGAGGGGGTCCCCGTCGTCGTCGTGGACGAGGAGATCTACCACCTGCTTCCCGGGCTCGTCATCGCGACGGTGGACAAGTTCGCCCAGATGCCCTGGAACGGGGCGACCCGCACGCTCTTCGGACACGTGCGGCGTCGGTGCCCCAGGCACGGGTTCCTGGCGCCTGACGAGGATCACCCCGGATCCCATCCGCAGCAGAAGGACCTCCACCCCGTGGCGGTGGAGGACTGCTCCCCCCTCCGCCCCCCGGATCTCATCATCCAGGACGAGCTGCACCTCATCAGTGGCCCCCTGGGGACGCTCGTGGGGCTCTATGAGACTGCCGTGGATCGCCTCTGTTCCTGGGAGGTGAATGGCAGACAGGTTCGCCCGAAGGTCATCGCCTCGACGGCGACCATCCGGCGGGCCCGCGAGCAGGTCCATGGCGTGTTCGTCAGGGAGGTTCGGGTGTTCCCTCCCCACGGGACGGACATTGGGGACAACTTCTTCGCGGTCCAGCGTGAGGACCGGACGCAGCATCCGGGGCGCCTCTACCTGGGGCTCTGTGCTCCTGGGCGCCGCCTGAAGCTCGCCCAGATCCGGGCCTACGTGGCGTTCCTCTCCGCGGCCCAGCAGCTGTACAACGAGCATGGGGTGGCTGTAGACCCGTGGATGACCCTCGTCGGCTACTTCAACTCCCTCCGCGAACTAGGGGGTATGAGGCGGCTGGTGGACGACGACGTGCGGTCGCGGCTCAAGTTCGCCGAGCAACGGGGCCTGGCGTACAGGAAGTTGAGCGAGCCTAGGGAGTTGACCTCCCGGATGGGCTCCTCGGAGATCCCCAAGACGCTGGACCTCCTCGAGGTTCCGTTCGATCCGGTCGCGATCGAGCGGCGGAAGAAGCTGAAGCAGTGGACGGACCCGCTCCCGGTGGACGTCCTCCTGGCCACGAACATGATCTCGGTGGGAGTGGATGTGAAGCGGCTGGGCCTGATGGTGGTGTCCGGACAGCCCAAGAACACCGCCGAGTACATCCAGGCGACGAGCCGGGTCGGGCGCCAGCATCCCGGCATCGTCTGCACCATCCTCAACTGGGCTCGGCCCCGGGACCTCTCCCACTACGAGAGGTTCGAGCACTACCACGCGACCTTCTATCAGCACGTCGAGGCGCTCTCGGTGACGCCGTTCGCGCTCCGGGCCTTGGACCGCGGGCTCACCGCTGTCCTCGTGTCCATGCTGAGGCTTGCGGAGGAGGAGCTCGCGATGAACGTCGGTGCGGGCCGCATCGAGAAGTGTCGTCCGGTCGCAGACAGGGTCATCGAAGAGGTTGCTGCGCGGGCCGAGCAGGTCTCCGGCGAGAAGCGTGTGGGCGATCTCGTTCGCCAGATGGCGAAGCTCCGGCTGGACGAGTGGCTTGCTGCGGCCCGGAACAGGGCCGGAGGCCGGAACCTCGGGTACTTGGCGGATCGGAGCGGGGTCACGGCTGCCTTGCTTCGGAAACCCGAAGAGGGGGACTGGAGGATCTTCACCTGCCTCAACTCCCTGAGGGATGTTGAGCCGACCGTCGGCTTGGTCCTGGTCGATAAGCCGGGCGAGTCCGGCGGGCCGGCACCGCCGGGGGTGACGGCATGAGCCCCAAGGACGCTCCGTGCCGCGTCGGAGAACTGCGTCCGAGTCAGCTTCTCTATGCGTTCGGAGTCGGTGCGATGGTCGACCTTCCGCAGCTCTCTGCCATGGTCCTTGGTCTCGATGATTGGGATGCGGCCCGGGCCAGGGAGATCAACGAGGAGCGGCTCCTTGTAGCGGTTCGCCAGGAGTTGGGCCTCCAGGTTGACAAGTTGCGCTCGCCGCCTGTCCCGGATGATGCCGCCGCGGCCCGGCAGGACCCGCTTGGGGACGAGGCTCGCGTGGGCGTGCCCGTGACCAGTTTCCCCGAGTGGTTGCGTTGCCCCTTCTGTCAGCTCATAGCGCCAATCGGTTCTGGGCTCTTCACGCTCAAGAAGGACCCATACCGGGCGGAGAGGACGGGCTACGTCCATACGAGTTGTCCCAAGGGGAACCGAAGTCCGCACGTGCTCCCCGCGCGCTTCCTGGTGGCTTGTGCCAATGGGCACCTGGACGACTTCCCGTGGCTCTACTACGTCCACCGGGGCCCGAGCGATTGCCACGGGCCTCTGCGACTCCAGGAGGGCTACTCGGCGAGCGAGATCACCGATGTGTGGGTCCGTTGCGACCCCTGCGACGCTTCGAGACCCATGGTGGGCGCGTTCGAGCTTGACGGGGACGCTTTGCCGCCCTGCCGGGGGCGGCGTCCACACCTCCGGGACTTCGCGGCGGGGCCCTGTGTTGAGCGCAGCCGGGCGATCCTCCTCGGGGCGTCGAACAGCTGGTTCCCCATGTCCTTCTCAGTTCTCTCGATCCCAAACGCGTCGGACCGTCTCGGTCAACTGGTGGAGGCGAGGTGGGACAAGCTCTCCCAGCTTCAGTCGCGGCAGAACATCGAGCTTCTTCGCCAGTTCGGCCAACTCGACGAATTCGTGCAGTTCAGCGACGAACATCTGTGGGGCGCCATCGAGGCGAAGCGGGCATCGAGTGTCGGAGCGGGCAAGGAGGGCTCCGCGCGGGACCTCAAGGGGCCTGAGTGGGAACGGTTCTCGCTCCCGGACCTGACCAGGAATGGTCCCGACTTCCACCTCGATCAGGTGGCCTCGCCTGCGACCTACAAGGAGGTCCTGAACAAGGTCGTGCTGGTCCGCCGCCTGCGCGAGGTCATCGCTCTCGTCGGCTTCACGCGCATCGACTCTCCGGGGGATCTGGCGGACGGCGCCCAGTTGCCGGTTTCTCGACGTGTGCCCCTCTCGCGAAGAGATCCAGTGTGGGTCCCGGCCAACGAGGTTCGAGGTGAGGGCATCTTCCTTCAGGTCCGGGAGGATGCGATTGCGTCCTGGGCCGCTCTGCCGGAAGTGAAGAAGCGAGGGGCAGACCTGCTGCAGGCGCACGTGGCCTGGCGTCAACGCCGACGGGTGGATCCTCCGGGCGCAGGGTTCCCGGGCATGCGGTATGTCCTCCTGCATTCCCTTTCGCACGTGCTCATGCGCCAGGTCGCGCTGGAGTGCGGCTACACGATGGCCAGCATTCGCGAGCGGATCTACGCGCGCGAGGAGGGCGAGCCGGGCGGCCCGATGGCCGGCATCCTGCTATACACGGCGGCGCCGGACAGCGAGGGCACACTCGGAGGGCTCGTGAGCCTGGGAGAGCCCACCTCCCTCGGGAGGCACCTGGATGCGGCGCTGGAGGCCGCCAGGCTCTGCTCCTCCGACCCGCTCTGTTCCGAGCATCATCCCTTCAGCAGCGGCCTGACTCTCCATGGGGCTGCCTGTCACGCCTGCCTGTTCGCGCCCGAGACCTCCTGCGAGAGAGGCAACAAGTACCTGGACCGACTGTCCCTCGTCCCGACGTTCGCCGGTGGAGGGGGTGCCTTCTTCGGTCGGGCAGGACTCTCCCGGTGAAGAAGGAGATCCAGAGTCTCGCCGAGGCGGTCGGTGAGTTGGTACGTGCCATCCCTGCCGATGCGGTAGAGAGGCTTGCGGCCGCGTTGGAGGCGATCCCGGCGGACGCGCCCCCTCGGCAACGACAGGCCATTGGCAACAGGGCGGCCCAGCCTCACGTCCGCTCGGCGGTGGCACGGCTTCTCAATGCCTGGACAGAGTTCTCACGAAGTGTCCCGCCAAGCGCATTGGCGCTAGCGCTACGGGCGGCGGGAGGAGCTGACGATCAGGCCCGCAGGGAGCAGGTCCTGGAGCTAGTGTGGTCCGGGCCGCTCAGGGCTGAGGCGACGAACCGACGGACGGAGCAGGTGCTCCTGGACATGATCGAGAACGCGGCTCGGTCCCTGTTGCTCGTGACCTACAGCGCATACAAAGTCCCCCGCCTAGTGAAGGCGCTGCGCGAAGCCGTGCGCCGGAGGGTGTCCGTGACCCTTGTCCTTGAAAGTCCCGAGCGCACCCATGCCGTAGAGGCGTTCCGATTGCTCACGGGAGGAAGGGGCAAGTCCCACGTCGACGGGGAGCCACCCATGGTCTACGTCTGGCCGCTCGAGATGAGACCAGGAGACCCGAAGGGCAACCCCGCGGCGCTCCATGCCAAGTGCGCCGTCGCGGACGACGCTGTGCTGCTTGTCTCGAGCGCCAACCTCACGGAGTCGGCGTTCGAGATCAACATGGAGTTGGGGGTATTGGTGCGTGGCGGAGACATGCCGCGCCGGGTCGCCGAACACTGGCGCGGCCTTGCTTCGGATGGGCAACTCGTCCCCTTCAGGGCGGGGGCCAAGGACGCCTGAGGCGACCTCCTCGGCCTAGGAAGACGTTCCCCACTACTGCCCGTTCGAGTTCCATCCCTCGCGGGCCTGGGTACTTGAGGGCACCGAGGCGATGGCCAGGGGCCGGTCGAAATCTCCGGCGGTGACTTGCATCGAGGGAGAGTCGGGGCGGCCGTTGCCGACCGCCCCGACCGTACTTCACCACCCTCCTGAGGTCGTTGCCGACCTACAGGACCCGGGCGTCTTCCAGGTGGGCCTTCTGGACCCCCTCGATGAACTTCCGGCGCCGCTTCCGCGGGACGAGGACGGCACACTTCGGCATGTGGTCCTCGAACCACTTCCACGCCGCGTCGAAGTCATCGCGCTCCAGCGCCTGGGTGAGGTCCTCGAGGATCGAGGGCCACTCGTCCCAGCTGATGTCGTAGGGCACGCCCTGCGACAGGCTGTTGGCGAGGTGCCACCCCGCCCACTTGTAGGACTCCCTTCCGCCCCCACGCGCCTCGTAGCAGCAGGCGCGGAAGAACGTCGGGACCCCCTCGAAAACGCCCTTTACGACGGTGGTCGCCATGGCGACCTCCTTATTTCTGGCGCACGGCCACCCTAGGGTCGTCGTGACGCCGTCCAGTAAAGAGGCCCCTTCAGTCCTCCGGGTCTCCCCGCAGCCGCCTCGGACTTCCGGAGCGAGCGGATGGAGAACCACCTTGGTCCTCCACCACCCTGCCATGCCTTGCCTTGCAGTGGCGGCCGCCCGGATCATACGACCGCACGGTTGAGGATCAAGTGCGTGAGCCGGCAGGGTTGCTACTTGCGGCCAGTCTCGCCCCACCAGGCGGGGTCCCTGATCTCATCCCGTGCTTTCGCCTCGAGCGCCGCGAGGTTGACCTGAAGCACACCGGCCAACCAGGCTCCCTCAGCGCGAGCCCTCTCCATCGACTCGTCGGAGAACCACCTCAGCGCCTCGACGACCGGCCTCTTCAGGCGCTCCCAGGCCTCGGCGGCCCATTCCTTCCCCTCCAGGGCGTACCGGGTCCTCCGAGCCTTGAGGACCCCCGAGTCCACGGTGGCCGGGAGCCTGTACGCGACGCAGAGGCCCATGACGACCTTGAGGTCTGGGGCGGGGAAGTTCTCGATGGACTCCCGGAGGAGTTCGAGGACGCGGGCTGCCCGGCGCTTGGCGTAGCGCGCCTTGCTGGCCTCGAGCCGCTCCTTCGGGGACATCTCGGCGGCCGTCTTCCGGGGCTTCCGACCGTTCCCGGGCCCGTGGGAGGCTCTGGGAGCCTGGATCCAGACCCGGGTGACCCGGCCGTCCACGGTGACCTTGGCGGCCGGCAGGGCCCCCTTGGCGCTCTTCTTCGAGTCCTCCACCGTCCAGGAGTCGAGGACCTTCTGGTCCTTCAGGCACGGCAGGTGCTTCGCATCGACGTCCCCGGCGATGAGCACGAGGTCCGGCTGCTCACTCCGGAGGCTGGCGAGGGACTGGGCGGCGTGCGCATCGGCCTTGGCGGTCCAGCAGAGGGCATCGCGACAGGTGGCCTTCCGGACGTCCTTCACTTCGCCATCGCTGAAGAGTCCCGGGCAGGCCATCGACTGCTTCGGGCACGACGCGCATGCCCCCGCCTTGGGCAACAGGGCGGCGTCCTCGAGGTCCCACGGTGCCTTCCCGAGCAGGCGGAAGTACTTGGAGACGATGCCCTGGAGCTGGCGGCCGTCTCGGACCCAAGAGACCCGCTCGACCTCGGCATCCTGCACTTCGGGGGAGAGACGAGACCAGTCTTCGAGCCAGGAGACGGGCCAGCCTGCCCGAGCGAGCACTTCGCGCGACTTCTTGGTCAGGGTTTGGAGGTTCGCGCGCTGGGCGACCCACTTCGGGGGTTTCCCGAGCAGGTCGGCCACGGACCGGAGGGTGTGGACCGCCTTCTTGAGGAGCGCGTCCACGGCCTTCGACTCCATGAACGGGTCGGGGTCCGTGCGGACGCGGTTGTCGGAGAGCATGAGGGCAAGGGCCTCGTCGTCGTCGAGGTCCTCCACGAGGCAGGGCACTTCCCGGCCGAGGAGCCTCCCGACGAAGGCCCGGCGGTGGCCGATGACGACCTGGTACTGCTTCGATCCGTTCTCTCCGACGGGACGGACGACGCACGGCTGCTGCTGACCGTGGGCCTCGATGCTGGCCCGGAGCTCGGAGACCTCGGACTCGGTCGGACGGGGGCGGGGGTTCTGCGGGTGCGGGGTGAGGACCGACGGGGGAAGGGCGACGATGGGGGGCATGGGTGTCCTTTCGGGATTGGGACTGTGAGCGACTCACTCCACGAGTGAGTCACTCTCATAAACCTCTGGAAATAATATGGTTAGGTATGCACCGCTTCGTCCGACAAGGTACCCTCCTGCCGTCGCCCGGAGGCTGAAGCGGGTGCATCGGCCAGAGGGCGGAGAGGAGGAGAACGATGGCGAAGCGACGCGTTGTGGCCGCAGGTGTCGGAGACGTCGACGTGGATTGGGCCCGCAAGGTCGAAGCCGCGGCAGAGGCCGAAGTGGCTGTGAGGAAGGAGATCCTCGGCGTGCTGGAGTACGTCCACCACCTGAGCGGACGGCTCTCCGAACCGGGCAGGAAGGGTATGGCCGTCGTCATTCGGAAGTTCGCCGATCTGGTGGAGGACCCGGTGGCCTGGAGGGCCAAGCTCGAAGCAAGGCGGAGGGACCATGTGTAGGACGCGACCTGTGAGTGAGCAGACCGTCCTCGACCCGCAGTGGGCCGAACGGTCCTGGACAACCTGGATCCCGGGGCTGAAGCCCGCGGGATCTACAACTGCAGGAGGTAGGTGATGAGCATGCACACGCTGATCCAGTGGACGGACTCCACGGTCAATCCCGTCGGGGGGTGTGGAGGCTGCGAGCTGTGGGTGCCGGGCGCGCCGATCGAGGAACAGACGTGCTACGCCGGGCACTCGACGCAGTGGCGAAAGGGCAAGAACAGGGCCTTCGCGATGGACTTCAACGTGCCGGAACTGTTCCCCGGCCGGATGGCGGAGGCGGCCGCTTGGTCCGACCTCCTCGGAAAGGAGCGAGCATGAGCTTCTCGAAGCCGTGGCTCAAGGGAGCAAGGCGCCTCATCTTTATCTCCGACATGGGAGACGCGCTGAGCGAGGGCACGTACCGGGACGCGGGCAACTACGCCACGACCCACGACAAGCGGCAGTCCGTGCGGGGGCGGCTGCACGACGGCGGCATCCCGTTCGCCTACCTGAAGACCGAGGTCATCGACAACGTCACGTCCGAGAAGGGCCGTCGGCACGTCTGGCTCTGGCTGACGAAGAGGCCTCACAGGATGGCGCAGTTCGCCGCTTGGCTCCGCGAGGAGCACGGCCTCGACTGGCCGGACAACCTCTGGGTGGGGACGTCGATCACCTCGGCGGCGACGCTCGGGCGGGTCCGCGAGCTGGCGAAGGTCGGGGCGCCGGTGATGTTCTTGAGCGTGGAGCCGCTCTGGGAGATGGTCTCGTTCAAGAAGAACCTCTCGGAGTACCCCGCGATCCGCTGGCTCCTGCTGGGCGGGGAGTCCGACCAGGGCGAGAACCGCGCCCACGAGTTCAGGCTCGAGTGGGCTCGGGACATCCTGCGGGAGTGCCGGGAGGCCGACGTCGCCTTCTTCCTGAAGCAGCTCGGCTCCAACGTGACGGAGAACGGCAGGACGCTGGACTTCGGCAAGGGGCACGCCGGCGACTGGGAGAGGTGGCCTGTGGACCTTCGGGTCCGCGAGCTGCCGCCGGAGGCATACGTCGCGCCGGCGCCCGTGGTGGGGGAGGCCTCCCGGTAGTGGGCCGGGACGACGCCGACCTGCGGTTCGGCCGTCGGGCGCTGCGGCGGCTGGGCCCGATCTAGATCACCCGGACAGGCGGCCAGTGCACAGGGGGATGGACGAGGGCGTCGATGGCCCCCTGGTCCGCCCACCCGACGATGTGCCGGCAGGGGCAGTCGGGGTTCGGTGGATCCCTCCGGTCGGCGACGTCCACGAACTTGCCGACGAGGTTCATCTGCAAGGTCTCGAAAGGGGCGTCGAACCTCCCGGTCAGCCAGCCAATGGCGTAGCCGGACGCCATGGCGGCCGCCGTCGTCGTCAGGTACCCGACGGTGTTCAGCTGGGGCATGTCCCTCCAGTAGGGATTGGGGTCCTCCCCTCGTTCCACGGCCTCGCGCGCCGCCTTGCGCCGGCTCTCCCTCTCCTCGGGCGACATCAGGGTCATCTTCTTGCACAGGGCGCATGTGTCCCACGGCAAGAGCCTCGTGATCTGAAGGACTTGGCCCGTCACCTCGCCGGCTTCCCCCTCCAAGCCCACGGCGCAGTCGATGGAGGGGATCAAGTACCGGAAGGCTAGGTCGCTCAGGGCGAGCCGGCTGTGGTGCTGGTCGGTGCACCCGAGGACGATGTCAGCGCCTACCACCGCATCGACGATCTCCTTCTGGGGGAGGCGCCCGACGAGCGCCACCACCTTGCAGTCGGGGTCGATGGTGGCCACGTGCCTCTTCGCGACCTCCACCTTGAGGCGGTGCAGGGCGGCGTCCTCCGGGGTGCTGCCGTGGACGCGCTCGAGGTTCGACTCGTCCACATGATCCGGATCCACGATGATGAGCCGCCCGACGCCCGCCCGCGCGAAGACCTCGATCGCCGCCGAGCCCGTGCCGCCGGCGCCGATGATCGCCGCGGTAGATCGGCGGAGGCGGGACTCAGCCTCGTCCCCGAAGGCAGACCGCAGGCGGGCCACCCGATTGCGAGCGGGCGGGTCGGGGACCGGGCGACGCCCTCCGACCCAGGCCCGCAGCGGCGTCCGCTTGACAAGGACACGCTGGACGAGGCCCCAGCGCCCCTTCCAGAAAACCCTCCCGGAGATCGCGAGCTCCCCGCCCATCTCTGAGAGGACCAGGCTCACGTAGGGCCGCCCCGGTGCGAACCCCGAGAGGTAGTCGGCGTAGTACGTGTCCATGTCGTCATCGATGGGGCTCGGGTACGGAGGGCACCCCTTAGGGTGGGAGTGCGCGACGCCGACGCCGAGGCGGTGCTTCTCGGCGGCCAGCGCGGTCCTGAGGGTGTACGGTTCCTGGATCGCGACGTGCGCGACCCGGCCGTCTACGTCGCCGGGCTCCGGCGGGTCCATCCCGGCCAGGGTGACCACCAGCGTTTCGCCGGTGTCGCGCCAGCCCCACCGGAGGAACGTTGCCCACTCCATGGCCGGGTACCGAGAGAAGAGCAGGGACCGGAGCGCCGCGGTGTCCCGCTCGGTCATGCGGAGGACGACCGGAAGGCCGTCGTACCGGACTAGTTGAGCTTGTGGAGCCATGAGATCAGGTGGTCCGCGTAGGTATGGAAGCCGAAGCGCGTCTGGTCCCACGGGGGTCCGCCGCCGTTGCCGTGGGGGTGGTAGCTGGCCAGTTGCCAGTTCCGTCCATCGAGGGTGAGGGTGCCCTGGCTGTTGGTTCCGCCCTTGACCCGGGACAGGAACGGCGAGTCCAGCGGCAGCGCCGCCAGGTCGATCGGGGAGCCCGGGTAGCCCGGAGGGACCGGCACGACTACGTCCGCGGCGTCGGGGAGGCCGAGAGGCTGGCCGCCGGCCGGGACGCCCCGGTAGAGCACCAGCGGCCGGTCCCCGTCGAAGAGCTGCGCGTTCAGGCCCCCCTCGAGCAGCCGGGCGAGTTCCCGCTCGATCCGCTCCCTACTGGGGTCGGGCAGCATGGCCGCCCTCCACAACCTTCCGGGTCACGACGAAGTGGTCGCCGCTCTTGATCGGGACGGTCTGGTTCACCCCGATCTCGTCCTTGTCGGGGCCGCTGTCCCTGCGGATGACAGCGATGTCCGCGGGCGTGCCGACGAGGGCGGCGATCTCGGCGCCCGTCATCTGCGGCTTGACCCCGTCGCTCTCCTCGAACTTCCGCCTGTTCACGAAGATGTGCAGGCTCGGGCCTCCGCCCTGCCCGCCACCGCCATGCCCGCCACCGCCATGCCCGCCGTCACCACCCTTCCCTTCGGCCGCTGCCGTCATCTTCCGCTCCTTGCGCCTGGGGCGCTTGCCGGGCGCCCCCGCAGGACGCCCGAGCCACGGGGAGGAGTGTACCCGGTACGCCCAGGTTTGTCAAGGTAGAGAACATAAGAGTCAGTATTCCTGACTGTCACGGTCCTTGACTTCGGGGTGCGCGGTGCGGTACAGTCTCGACGTGGCGACACCTCCAGCACGGCTCTACGAGTTGCTCGGGAAGCGGGTCAAGGAGCGGCGCCGAAGCCTGGAGTTGAAGCAGGACCAGCTCGCCGAGCAGGTCGGTCTCAAGAGGACCTCCATCACCAATCTGGAGACGGGGCGCCAGAGGATCCCCTTGGACCAGCTGTACCGGATCGCCAGGGTCCTGGACGTCGAACTCCGGGACCTTCTTCCGACTCGGCAGGAGATCGAGACCCCAGGAAAGGTCCCTGTCGAGGTTGGTGGGAAGCACTTCGAGGCACCGCCCAATGCGGCCAGGCTGATCCAGAGGATCCTGGCAGGTCAGACAGGGGGACACGATGGCAAACGACAGGTTGCTGAAGGTGGCGGAGCAGGCCGCGACGGCGGTGCTGCAGCGCCACAAGGTCAAGGAACCCCCGGTGGACGTGGAGGCGCTCGCCGCCGCTGAGGGCATCACCGTCACCTACGACGCGCTCGAGGAGTCCGTCTCCGGACTCCTTGTCAGGGACTCCAGCGGCAACGAGACCGCCGGCATCAACGCCCTGCACCACCCGAACCGGCAGCGGTTCACCATCGCCCACGAGATAGGCCACCACCTGCTCCACCCCAACAGGCCCGAGGTGGTGGTCGACGAGATGATGTTCTACTTCCGTGGCGAGCCCCGCGACAAGGGCACTCCAGAGTACGTTCGTGAGATGCAGGCGAATGCCTTTGCCGCGGCGCTTCTCATGCCGAAGAAGTTCCTGCTCGCGGAGGCAGCGAGGCGGGAGTTCAGCGCGTTGGACGAGCCCGCCATGCGAAGCCTGGCGAACCGGTTTGGCGTGAGCACGCAGGCACTGAACTTCCGCCTGCAGAACCTCGGCATGCTGCAGGGAATGTAGACGGCTCTTCGCGCCTCACGGAGTCGCTACGCGAACGACCTCAGGGTGATCGAGATCCTCCGGCCCACGTCGCCTGCGCGGTGCGGGACCTCGTGGGTCCACGCCAGGTTCACCTCGTAGGGCATGACGATGACGGTGCCGTCCGCGACCTCGAGGTCCAGGCGCCCGGCGCCTCCCCGCTGACGCATCCGGAACGTCCTCCGCTCGCCGAGCGAGATCGTGACGATGGGAGCGCCCGGGACCAGCCCGGTGCGGCTGTCCCTGTGCTGTCCGATGTGGTGCCGCTTCGCACCGTCGTACCAGTTCAGGAGGACGCCGTTGAGGCGGCGGTCGACCGCCTTGCGCGCGGACTCCAGGAACTGGCGCAAGCCGGCGGGGATGGGGAGCGCGACGTTGGTGCTCCCGGTGTAGCGATAGTCCCTGCCGTACGCCTGCTGCCAGCGCGGCGTCGGGATCCTCCGGCCGAGCATCCGGACCACGTGGGGCCGGGGCGGATGGAGGTTCCAGAGCTCCTCGAACCCCTCTGCGTTCGGCAGCAGCCGAGGAGGAAGGGCGCCCACGAGGACGTGGTGCCCGTCTCCTAGTTCGTGGACAGTCAATCGGAACATCCGGGCTCCCCGCCATGCACGTCGGTCACGGTACGACGGCACCTGATGGTGGGGCTTAGGGGGCCGATCTGGCTAGCACCGACCGGCCCCCAGTTGGCGGGCCCGGGATAGAGCCTTGCCCTTTACGCCGACCCTTCTTGGAGAATAGGGATGAGGTGGAAGTGGCCGGCGACCCATGCTCCGTCAGGCGCATGCTACCACCGGTCACGGCGCGATGCGGAGGAGCGCCTCCAGCCGGTCACGGGCCAGGTCCGTGAAGTTAGCGGGGACGTGGGCCGCGTACCGGGAGACCATGACCATGGAGCCGTGGCCGAGGAGCCGGGCGAGGTCCCCGAGGGGGACTCCGGCGCGAGCGGCAGTCGTCGCGAAGACGTGCCTCATGTCGTGCCACCGGAGCGTCGGATGCCCTGCTCGGGCGCGGCCCGCCACCCACTCCTTCCGGAAGCCGGGCACGAAGTCCGGCTCGCCTCGCCGGGACGGGCGGTTGAGCTCGCGGAACACCGGGTCGGGGACGGTGGCGGGATGCGCTCCGCGCAGCCGCCGTTGGTCGAGGAGACCCTCCAGGCCCCTTGAGGTGAACGGCACGGTCCGGGGTGTGCGGTTCTTCGAGACGCGGACGGTGAGCGCCTTCCGCTCGAGGTCGATGTCGCGCCAGTCCAATCGCAGGAGCTCTCCCAGGCGGAGCCCGGTGTCGAGGGTCAGCAGGACCGCGTTCCGCAGCGGGGGCTCGAAGACCGAGACGAGGTGGGCCTGGGCGGGCAGGTCGAGGAAGGGCGGCTCCCTCCGTGCCTCCTTACCGCGGGGGATGCCGCGGCAGGGGTTCTCGCGGACGTGGTTGCGGAGGAGGGCCTCGCGGAAGAGCGCGGACAGGATGGAGAGGTAGCGGTTCCTGGTCCCGGGAGAGAGGTCCCGGTCCTGCATCCGCTTCGACACGAAGCGCTCGATGTCCTCCCGCTGGATGTCGGAGAGCAGTCGTCCCCGGAAGACGGGGACGGCTACCGCGTTCAGGAACTCCAGCTCCCGCAGCACGGTGATGGAGCTCTTCTTCCCCCGGCAGGCGGCGGGGAGGTCCTTGAGGAAGTCCTCGAAGCGGATGGCGTCGAGCGGCCGGATGCCCATGGCCTCGGCGATGGCGAGGTCGGTCTCCTTCTTGGCCAGGAAGCGCTGCGCGAGGCCCTTGGTGGGGCCGATGGCCTTCGTCCGCGTCCGGCCCCGCTCCTGCCAGCGGGCGGTCCAGATCCTCCCCCGCAGGAAGATCGTGCCGAATGCCCGGCGCTGCCGACGCTGCGGCTTCGGAGGGATCTCGTCGGCCATGGGGGACCTACGCTTCCTTCCCGGTCGGCCGGTCCACCCGTCCTCGGCGGGCGAAGTCGCCGTCGAGCACGGCCGGAAGCTGCATCCTCCGCAGGGTCGCGATGACCTCGTCGGTGAGGAACAACCTCCTCTTGCCGAACTTCACGCTCGGGAGCCTCTGCTCCCGGGCGAGGCGGAGGATCTCGGCGCGGCTCTTCATCCCGAGGAGCAGGGCGCAGCTCCTCGCGTCGAGGACGGGAGGCATGTACGGCCAGTCGGTGATGCTCGGGCCGCGGTCCTCATCCGCGGCGTCCTCGGTGGGAGTGTCCGCTGTGGACATGGAGTCCTCCTTCCTGGAGTGGGGGGAGAGGGCTGGACGAGCGAGGGAGACGCCCCGCGTCCGGGTGCGTTGGAGGGGCTTCTTCCTGTGCCTAACTTGCTACCCTAGCACCTCGTCCCAGGCCGGTTTCGTTCGGCCTAGTTCGGCCTCTATGAAGAAGCCCGATCCGCCGCAAGTGCAGACGGGGAGCCCTCTTCAGGCTCGGGAGAGTGGCGAGGCCGAGGGGACTCGAACCCCCAACATCCGGATCGACAGTCCGGTACTCTAACCAATTGAGCTACCGCCCCGCTGGCGACCGCGGCGCGCGTCGGGTCACATCGCTGTCGAGCCCCGGCGTGCGTATCTCCCGGAATGCACGGGAGGTGCGGCGCATCCTAGCGGGGGCGGGGCGGACGGGGAAGTTCTCCGCCGGGGGGTATCGGGGGCGTCACTTCGGGAGGCCGCTGGGGCGTGTCCCTCATGGTGTCCCTCGTCCTGTTTCCGCCTAGGGAAGCAAGGGTACCCATGGCGGATCCGTGTTTTACTTGTCCCCGCCATCGGTAAAATAAGACCACTCGCCCGGGACCCTTGTTTCCAGGGGCGAAGGTAGGGAGGTCCGAGTGCGCGCAGGCAGGTACGTCCAGCAGCCCGAAGGCTACCGCGCCTTCCTCCCCGCGCCGCTTCCGCCGGACCCGCCCGTGGCCATGGACGGGGAGATGACGGCGCTCCTCTCCGAGGCGGACCGGGATCTAGGGCGCCTGGACGGCATCGCCAGCGTCCTCCCCAACCCGGACCTGTTCGTGGCCATGTACCTCCGGCACGAGGCAGTGCTCTCTTCGCAAATCGAGGGAACCCAGAGCACCCTCGAGGACGTCCTGGCCTACGAGGCGGGGGTGCGGGGGGAGAACCGGCCGAAGGACGTGGAGGAGGTCGTCAACTACGTCCACGCGATGAACTTCGGCCTGAAGCGGCTGGCCTCCCTGCCGCTCTCGCTCCGCCTCATCCGGGAGATCCACGAGCGGCTGATGAAGGGGGCGCGCGGGGGGCACCTCACACCCGGGGAGTTCCGGAGGAGCCAGAACTGGGTCGGCCCGGCAGGGTGCACGTTCAAGGATGCGACCTTCGTTCCGCCGCCCCCGCACGAGATGCACGCGGCGCTGGGGGACCTGGAGAAGTTCCTGCACGACCGGCGCCTTCCGGTCCTGGTCCAGTGCGGCCTTGCGCACGCGCAGTTCGAGACGATCCACCCGTTCCTCGACGGAAACGGGCGCGTGGGACGGCTCCTGGTCACTCTCCTCCTGTGCGAGCGGGGCGTTCTCCGACATCCCCTGCTCTACATTAGCCACCACCTGAAGCTTCAGCGGTCGGAGTACTACGCCTGCCTCACCGCCATCCGGAAGGACGGCGACTGGGAGCGCTGGGTGCGGTTCTTCCTCCGCGGAGTCTCGGACGTGAGCCGGTCCGCGACGGACACGGCCCGGGCCATCGTCGACCTCCGAGAGTCCCACCGTGAAAAGCTGGGCGACCAGCCGAACGGCGCGCGGATTCTCGACTACCTCTTCGTGCACCCGCTCGTGTCCGTGCGGATGGTGGAGAAGAAGCTCGCCTGCTCCTACCTCACCGCGGCCCGGCTCGTGGGCCGCCTCGAGAAGGAGGGGATGCTCCAGGAGATCACGGGTGGGAAGAGGAACCGGCTGTTCCGCTACGAGCCCTACTACAGCCTCTTCGAGAAGCAGGTTCCGAAGGCGGGGTAGCCCTCTTGGTACTCGCTCGCCCGGCTAGGTTCCTGAGGCACGCGCCCTCCACGGGAGTGAGGTGCGACGGAGTTCCTCGGCGGCTTCCTTGGCCCGTTCCGGATGGCCCTTCAGGTCGACGTAGACCTGGACCGGGCTCGCGCAGGGTACGCCGCGGACTGGCTTCGCGCCATGGAGGACCCCCTCGTCGCGCGGCACGACGAGCCAGCAGTTCGCCCCCTTGGGCTCATCGAGGAACCCCGCCGAGGCGAGCACGGAGGGGGAGGGAGGCGACAGGACGAACACGGTCGCGAGACGGAAGGTCGCAAACCGGGTCAGGAGCCAGGCCCCTGCGAGGCCCGAGAAGGCGTACGGGTTCTCGGACGGCGCGAGGGCGTGGTGCAGCCGGTCGATGAGCTCCTGCCCGGTCTTCGCCGCGATGAACCCCGGCTGGATCCTGTGCCGCTGGAAGTCCTCCTCATCGGACCATGCGTCCAGCAGTCGATCGGGATCGGGGACCACGATGCGGCCGGCCGTGTCCCGCGAGAGCAGGAGGTCCTGGACGAGCCGGCGGATGATCCGGCTCACGTATCCCTCTCCCAGCCCTACGGCGCGGGCGATCTCGCGCTGGGTGTGGGGAGTCTTCGGGTCCTCGAGCAGGTAGCGGGTGACTCGTGCGCTCTTGGGGGCGAAGACGCTGGACGGGCGACCCCGCGATGGAAACGCGTTCGGGTGGCCCCTGACGTTGACGACGATGCCCTCGGCCCGGATGTCCGCGTTGCCGGACAGGTCCATCCAGGAGACTCCGGCCTCCCGGCACATCGCCCCTCCCTGCTCGCCCATGTAGGGCACAACGAGAAGGGGGATGTCCCCGGGGGAGTGCCGCCGGTGCTGTTCCTTCAGGCGGGCGATGACCGAGCGGAGGTGGCTGCAGGAACCGGCGGACTTGACCGCGACGGGGAACCTCCCGTGTGGGCCGACAAGCACCATCTCGAAGCCCTGCTCGTGCCTGCCGATCTTCCACCCCGTGGGGACGGGGAGTCCGAGGTGCATCCCCAGGAGCCGGGGGACCTCCTGCTGCGCGATCCGGTCCATCTGCCTCGCCATGTTTCACTAAAATAGCGTACTTCACCGTATTGTCAAGTATGGCTGTTTAGTGAAGTAGTCGACCTGGCAACCCCGAGTTCAAGGTGGCGGACGCCAGGGGGCAGAGGTAGAGGTGTCAGCGTGCGTATCCGCCTGTCAGGCATCGAGATGCAGCCGTGGGACCGGATCCGGCACCTGGACGCCGGAAGGGGTGGGCCGGCCGTCGAGCGCGACCTCCCCGTCCTCCGCGGCACCGTGAACTGGCTGCCCGACGGGCTCGATGCCCTGGTGGTCGCCTCCGACCTGCAGGGGAGGGAGCCCAGACAGCCCGGGGCGGACGGACCCCTTCGCCTCCTCGGCTGCCAGGTGGCGGAGACGCTGGAACGCTGGTGCCGGGAGGGCCGCCTGCCCCCGGCGGCGCGCGTGGGAGTGGTCCTCTGCGGTGACCTCTACGCCCACCCCGAGCTCGCCAAGCGGGGGACGCACGAAGAGCCGCCACGACCGGGCGGCGAGGTCCCTCGTGTCGAACTTGGGGCAGGCCTCGGGTCGTTCGACGGGAGTCGGCAGGGCGGGGTTGTTCGTCATACCCGTGTCCCTCCGGTGGGCGGGATGTCGGCGCCATCGGAGTACGGGGGAAGGAGCCGGCGGAAGCCGTGGGCGAGGACGATGGCCAGGAAGAGGATGTTCCTGGGCAGGACGGCGGGCCGGAAGAGGGGGAGTTCGCGGGCATTCGAACCGGGAGAGGCGTCCCCGGGGAATCGAGCGGCGAGGCGGCCCGCGAGCGCCTTCATCCACGAAGCCGATCTCGGCCACTCGACGAGCCGGTCCGTCCAGTCCCGTGGGAGTGCCGCGCATCCGACGCCCGCCCCGACGATGCCGCCCACGATGGCGCCGGTCGTGTCGGCATCGCCGCCCAGGGCGACGACCTCGGTGACGGCGGCGCGGAAGTCCCCGGGGTGGCGCAACCACCCGTAGAGGGCGACCGGAACCGTGTGGTACGCGTAACCCGAGACCCCGCGGGCGAGGCCGAGGGAGCCGGCGAACTCCCGCACACTGGCCCCCCGCGCGAGGTGGGCTCCGAGGGAGTCGAGAACGCACCGGATCTCGTCGTCGGCATCTCCCAGGGCATCGATCGCCCGAGGGAGGAACTCCTCGGCGTTCACGCCGGCGGGCGCCCGCGTGGAAGCATGGGCGGCGGCGCAGGCCACGAGGAACGCGGCCCTCTCGGCGCGCGGGTCCGTGTGGGTGCATCGGGTCGATGCCCGGACCCACCCGCGGAGGTTCCTCGGTTCGGTCCCGAGGCAGGCACCGAGGATGGCGGCCCTCATCGCCGGTCCGTTCCCTGCCGAGCGGACGCCGCTCGAGGACGGAGGCCACCCGAGCAGGAGCTTCCCGATGGCCCGGGCCGTCCCGAGCCCGACACCGGCCGGCAGGGCCAGGATCCAGAAGCGGAGCTTCCATGCGAGTGCCCGGGCGAACCTGTCGGGGTCGCCTCCTGAGGCGAGGAGCGCCTGGGCGACCATGCATGTGTGCTCGGTGTCGTCGCTCACCATCCCGCGTCCGAGGACGAGGGAGTGATGCAGGTCGGCGCCGAACAACCTGCGGGCACGACCCGGGGTGAGCCCCTCGCGGGGAAGTCCCAGGGAGTCTCCGAGCGCGGTTCCCAGGAGGCACCCGGCAAGGCGCTCCACCCGGTCCGATCCCGACGGAGTTGTCGTTCCGTTCATCCGCGCAGCAGCCTCAGCCGCGTCGGCGCCGCGTGGAGGGAGACCTTCCTGCCCCATGAGAACTCGATCCGGTCGGTCTCGATGCCGTCGCCGAAGAGGACGCCGTCGTCGTCCATCTCCGAGACGATGTCCACCGAGCGGCCGGCGGGGATGATCCCCTGGGTGAGGGAGGTCCCGGTCGCCACGCTCGGCCAGGCCTCCCGGACGAAGAACACGAGCTGGCCCGAGGTGGGGGACGGGAGCTTCAGGGCGCTCGCCCTCTCGTGGTGGATGGACCGTGCCCAGCCCGTCGACCCGGTCCCGGTCGCGGTGATGACGCCGGAGGAGGAGTGGCGCTCGGTCTCCTCCCCCCAGGCCAGCCGGTAGCGCGAGGACTGGTGGGTCCGGTGGCCGACGAAGATCTCGTTGAGGGCGAGGAGCTTCTGGCCGTCGTCGAGGACGCCCTCGACCATCGTCCGCTCCTCGTACGTCCCCCGGCCCGCGACGGCGATGCGGAGGAGTTCGGGGGCCGCCCGGGGAGGGTGGGGGACCAGGACCCCCTCGAAGAGGTCCGGCGCGGGGTTGAGGCCGATCACCGCCTGGCCGGACAGGTACTTCGCCACGTTGGCGACGAGGCCGTCCTGGCCGAGGGCGACGACCACGTCCTCCGGCTCGAAGAGGAACCGGTCCAGGTCGGTCCTGTCGATGCGGTTGCGGCGCCAGCCGATGGGGATGGAGTTGAGGACGGACTCGAGCCCCGCGGCGAAGGCCTGGTGGCGGGCCTCCACCTCCTCGATCGACTGCCCTCGCGTCTCCAGGAAGAACGCCGCCTGGGCCCGGGTTCCGTGCCTCGCCACCAGCCGCTCGAAGTCGGTCGGGCGGGTGACGAGGACGACGCGCGGAACGCGGGCCGCGGCCATGGAGTCAATCCGCCTTCGCGGCGGGCGGCTTGCCGCCGTTGACGCCGAGACGGCGGGTCCCGGCCTCGATCAGGTCGGTCAGGGCCGTGCCGAACAGGTCGGGCCCCAGGTTCAGGTGGTCGATGCGCCGCAGCTTCCCTGCGAACCGCCGCGCCGCCAGCCCCATCAGGACGGGGACCGGCATGTCGCGGTAGATGGCCATGCGCTCCCTCTCGGCCTCGCCTCGGGCCCCCTCGACCGTGCGGATGCCGTCGGCCTTCGTCGCGGCCTCCAGCTTCCGGCGCGCCGCCAGGGCCTCGGACTCGATGGCCCCCGCCTCGGCCTTCTCGCGGGCCAGGCGCCTGCCGTTCTGGCCCTGCTGGGTGATGAGCGCCTCCTCCCGCCTGGCCAGCTCGATGCGGTTCTGCAGCTCGTTCTCCTGGATGGCGCGCTCCTTCTCGACGGCCATCGCCCGCCGCTGGAAGGTGGCCTCGTCGGCCCTCTGCTGGATGGCCTCGCGGGTCGGGGTCTGGAGCGCCTTCTCCAGGTCCGCGGTGGGGGCGACCCCGGAGACGCGGACCGAGACGATCTCGATGCCCATCTTCGGGAGCGGCCCGTGGCCGGCGAAGCCGGCCCGGATGCGGTCCCCGACCTGGACCATGCCCTCGGCCAGGACCTCGTTCACGGGCGTGTGGACGATGTAGTCCCAGGCGAACTGCTGGGCCAGCTGGGTCAGGAGCTGGGCGATCTGGTCGAGCGGCGCGTGCTTCCACGTCCCGCGGGACGGGTCGATGGAGAAGTCCACGCGACGGGCCAGGATCTCCGGGTCCACGACCCGGTAGGTGATGACGCCCTGGGTCGTCACGTCCTGGAAGTCGCTCGTGCGGCCGTGGAACAGGAAGGCCAGGTCCCGGTCGTCGCAGGGCACCTCGGCGATGCTGGCCGAGAGCGGGTGGAACCAGAACGAGGTGCCGCGCCCGCCCCGGACCAGGCGTCCGCCCCGGAAGTGGAGGACGTGGTGGCTGGGGTCGCTGCGCAGGTGGCGGAAGACGGGGAAGCAGATGATCTGGGCCAAGGGTCCCTCCTATGCGTCCTCGGGCATCGCGTACCTGTAGAGCCCGGCGGGCCTGTAGGGAACGTCCCTCTCCATCTCCCCGGTGGCGGCGACGAGGCCCTTCGTGACGACGCTCCGGCGGAACGAGTCCTTGTTGAGCCTGCGGCCGAGGACGGCCTCGTGGACGTCCTGGAGCTGCCGCAGGGTGAACAGCGGCGGCAGGAGCTGGAAGCCGACGGGCGAGTAGTCGAGCTTCCCGCGGAGGCGCTTGACCGCCATGCCGAGGATGTCGGCGTGGTCGAAGGCGAGCGGCATCGCCATCCCCTCCGGATCCAGCGCCTCGACCGGCCCGCCGGCCTCGCCCTTCCAGGAGGTCCTCAAGCGCGCCAGCACGACGCCCTCCGTGGCGGCGCAGGCCTTCCGCAGCCGGTCGGCGTCCACGAGCGCGTAGTAGGCGACCGACAGGATGCGGGTCCGCGGGTCGCGGTCCGGCGCGCCGAAGGTGTAGAGCTGCTCCAGGAAGATGCCCGGGAGGCCGGCCTTGGTCCTCAGGACCCGGGCCGCGGCGTCGTCGAGGGACTCCTGGATGCCCACGAACCCGCCCGCCAGGGCCCAGCGACCGCGGTGGGGGTGCTCGCCACGACGGACGAGGAGCGCGTGCAGGTCCCCGTCCCGGGTCGTCATGGCAGCGACGTCCACCGCCACCGAGGGACGGGGGAAGGCGCCGGGGTCGTAGGTCTCGAGGAAGGCGCGTTCACCGGCGTCGGGCGCGGTGGCCTTCCCACGGGTGCGGCGGCCGGTCGTCCTCTTCCTGTCGGTCACGGGTCACCTTAGATACACAGAGTATATATGCGGGGAGCATATATGTCAAGCGGATTCGCGGGCGGGCACGACGGCTCGGGCCGTGAGTGGCCGGGCCGGCGGACTGAGGCCGCGAGGGACCTCGATCGAGGACTCCGGTCGGGTTCTCGGCTCCGCGCCGAGGCTCGACGCCATGGTCAGGACGAAGGCCCGCTGCCCGGCGGGTGCGGCTCCTCCTCCGCGGGGTCTCGGACGTGAGCCGGTCCGCGGCAGCGAGGTCGGACCGCTCCGGGTCGAACGCGCCGATCCACCCGCGGTGGCCCCGCGGTCCCGGTGGTCGGGAGGGGCGAGGGCGCGTGCCGGACCTCGAGAGCGACCCTCAGGGGTCGGCGAGGTCCCCCAGGACCCCGAGGATCCCCTCCGTCGCCCGCGCGAAGCGGTCGTAGTCGAGGGTGTCCTCCGTGTCGGCGCCGGTGTGGTACCGCGGGTTCCGGAAGGGGGCGGTGTCGGTGACCATCACCGCGGGGTACCCCTCGCGCCAGAAGGACCAGTGGTCCGACAGCCCCGCCCCCGGGACCGATTCCGGCAGCGCCGCCCCCTCCGAGGGGAAGCGCGCCCGCCGCCGGAACGAGGCGACGCACTCCCGGACGAGGTCCCTCTCCGAGACCCTCCCCACGAAGCACAGGAAGTCCCCCGTCGAGGGGTAGAAGGCGGAGAAGGGGAAGGGGTAGTGCTGGGTCCCCTCCCGGGTGTCGTAGCACCCGAGGGATTCCAGGCAGACCATGGCGGCGATGCCGTCGCCGCGCCTCCGGCAGGCGCGGGCGTACTCGAGGCTCCCCATCCCCTCCCGCTGGAACCAGGGGGGCTCCTCGTTCACGAAGGCGACGAAGCGCACCGTGCGGGCCGGCCGCTTCCCCGCGAAGGCGGCCGACGCCTCGAGGAGGGCGGCGACGCCGGAGGCGTTGTCGTCCGCGCCCGGGGTCGCCGCGTCGCTGTCGTAGTGGGCGCCGACGACGAGGATCTCCGCCGCCCGCGCGCCTCCGGGGACCTCCACCTCGAGGTTGAAGACCTCCCCGGCCCGCGTGGCGAAGGGGAGGCGGCGCGGCGCGTGGCCCTGGCGGCGCCACTCCTCCTCGAGGAGGACCGCCGCCCTCTCGAGCGACCCGGGGGTGTGGAGCCCCCGCCTCCCGACGGTCGTCGCGAGGAGGGCCACCCGGGAGCGGAGGCGCGCGGCCAGGGCCGCCTGCGCCGGCGTGGCGGGGTCGAGCGGCCCGCGGAAGGAGGAGCCGGGCATGGCGACCACGCGCCAGCCCATGACGGCGAGGAGGAGGACCGGCAGGCCGAGGACCAGGGCGAACCGGATCCAGGCGCGGCGGCCGGAGGGGAGGGCGCGGAGGCGGAGGGAGACCCGGCGCGGCGTCGGCGCCCGGACCATCAGACCCCGAGGTCGTAGAGGTGCTCGAACTCCATGCCGGCGTCGTCCACGACCTGGTAGAGGCAGGCGAGCGACTTCATGAGGTTCCGCCGCGTGCAGGGGGGGAGGTCGTCCCGCCCGAGGAGGGCCTTGGTCTTGCGGTACATCCAGGCCACCTCCTGGTGGACCTCGTCCACGGGCCTCCCGGCCAGGTCCCTCGGGTGCAGGATGTCGGTGCGGTCGCCCATGGTCGTCCCCCTCGGCGCGCCTAGTAGGTCCTCTTGTCCACCAGCCGCTTCGCCTTCAGCTCGAAGCGCGGCAGGGTCCCCGGCTCCGCCAGCTCGAGCTGGAAGCGGAGGTTCTCGTGGGCCTCGGCCAGGTCGTGGTCGAGCGCCGTGCGGATGGAGGGCCAGTGGTCCTCGCTCCCCTTCGGCAGCTCGCAGCGCACGGTGATCTCGTCCCGGTCCTTCTCCCGCCAGAGCACAATCTGGAACTCCTCGACGAGCGCGTGCTCCCGCACGATGGCCTCGACGGCGCGGGGGTAGACGTTGGTGCCCCGGATCTTGTGCATGTCGTCGACGCGGCCGAGGATCCCCCCCTGGTAGAGGTCGAAGGTCCGGCCGCAGGTGCAGGAGGAGGCGGGAACGCGGCAGACGAGGTCCCGCGTGCGGTAGCGGACGAGGGGCAGGATCCCCCGCCCGAAGGAGGTCACGACCCTCTCCCCCTTCTCCCCCGGGCCGACCGGCTCGCCGCTCTCCGGGTCGAGGACCTCCTCGATGAAGTGATCCTCGATGATGTGCATCCCGCCGGGGCGGTGGCGGCACTCGAACATCATGATGGTGCCGATCTCCGTCATCCCCGCGGAGTCCCCGCAGGGGGCGCCCCACTCCTCCTCGATCTTCCGCCGCACCGCGGGCACCGACCCCGAGGGCTCGCCGGAGAGGAGGATCCTCTCCACCTTCCCCGCCTTCCGGAGGTCGACGCCCATCTCCCGCGCGACCTGGGCGAGGCGGAGCACGTAGGTGGGGGTGGCGCAGACGGTGGTGGCGCCGTTCTCGACGATGAGCTTCACCCGGGTGTCGGTGGGGAGGCTGCCCGAGGGGATGACCAGCGCGCCGAGCTTCTCGCAGGCGTAGTGGGCCCCCCAGAACCCGATGAAGGAGGCGTAGGAGAAGGCGAAGAACACGGTGTCCGAGGGGCGCACCCCGAAGGCGTGGAAGCCGTGGCACCACATCTCGGCGATCCACTCCCAGTCGCGCATGCCGTCGAGGGCGCGGAGCGGCATGCGGCCCGTGGTCCCGCTGGTGGTGTGGAGGCGGATGGCCACCTCCGGCGGGGCGGCGGGGAGGTCGCCGTAGGGGGGATGGGCGGCCTGGGCCTCCATCCACTCGGCGCGGGTCATGGGGGGGATGCGGCGGAGGTCGTCGAGGGAGCGGAACTGGCCGGGCTCGAAGCCCGCGGCCTCCCACCGGCGGCGGTGGAAGGGGCTCCGCTCCCAGGCGTAGGCGAGCTGGCGGCGCATCTTGGCGACCTGGATGGCCGTGATCTCCGCCCGGGGCATCGTCTCGTGCCTCGGGTTCCAGTACTCGTCGGGCGCGATGGCCGGCTTCGCTCCCATCGGGGGCGCCTCCTTTCTCGGGCCGCCACTGTAGGAGGGCCCCTCCGCGGAGTCAACCTGATCAGTACGGAACCCGACCCGTTTCCGTCGACCGGCGGGCGGGGGGCGCCCGCCGCCCGCTGCAATCCCCCGTAGGATCCACCGATGAACCTCGACAGGCACGACGGACCGGCCTCCTTCCTCGCCGCGGCGGAGCCCTTCCTCCTCGCCGCCGAGGCCCGCCACGGGCTGCCGCTGGCGGTGGCCCGCACCTGCCTCGAGGAGCCGGACCGGTACGGGGGCCGCAACTACTTCGCCACCGTCCGCGGGAACGGACGCGTCCTCGGCGCCGCCCTCATGACGCCGCCCCACCAGGTCGCGGTCCACGTCCCCCCGGCGGCGGCCGGCCTCCTCGCGGAGGACCTCGCGGCGGGGGGCTTCCCGGTGCCCGGGGCCTTCGGGCCGGTGGAGTGCGTGGACGTCTTCGCGGCGGCCTGGGCGCTCCCCCGGGGGCTCGCGGCGCGGCGGCGGCGGGACCTCCGGGCCTTCTCGCTGGAGCGGGTGATCCCGGCGCCGCCCGCGCGCGGGGGGATGCGGGCGGCCGTGGAGGGGGACGTCCCGACGGCGGCGGAGTTCCTCGCGGCCTTCCACGCGGAGTCCCGTCCCCAGGCGGTCTCCGAGGAGCCGGAGGCGGCGGCGCGCCGCGCCGTCGCGGCGGGGCGGCTCTTCCTCTGGCAGGACGGGGCGCGGGTGGTGGCGCAGGCCCGGGTGATGGGGTTCACCGCCACGGGGGTCCGGGTGGGGGCGGTCTACACGCCGCCCGGGGACCGGCGGCGGGGCTACGCGACGGCGCTCGTGGGCGCGCTGTCGGCGCGCCTGCTCGCGGAGGGGCGGCGCTTCTGCTGCCTCTTCACCGACCTCGCGAACCCGGTCGCCAACTCCATCTACCCCAAGGTCGGCTACCGCCCGGTGGGGGACTTCCGGGAGTGGGAGTGGGGGGGCGGGGGGGCTCCCTAGAGGAGCCCGTCGAGAATCCGGTTCACCGCCCCCGGGTCCGCCGTCCCCCGCATCCGCTTCATCACCTGCCCGACGAGGGCCCCGCGGGCCGCCGTCTTCCCGGCCCGGATCTTCGCCACGACGTCGGGGTTCGCCGCCACCACCTCCGCGCAGGCCGCCCGCACGGCCTCCTCCCCCGCGCCGCCGAGGAGCCCCCTCCCCGCGAGGAAGGCGGCCGGGTCCCCTCCCGTCCCCGGCCACTCCCCCGCGAGCAGGTGCTCCTTCACGACCTGGGCCGTCGCCTTCCCCGTCCGCTGGAGCCCGAGCGCCGCGGCGAGGTCCCCCGCCGACGCCCGCAGCGCCGCCCAGTCGCCGCCCCTCCCGTTCACCCAGCCCGCCAGCGGCCCGAGGAACCAGCCCGCGAGCGCCGGCCCCGCCTCCGCCGCGGGCGCCCCGGCCCCCTCCGCCGCCGCCAGGGCCGCGGCGAACCGCCCCCCGGTCAGGTCCCGCACGAGGAGGAGGTCGGCCTGGTCCGCGGCGAGCCCGAGCCTCACCGCCTCCGCCCGCGCCCGGCCGGCCGCCGCCGAGCGGTCCGCGTCGGCCGCCGCCAGCGCCGCCCGCCCCTCGGCGACGAACCCCGCCAGCGCCTCCGCCGGCAGGTCGGGCAGGTCCGGCTCCGGGAAGTAGCGGTAGTCGGCCGCCGTCTCCTTCGTCCGCTGGAGGATCGTCCGCCCCCCGGCGTCGTCCCAGCCGTAGGTCGTCCGCGGCGGCGCCGCCCCCGCCGGGTGCCAGGGCCCCTCCTCGAGGCGCTTCGCCTCGAAGGCCACCGCAGCCCGCACCGCGGCGAAGGAGTTGAGGTTCTTCAGCTCGCTGATCCCCGTCGAGCTCCCGTCCCCGCGGACCAGGCTCACGTTCGGCTCGCAGCGCATCTCCCCCTTCTCCATGCTGCAGGAGGAGGCCCCCGCGAGGATCATCCGATCCCGGAGGAGCCGCAGGTACTCCTCCACCGCCGCCGCGCTCCCGAGGTCCGGCTCCGTCACGATCTCGAGCAGCGGCACACCGCAGCGGTTGAAGTCCACCAGCGTCTCCCCGTCCCCGGCGTGGGAGGACTTCCCCGTGTCCTCCTCGAGGTGGGCGCGGCGGATCCGCACCCGCGTCCCGTCGGAGAGGGCGAGGGCGCCGTTCTCGCAGAGCGGGTGGTCGTACTGCGTGATCTGGTACCCCTTCGGGAGGTCGGGGTAGAAGTAGTTCTTCCGGTCCCAGCGGACCGCGCCCCGCGGCGCGACGGCGCAGCCGAGGGCGAGCCCCGCCCGCACCGCCGCCGCGAGCGCCCCGCGGTTGAGGGTCGGGAGCGCGCCGGGGTGCCCGAGGCAGACCGGGCAGCAGAGGGCGTTCGGCTCCGCGCCGAACTCCACGGGGCAGGCGCAGAAGGCCTTCGTCCGCGTCGCGAGCTGGACGTGGACCTCGACGCCGACCACGAGCCGGGGGGGGCGGGCGCTCACGCGAACGCCCCCGGGAGGGCCGCGGGGAGGAGCCCCGCCGCCTCCACCGCCGCCGCCGCCCGCAGCGCCGCGTCCTCGCGGAGCGCGGGGGCCATCACCTGGAAGCCCGCCGGCAGCCCGGCCGGGTCGGCGCCGCAGGGCACCGACACCGCGGGGATCCCGGCGAGGTTCGCCGTCACCGCGAAGACGTCGCAGAGGTACATGGCCAGGGGATCCTCGATCTTCTCCCCGAGGGGGAAGGCGACGGTGGGCGCCGTCGGGCCCACCAGCACGTCCACCTCGCGGAAGGCCCGGTCGAGGTCGTCGGCGATGAGCCGCCGCACCCGGAGCGCCCTCTGGTAGTAGGCGTCGGCGTATCCCGCCGAGAGGGCGAAGGTCCCGAGCAGGATCCGCCGCTTCACCTCGGTCCCGAAGCCGCGGTCCCGGGTCTCCTCGTACATCCCGGCGAGGTCCCGTCCCTCCACCCGGAGCCCGTAGCGCACCCCGTCGAAGCGGGCGAGGTTGCTCGACGCCTCGCTCGTGGCGACGAGGTAGTAGACCGCGATCCCGTCCCCGGAGCGGGGAAGGGAGACCTCCCTCACCTCCGCCCCCCCGGCGCGGAGGACCCCGACGGCGGCCTCCACCGCGGCCTTCACCGCGGGCTCGAGCCCCTCGCCCTCGAGGTGCTCCTTCACGACGCCGACCCTCATCCCGCGCAGCCCCCCCTCCGCGAGGGAGGCCGCGGGGGCCTCGAGGGCGAGGCTCGTCGCGTCCATCGGGTCGCGGCCGGCGATCACCGACAGCGCGAGCGCCGCGTCCGCCGCGGTGCGGCAGAGCGGTCCCACCTGGTCGAGGGAGGAGCCGAAGGCGACGAGCCCGCTCCGGGAGACCCGCCCGTAGGTGGGCTTCAGGCCGAGGATCCCGCAGAGGGCCGCGGGCTGGCGGATGGAGCCCCCGGTGTCGGAGCCGAGGGCGAGCGGCGCGAAGCCCGCGGCCACCGCCGCCGCCGACCCGCCCGAGGACCCTCCCGGCACGCGGGAGGGATCGCGGGGGTTCCGCGTCGGGCCGAAGGCGGAGTTCTCCGTGGAGGAGCCCATGGCGAACTCGTCGAGGTTCGTCTTCCCGAGGATCACCGCCCCCGCGGCGCGCAGGCGCGCGACGGCGGTCGCGTCCCTCGGGGCGACGAACCCCTCGAGGATGCGGGAGGCGCAGGTGGTGGGGAGGCCCTCGACGTTCAGGTTGTCCTTCACCGCGACGGGGACCCCCTCGAGGGGTCGCGGCGCGCCGCCCGCGTCGAGGCGGGCGTCGGAGGCGCGGGCCGAGCGGAGCGCGCCCTCGGCGTCCACCCGGAGGAAGGCGCCGATCCCCCCGTCGAGGCGGGCGATGCGGTCGAGGAAGTGGCGGGCCGCCTCCTCGGCGGAGACCTCGCGGGAGGCGATGCGGTCGCGGAGCGCCGCCGCCGGGAGCGCGTGGAGGGGGAGGCCGCCGGCCACTGCTACCGCCCCTCCTCGAGGACGCGGGGGACGCGGAGGAGGCGGCCGTCGTGGTCCGGCGCGGCGGCGATGACCTGCGCGAGGGGGAGCGGCGCGGCGGGGCCGACGGCGGGTCCGTCGGGGCGGAGGGTCGAGGCCGGCTCGGCGGGGGGGACGGCGTGGACGAGGGGCTCCACGGCGTCGGCCTCGTCCCTCGCGCGGAGGCGGTCCACGTAGCCGAGGATGCGGCCGAAGTCGCGGGCGAGGGGCTCCGCCTCCCCGGGGGCGAGGCGGATCCTCGCGAGCGCGGCGATGCGGCGGACCTCGTCCGGGCCGTGGGGGGGGAGGGGCATGGCGGCGGAGTATAGCGGGGGAGGCGGTCGCGGGAAGCACCCCGCGCGGGGCGGGGCGCGCTATGCTGGCCCCCTTCGCGTCCCCGGTCGGGGGCGCGTCTCCCGGAGGATCCCGCCATGATGCGTCGCGCCCTGCTCGGACTCGTCCTGTGCGCCGCCGCCGCGGCCCTGGCCACGGCCTGCGCGTCCGCCTCGAAGGCCCCGCTCGATTCCGCGGTCGCCGTCCTCGGGCCGGCCAGCGGGAGCAAGGTGTCGGGGAAGGCGGTCTTCACCCGGATGGAGGGGGACTGGATCCGGATCCGCATCGACATCGCGGGGGCGGAGCCGGGGCTGCACGCGGTGCACATCCACGAGCACGGGGACTGCTCCTCGCCGGACGCGATGTCGGCGGGGGGGCACTGGAACCCGACGATGAAGAAGCACGGGCGGTTCGGGCAGGCGGACGGGGAGTTCCACCTCGGGGACCTCGGGAACATCGAGGTCGGGGCGGACGGGACGGGGTACCTGGAGCTGACGACGCCGCTGCTGGGGATGGGGTGCGGGTGCGAGAAGGACTTCCTCGGGCGGTCGATCATCGTGCACGCGAAGCGGGACGACTTCACGACCCAGCCGACGGGGGACGCGGGGGCGCGCATCGGGTGCGGGGTGATCCGGGCGGGGAGGTAGGCGGGGGGGGCGGGGGAGGCGGGGCCTCCGGCCGCCTTCCTCGATGGAGGGCCCAGGCTCACATCCCCGTCTCCTGGCCTACCCCGGGCGACCCTCCGGCACTCCCGGCGGAGGGCCCGCCGCGAAGGTGAACATCACCTGCTCCTCCGGGTCCCGGACGCCGCCCCGGGACAGGTAGAGCCGCTGGGCGGGGAGGTTGTCCCGGCCGGTGAGGACCCAGGCCTCGCGGCACCCGAGGACCCCCGCGCGGGCGAGGAGCGCACCCAGCACCTCCTTCCCCGTCCCGCGCCCCCGGTGGGTCGGCGCCACCCCGACCTCGTTCACGAACATCTCCGGCGCCGGCTTGTCCGGATGGAAGTAGTGGACGCCGGAGGCGAACCCGACCACCACCCCGTCCTCCACCGCCACGGCGAGGTGGTGGCGCGGGTCGGCCAGGAACGCGCGCGCCGCCTCCCCGTCCACCGCGTGATCGAACACACCCGGCGCCACCCGCCCCAGGATCGCCTCCTCCCCGGAGCCGAGAACGCGGACCTCGATGCCCATGGAACTCCCTCCCTTCCTCGCGGCGGGACGGCTTCGCGGAGCATCCTACGACCCGGCGGCCCGCGTCCACCCCGTCAGGGCCTTGACTGACTACTACACATGTAGTAGATTCTCCCCCGTCGCCCGCCGCCCCGCCCCCGGAGACCCCCGTGCACCTGTCCGACGCCGAATGGGAAGTCATGGACGCCCTCTGGCGCCTCCGCGCCGCCACCGCGCGCGAGATCCGCGACGCCCTCCCGCCCGCCAACCGCTGGGCCTACACCACCGTGAAGACCATGCTCGACCGCCTCGCCCGCAAGGGCGCCGTCTCCGAGGCGAAGGAGGGCCGCCGCCTCCTCTTCACCCCCCTCCTCACCCGCGCCGCCGCCCGCCGGGCCGCCCTCGGCACCCTCCTCGAGCGCGCCTTCGACGGATCCTGGGCCCCCCTCCTCTCCTTCGCCGCCGAGGACCGCCGCCTCCCGAAGCGCGAGCGCGACGCCCTCCGCCGCCTCCTCGAGGAGGAGGAGCGGAGGAAGGGCGCCGCCCCCTGCGCCGCCGCCGACGGGGAGGAGGCCCCGTGATTTCCGACCTCCCCGCGGCCGCCGCGGCCCTCCGCGAGTGGGTCCTCCCCGCCTCGATCCAGGCCGCCGCCCTCCTCCTCGCCGTCCTCCTCGCCGACGCCCTCCTCCGCGGCCGCGCCTCCCCGAGGCTCCGCGCCGCCCTGTGGTGGGTCCTCGTCCTCCGCCTGCTCCTGCCCCCGACCCTCGCCGCCCCCTGGAGCCTCGACCTCCTCGCCCCCTCCGGCGGGGGGGGGAGGGACCGCCGCGCCCGCGGCCGCTCCGTCGATCCTCCTCCCCGCCCTCTGGGCCGCCGGCGCCGCGGTCGTCCAGGTCGGC
>JAKLKS010000070.1 GCA_023150535.1 Planctomycetota bacterium
CCTCCTGCAGGAGGCGCTGGAGGAGGGGGGGCGGTTCGTGAAGCGCTTCCCCGACAGCCGGTACCTCGACGACGTCACCTGGTTCCTCTCCTCGGCGGCCTTCGACAAGGGGGAGGTGGACCGGGCGGTCGCGCTCTCCGAGCCCCTCCTCGGGGGGCGGTTCCCGCGGGACGACGACCCGCGGCGGCGCGACGAGAGCCCCTTCCGGGCGCAGGCCTGGCACCTCCGCGGGAAGGCGGCCCACCTGCGCGGCGACCTCGCGGAGGCCGTGAAGTGGTACGACTTCGCGCGCCCCCACGTGCCCGACGCCGCCGACGCCCACGCCTTCCTCACCGCGCCCGGGCTGGAGGTGCCGGAGATCGCCTCCTTCGTCCCCGGGAGGCGCCCCGACCTCGGGTTCCGCCGACGGAACCTCGACGGCCTGCGGATCCGGGTCTACCCGGTGGACTTCATGATCCTCTACGCCGTGCGCAAGGACCTCTCGGCCCTCAATCGCATCGACCTCGCCGGCATCGTGCCGGCGGCCGACCTCGAGGCCGGTCCGTCGAAGGCGGGGGCCCACCGCTGGAGCGACGAGACGGTCGGCCTCCCGGTCGAGGAGAAGGGGGTCTACCTCGTCCAGTTCGCCGGGAAGGCGTCGGGGGCCTCGGTGGTGGTGCTCTCCGACCTCCGGGTGGAGGTGCAGCAGGCGGGGCCGCGCCTCAGGGTCTACCTCACGGACGCGAAGTCTGGGGACCCGGTGCCCGAGGTCTACGTGAAGGTGGCCGACGGGAGCTCCATCAAGGCCCAGGGCTTCACCGACGCCCGCGGCGTCTTCGAGGCGGGGCAGGTCGGCGGCTCCTTCAGCGTCGTCGCCGAGAAGGACGGCTCCTACGCGCTGTGGCGGAAGTAGCACCGAACCCGGCACGAAGCGGCGGCGGCGGCGGCCTCCGCGCCCGCCGCATCGCCGTCCTCGGCTGCTCCGGGGCGGGGAAGACGCGGTTCGCCCGCCTCCTCGGGGAGCGCCTCGGCCTCCCGGTCCTGCAGCTCGACGCGCACTTCCTGCGGCCGGGCTGGGGGGAGACGCCGCCCGGTGAGTGGGCGGCGATCCAGGAGCGCCTCCTCGCGGGGGAGGCCTGGATCGCGGACGGGAACTACGTGAACACGCTGCACCTCCGGACGGCCCGGGCGGACGCGGTGATCCACCTCGACCTCCCGCGGCGGACCTGCCTGCGCGGGGTGCTGGGGCGGTGGTGGCGGCACCGCGGGAGGACGCGGGAGGGGTTGCCGGAGGGCTGCCCGGAGCGGCTCGACGGGGAGTTCCTGCTCTGGGTCTGGCGGTTCCGGCGGGACACCCGGCCGCGGGTCCTCGCGGCGCTCGCCCCCTTCGAGGCCGGGGGCGGGAGGGTGGTGACGCTGCGCTCCCGGGCGGAGGCGGACCGGTTCCTGGCCGGGGCGGACCGTTCCCTCGCGGGGGCGGCCGGGACGGCGGCGGGGTAGAATCCCCTCCCGTGGACACCGACCCTTCCCGCGAGTGGATCGAGGAGTTCGAGGCGGCCGCGCGCCGGCCCCTGCGCGAGCGGCTGAAGTACGCCTTCATCCGCACCCGCAAGCCGGTCATCGACGACGAGCCCTTCCGCTCCTTCGACACCATGGAGGAGTACCGCCGGTGGTGCGAGGCGAACGTCCCCTCCTGGCTGGGCTATGGCCGCACGCTTTGAGTACCGCCAGGCCGAGGAGATCGCCGCGGCCTTCGGAAGGCGCGGCGTCCGGTACCTGTTCCTGGGCAAGTCCGGGGCCATCCTCCTCGGGTACCCGGACACGACCCAGGACGCGGACCTCTTCGTCGAGAAGTCCCCGGGGAACGGCGCCGCTCTCGTGGCGGCCCTCGCGGATCTCGGATTCCCCCTGACGGAGGTCCACCGCCGGGAGATCCTCGCCTGCAAGGACTTCGTCCAGATCCGGTACGGCCCCTTCGACCTGGACCTCGTCTTCGCGCCCGACGGGATCGAGACCTTCGAGGAGGCGGACCGGCGCGCCGTCACCGTGGAGGGGATGCGCGTCTGCCACATCGACGACATCCTCCGCAGCAAGGAGGCGGCGAACCGGGTCAAGGACAGGGAGTCCCTGCCCCGGCTCCGGTCCTTCCGCGACTGGCTGCTCGGCGGAGGGAAGTAGGGCCCGCAGGGACGGCGGTCCGGCAGTCACCTCCCCTTCCGGGGTCTCCCGCACGGCTCCCCCCGGCCCCCGGGTAGAATCCCCGGACGCGCCCGGGTCTCCCGCCGGACGAGGGATGGGCGCGGGGCGGCGTTCCCGGGGGGCTCCATGGCACTGGAAAAGAAGGGCGTCCTCTGGGTGGACGGGGAGATGGTCCCCTTCGCCGACGCGACGACCCACGTCCTCTCCCACGGGCTCCACTACGGCTCCGGGGTCTTCGAGGGGATCCGCTCCTACCGCCAGAAGGACGGCTCCGCCGCCGTCTTCCGCCTGCGGGAGCACGCCGAGAGGCTCGTCGCCTCGGCGAAGGCCTACAAGATCCCCCTCTCCCACCCCGTCGAGGCCCTGATGGAGGCCTGCCGCCTCGTCCTGCGCGAGAACGGGCTCGGGGACGCCTACATCCGCCCGGTCTCCTTCGCGGGGCTAGGGTCGCTCGGCGTCGGCTCCCGCGACTGCCCCACGGTCACCGCCGTCGCCGCCTTCCCCTGGGGCCCCTACCTCGGCCCCGAGGCGCTGGAGAAGGGGGTCCGCGCGACCATCTCCTCCTGGACCCGCCTCCACCACAGCATGTTCCCCACGGCGGCCAAGGGGTGCGGCCAGTACCTCAACTCGATGCTCGCCACCCGCGAGGCGAAGGAGAAGGGCTTCGAGGAGGCGATCCTCCTCGACCGCGACGGGAAGGTCTCCGAGGGGGCGGGGGAGAACATCTTCACGGTGCGCGGGGGCGCGCTCCGGACCCCGGGGCGCGAGGACTCGATCCTCGCCGGCATCACGCGGGACTCCGTCCTCCGCATCGCCCGGGACCTCGGCCTCCCCGCGGTGGAGGGGTCGCTCACGCGGCAGGACCTCTACGCCGCCGACGAGGTCTTCTTCACGGGCACCGCCGCCGAGGTGACCCCCGTGCGGGAGATCGACGGCTACTCCATCGGCATCGGCCGCCGCGGGCCGATCACGGAGCGGATCCAGTCGGTCTTCTTCCGCGCCGTCCGCGGCGAGGACCCCCGCTACCGGGAGTGGCTGACGGCGGTGTGATGCCGGACCCGGCACGAGGCAGCAGCGGGGTACGGCGTCCCCGTCCCTTTGCGGGCCCCGGCTGCCGATGCGTGCAGGGTCCGGTATCCTCGTCCCCGTGACGCCCCTCCCGGCCCTGCTCCGGTGCCTCGCCCTGGCCGCCGCCCTCGGCGCGGACGGGCCGGCGCCGCTCGCGGGGACCGAGGAGCGCCTCGCCCGCGCCGGCGTCCCCGCGGCGATGCGCGACCGGGTCCTCGCCTCCCTCGACCGGGCGGGGGACTGGCTCGCGGCCCGCCAGCGGGAGGACGGCTCCTTCGCGGGGAGGGGGGACGTCACCTGGCTCTTCGGCCAGGACCCGGGCGGGATCACGCCTCTCTGCGGCCTCGCGCTGGAGCACGCCGGGAAGCGGGCCGCCGCGGGGAGCGCGATCCGGTGGATCTCGCCGGACGGGGAGTCCGCCCGCAGGGAGATCATGGGCCACGCCTACGCCGCGGGCCTCGCGCTCCGCCTCCTCCGGGACCACGGGGGGAACCTCCCCCTCGTGGATCTCCTCGCCCGCAACCTCGCCGCCTCGCAGGAGCCGGAGTCCGGCTGGTGGGCCTGGCGGTGGACGAAGCCCGGCGTCCCCTTCGGGATCCTCCCCGGCGCCGTTTCGGCCCCCCCCGCGCCCGGGCCCGACCTCGTCTCCAGCCGCTACGCCGTGGAGGGTCTCGCCGCCGCCGAGGCCGCGGGCTGGCGCGCCCCCGCCGGCCTCTGGAAGCGCCTCCTCGACGGCCTCGCCGCCTCCCAGCAGGCATCGGGGGCCTTCTCCCTCGTTCCCCGGGGAACCGACGAGGGGGGGACCCTCCACGGGATCTCCTGCTTCTCCCTGGGCGCCGACGCCCTGCGGCGGCGCGGGGAACTCCCCGCCTCCACGGCGAGGGCGCTCGACGCCGCCCTCGACCGGGCCCGCGCCGCCCTCCGCGTCGAGGGGGAGCGGATCCTCGGCCACCGGGGGAGGACGCCGCGGGGGACCCCCTGGGGGACCATCGCCGCCTACGACCTCGCCGCCGCCTGCGCCGCGGCGGGCTCGGACGAGG
This sequence comes from Planctomycetota bacterium, assembly GCA_023150535.1. Taxonomy (GTDB): domain Bacteria; phylum Planctomycetota; class JAJSAM01; order JAJSAM01; family JAKLKS01; genus JAKLKS01. Next base: position 4,287 of record JAKLKS010000070.1, read on the forward strand.
TGGGGGGGAGGGACGCATGGACGATCCTCGCCGGGGACCTCCTCGACACCCAGGACGGGGAGGGTTCCTGGAAGACCTGGGACCCCCGGGACGAACTCGTCGCCACCTCCTTCGCCGTGCTCCTCCTCTCCCGCTCCTGCGAGACGCTCCGGCCGGAGGCGCCGCCGATCCCGCGCCCGGCCCCCGCCGCCCCCCCGGTCTGGCCGGAGCCGGGCGCGCTCCCGCCCCTCGGCCGCATCCCGCTGCGGGACGCGGAGGACGCCCTCGAATTGCTCCGGACCTCGCTGGCCGACCCCTCGACGCCGGTCCCCGCGGTCGCCGCGGCGCTCCGGCTCGTGGGCCGCTGCCTGGGCCGGATCGGGGACGGCGAGGACGGCCGCCCGGCGACGGAGGAGGAGGCGCTCGACTGGCACCGGCGGGCGGAGGCGGCGCTGCTGCGGGCCCTCGTCCTCGGGCGGGAGGACCCGACCACGGGGCGGCGGACCGGGGCGGAGGCCGCGCGGGTCGCGGCGCTCCTCCTCGGGACGGCCCACCCGCGGGTGGTGCCGGGCCTGCGGGAGGCGCTGGAGGATCCGCTCTTCAAGGGGAGGGGCGGGGACCCCGAGCGGCGCGTCCTGGCGGCGGCCTTCGGGGCGCTGGCGCGCCACGGGGGGCTCGAGACGGCGGAGTGGCTGCTGCGGGCCTGCCTCTCGACGGAGGGGACCGGGCCGCGGGCGGAGCGCTGCCTCGAGGCGCTCGGCGCGATGGCGGTCTTCGAGGGCCTCGACCGCGCGGCGCGGCGGGAGTGCGTCGCGCGCATCGTCGGCGCCTTCGAGGGGCTCGAGGCGGCGGCGCCCCTGTCACCGGGGGACCGCGGGTTCCAGCCGGGGGCGAAGGAGCGCTGGGCCCTCTACCGCGTCCCCGTCCTCGACGCCCTCCAGTCCCTCGGCCGCGACCCGGCCACGGGGGCGCCGGCCCTCGATCGGTGGGGCAACGCGGCCACCACGGTGGCCGGCTTCCGGCAGTGGCTCGGGCGGTGATACCGCTGATACCAAACCCGGCACAAATCAGCAGCCGGGACCCGCCTCCCCGTCCCGTCCCGGGTCCCGGCTGCTGATTCGTGCCGGGGAAGCCGAGCCCGGCACAGTCCGGTGTGGATGGCCGGTGATGACGCAGGACCCGGCACGAAGGAAGGCGCCGCTCTCTACTTCTTCACCCTCTCGAAGGCGGTCCGCAGGTACTGCGTCTCCAGGCGACGGTTCCAGGACTCGGGACTCCACCGGTCGAGGTCTCCCCCCGGTCCCCGCGTGCGCTCCTCCTCTTGGGCCCTCTCGAGGGCCGAGGCGATGGCCGGGAGGTCCTCGACTTCGGAAAGTCGGGAGAGGAGCCGGGCCCCCGCGGTGCGGAGGGCAGGCCCCCTCTGGAGGACGAACTCCCGGGCGGCGGCGCGGATCCTGTCGCCAAGGTGAGGGACCCAGGCCTTGACCAGGGCCCGGTCGAACTCCGAGGTGAAGGGCCATGACCAGGCGTTCAGGAACACCGGTCGGTCGGGGTGATCGGGATCGGGGATCCTCGATGCGAGCGCCTCCGCCGCCGCCGCGGCCACCCCCTCATGCCGGGTACGGAGGAGGGCCGCGAGAACCCCGGTCGCCTCCGGGGTGGAGATCCTGCCGATGGGGAGGACCGCCCGCTCCTCCCCCCGCACCGCCGCGTCGCGCAGGGCGGGAAGGAACTCGGGATGGTAGATGCCGCGGAGGGTGGGGGCGACGGGGCGCCGGTGCGGGGCCAGAACCCAGCCGAGAGTGTGCTCCGTTCCCCAGTCCTCCCCCTCCGTGGCCAGGGCGGCCGCCACGAGGAGCCGGGCCTCGAAGGGAAGGGCCGGCCGGAACCGCAGGCGGAGGGAGGCCGGGGGAGCCTCCTTCCAACCGAGGTCGTGGTGGACAGTGACGGTCCAGGTGCCGGGATCGCGGATCACGCGGAAGGAGGCGAGCCAGACCCGCGTGAACCACGCGCCGCCGGGAGGGATGGTCGCCGTCTGCGTGCCCCCACCTTCACAGTTCTGGTTCGGGGCGGGGTCCTCGGCGGCGAGGCCGTCTTCCCGGGTCGCGGTGATGGTGAACCGCTCGGGACGGGTGGTTCCCCGGTAGTCTCCGCCCGTAGAGAGGGAGAGAGGCTGGCTCCCGCGGTTCTCCACCTCGAGCCGCAGCGCAACGTCCTCGCCGAGGAGCCAGTCGGTGCGATCCGCCTCGAGGCGGACCACGGCGCCCGCGGGAGGACCCGGGGGAGGGGCGTGGAGCGCATCCTGCGCGAAGGCGGCGGCAGCGATGGCGCAGGAGGCGGAGGCGATCAGGAGGGCCGGGGTCCGTACCATGGCGGGATCCTCGCCCCGCCGCGCCACCGTTCGGTCACGCCCTGCCGATTCCGGACCCGGCACGGGTCGGTGCGGCCCACCGCTTGATGATTTGTGCCGGGTTCAGTATCACTCCCGCCCCCAACCCGAGGAGCGCGATCCCCGCGAGCAGCCAGGACTGCCGCCGATCGAGCCTGCGAAGTTCCGCGACCGAATCCCCCGCATCCGCGAGGATTCTGTCCTCGTTCTCTCGCAGGAACCGGTCCGTCATCCACTCGAGCGGCGCGTCGTCGTCGGTGAGCACCGGCAGATCCCCCCGCGGGACCACCACCGCGGCGTCCGCCGCCAGCGCCGCCCCGTGGTCGAGGAGCCGCTCCCACTCCGCCGTCCCCGGCCGCTCCCCGAACCGCGCCCGCGCCTGCGCCCGGCCGAGCCGCCCGAGGTCCGCCGGCCCCTCCCCGTTCCGCGCCAGCAGGAGGAAGTTCGTCCCCCCGTGCTGGCTCGCCCGCAGGCAGGAGCCGAAGACCGAGGCCATGGTGTTCTCCAGCGCCGCGAGGTGGGGGGAGGAGGCCCCGACCGCGTAGACGTTCATGGCCAGGATCCCCCCCGGCTCGAGCCGCCGCCGGCAGAGCGCGAAGAACTCCCGCGTCGCCAGGTGGAAGGGCACGTAGAGCTCCCGCGCGAAGGCGTCGATCACGAGGAAGTGCATCCGGCTCCCCTCGGGGAGCGCCTCGAGCCAGGGCCGCCCGTCGGCCTCCGCGACCCCCGGCTCCTCCGGCGCCCCGAACCGCTCCCGCCCGAGCGCCAGCACCTCCCCGTCGATCTCCGCGCCGAGGACCTCCACCCGGTAGGGCCCCTCCCAGAAGTGCCGCCACTGCCCCGCGTCCACCCCGCAGGCGTAGCCGAGCACCCCCGCCCGCAGCACCGCCCCCGGAGGGAGGTCCAGCAGGAACGGGATCAGCGAGTAGTCGTCGTAGGGCCGCGCCTCCGTCAGCACGCGGCCCTCCACCCGCAGCGCGTGGTAGGTGTAGACCCCCTCGTTGATGCAGAGCACCCGCCGCGGCGGCTCCCCGGGCCAGGCGTCCTCGCGGACCGCCAGGTACTGGAGGTCGGATTCCCGCTCCTCGAGGAGCCGGGAGGTCCCCCCGTCCGCCAGCGGCGGCGCGGGGCGGAGCGGCGCCGCGACGGCGGGGACGCCGAGGGCCGCCCCGAGGAGGACCGCCGCCGCCGCCGCCCCCCCGCGGCGGTGGAGGAGGAGCCCCGCCGCCGCGGGCAGGATCAGCATCCCCGCCGCCGCCAGCAGGGACCCGCGGGACCCCAGCGCCGGCACCAGCAGCATCGTCGGGAGGTAGGTCCCCGCGATGGAGCCCAGCGTCGAGACCGCGAAGACCCGCCCCGCCGCCCGCCCGACCCCGCGCTCCGCCAGGAGCCGGATGGCGAGGGGGGAGACCATGCCGAGCAGCAGGAGCGGCGGCGCGAAGAGGAGCAGCGTCGCCCCCAGCGACCCCTTCACCAGCACCGTGAGGAGCCCCGCGAGGTCCACCCCCTCGGCGAGGAACAGCCCGGCCACGGGCCGGACGCCGAGCGCCGCGGCGGCGACCAGCACCCCGCCCCCGGCCATGAGCCCGAAGAGGAGGACCGGTGCGGGACGCCGGTCGGCGAGCCGCCCCCCGATCTCGTAGCCGAGGGCGAGCGCCGCCAGCACGACCGCGATGACGTTCGTCCAGACGAAGGTCGTCGACCCGAAGAAGGGCTGGAGGGCGCGGACCGCGGTCATCTCCACGGTCATGACGGCGGCGCCGGAGCAGGCGACGGCGGCGAGGAGGAGGGCCCCCCCGGGGCGGCCCGGGGCCGGGGTCGTCGCGGCCGGGGGACCGCCCTCCTCGCTCATGGACGGGAGGATACCGGAGGTGGGGAGGGGAAGCCCCTCCCGCCCGTACAATGGGGGAGGCATGCGCCCCCCGATCGCCGCCCTCCTCGCCCTCCTCTCCCTGGCCGCCGGCCCCCTCCCCGGGCCCGCCGCCGCCCAGGACGGTGGCGGGAAGGGGAAGGAGGAGAACCCCTTCGGCGAGGAGGCCCCTCCCCCCCTCACCCCGGAACAGGAGAAAGAGGCGGCGGCGCTCTTCGACAAGGCGAAGGCCTTGGCGTCGAAGGGCTCTTCGCACTTCCCAGTGGCCCGCCCGCTGTTCCAGCGGTTCCTGAAGTTGTATCCCGGGGCCGACGAGGACCGGCTCCGCGAGGCTGAGGATCGCTCCGGCGAGAACTGCCTCGCCGGGATCGAACTGATGCACGATGGCGGCCCCTCGTCCCGGCGCATCGATGTGGAACTGATGGGAGACGGGTACCTCGAAAGCAAGTACCAGGAGTTCCTCAAGCACGCCCCCTCCCAGATGGTCGAGTTCTGGCGGGAGCCGCTCTACGCGGAGTACGAGGACTATTTCAACGTCTGGCGCTTCGACCTCGTCTCCAAGGAGGAGGGCGTGGACGAACTCTCCATGGAGGAGCGGATGGGGGCTCCCCCGCCGCCGCCCGAGCCCGCCCGGCCGGGCCGGAAGAAGAAGAGGGAGCCGAAGAAGTTCTCCACGGCCCTCAACTGCATCGCCGCCGGCCCGCAGAACCAGGTCTGGGCCGACCCGGAGCAGGTGCAGCGCTGGCGCCGCTACCTCCCCGAGAGCGACGGGCTCACCATCGCCTTCGCCAAGAAGGGGGAGCTGGGCATGGGCGGGGGGGGCATCGCCACCACGGGGCGGAAGGTGGCGGTGGTCCACGAGTTCGGCCACGCCTTCGTGGGACTGCTGGACGAGTACGCCGTCAACCCGATGCGGCCCCAGGGCCGGATCTTCGCGGCCAACGCGGTTTCGACGAACGACGACGACCCGCGCACGCCGCCGCCCGTGGACGACATCCCCTGGAAGCACTGGCTCAAGGCGAAGCACCCCGACGTGAAGGTCCTGCTGGGGGGCGCGACCTACCAGACGGGGGTGTTCCGGCCCGCGGCCTCCTGCGCCATGAACTCCGGGGGCTCGGGGGCCATGTGCTGGGTCTGTCGCGAGGAGGGGGTGCTCAAGATCTACTCCTACGTGAACCCCGTGGACGAGTACGGGCCGGTGCAGGACGTCATCACCATGACGCCCGCGGAATCGCGGGAGTTCTTCGTGGTCCCCATGGCGCCGAAGCGGCACCGGCTCCTCGTGGAGTGGTACCTGCAGAGGATCTCGACGGGGGAGCCGCTCCCGCCGGAGCCGGCGGCGCCGGTGGAGGGGGGGGAGGTCTCCTCGGTGGCGGACGACCGGGCCTCGGGGATGTGGCGGGGGGACGGGGACCGCGGGTTCCGGCGGCGGCAGGACCCCCTGCCCGAGGGGAAGCCGCTGGGGTCGACGCTGAAGGCGGTCGAGAAGAAGCTGAAGGACAACGCCTTCCGGTCCTCCGTGGTCCTCAAGGGTCTGGACCCGGGGACCTGGAAGGTGACGGCCCGGGTGCTGGACGACACGAAGGTGCCCGGCTACGGGTTCCCCTGGGTGCTCAAGGACGACGACCGCATGCGGGAGGAGTGGAAGACCTGGCGCGTGGACGTGACGGGGGGGGCGGCGGCGGTCCCCGCGCCGGGGCCGGGCGGGGCGGGGGGGAAGTAGCGGCAGGGGAGGCTTCCATTCCGGGATTGCCGCGACTCCCGCGGGCGCTCCTCCTGCTCCTCGCCTTCGTCCTCGCGGCGACCGGCTGCGGCGGGTGCTCGGGGGGCGGCGGTCCCGGCGGCAGCGCCACGGCCCGCCTGAAGCGCCACTTCGGGCTGGAGAAGGCCGGCACCCCCGGCGAGATCCGGGAGGGACTGCTCCGGAAGGTCCCCGCGGGAACTCCGGAGCAGGCCGTGATCGCGTTCCTGGGGAACTCCGGCATCGGGAAGGACGGCCTGAGCTCCTGGTACCCGGCGGACGAGCAGAACGAGATCTTCTGCCGGATCGAGTTGGACCCGGCCTCCTTCGGGCTCGTCAAGGAGAGCTACGGGATCGGGTTCCGCCTGGACGGGAACCGGAACCTCCTCGACATCCAGATCCACAAGTGGAGCACGGGGCTCTGAGGAGCCAGGGTGGTCCGGGCGCTCCCCGTGCCATGGTGTGGCCTTCGGGAACGTCCAGGCCGGGGGTGGACGGGCAGGCGGGGACCGGCGGAAGGGGGGGACCCTCGGACCCGGGGCGTCCCTCCCCGGCGGGGAGGGCAGGTCCGGGAGGGGCTCGTTGGAGGACGCCCTCGGGGATGGGCGTTTGCCGGGAAGGACCCCTCCCCTCCGACTCCTTCCCCCCCGCTGTCCGTCGACGGCCGCCCCGCCCCCCGGGATCCTCCTCTCGACGGTCCCGTTTCCCGTCGGCCGATCCGTTCCGGCCGCCGGGAGACGGGACCCCGCGCCGCCGGAGGCGGCGCGAGTCCGTGGAACGGGGCCCGACCCCGTACAGGATGGGGAGGGGCCTGTCCACAGGAAGCGCTTCGCCCCCGCCCCCGCCGTCCGTCGAATCCCCATGCTCCGCCCCTCTTCCGACGATACAAAGGACAGGACCGGCGGAGGTCCCCGTCCGTCCCTACCGGAGCCCACCCCCATGACCCGCGCCTGCCGCGCCCTCCTCCTCGCCCTCGTCCTCCCCGCCGCCGCCTCCGGCTGCGTCTCCCCCCGCCCCCCCCCCCCCCCCGCCGACGACCGCCTCGCCGAGGGCTTCGCCTCCCGCCGCCCCGCCGACGTCGCCGTCCTCCCCGTCTCCGGCGCCCTCCCCGGGACCGCCGCCGGGGCCCTCCGCGCCTCCCTCCGCGAGGGCCTCCTCGGGCGCCGCTTCGCCCCGCTGCGCGACCGGGAGGTGGACGCCGACCCGAAGGCCTTCCGCCCCGGCGGCCCGACCGCCGTCCTCGCCCTCACCGTGGACCGCTGGGACGACGCCGCCCTCTACGGCGCCGGCATCGTGCGCTTCTCCGGGACCCTCCGCCTCCACGCCGCCGGCTCCCCCGACGTCCTCTACGAGGCCCGCCTCGTCGACGTGAAGGTGGACGCCGGCTACCTCTCGAAGACCATGGAGGATCGCGCCCTCTCCGTCACCCGCGCCGCCGCGGACGCCGCCGACCGGCTCCTCGCGAAGCTCCCCGTCAAGGGGGATGGATGAGCCTCGACGCCTGCACCCGGTGCGGCCGGCCCGTCGGGAGCGGGAAGTTCTGCCCCGGCTGCGGCACCCGCCTGGAGGACCCCCTCGCGGGGAAGGTCCTCGGGGGCAGGTACACCCTCGCCTCGGTGGCGGCCCGGGGCCCCTTCTTCGCCACCTGGAGGACCGAGGGGCGGGCCGGGGGCCCCGACGCCGTCGTGAAGGTCCTCGCCGAGGAGCCGGCCGCGGACCCCGACCGCCGCCGCCGGTTCCTCGAGAACGCCGGGGCCGCCCTCACCCTCCCCGCGGGCGACCTCCTCGCCGTCCGCGAGATGGCCGAGGAGGCGGTGAAGGGGACCGACCAGCGGCTCGTCTACGCCGTGGCCGACGCCCCGCGGGGGCCGAGCCTCGCCGAGGTCGTCGCCCGGGAGGGGGTCTTCGCCCCCGGCAGGGCGGCCGCCGTCGTCGCCTCCCTCCTCGAGACCCTGGGACGCCTCCACGGCGCCGGGGGCGTGCACGGCGACCTCCACCCGGGCTGCGTCTTCCTCGAGGACGGGGACCGCGTCCGGGTCGCCGACGCCGGGCTCGGGGCGGGGCTCGCCCCCCCCCGGGCGTCGGACCCCGCGCTGATGGGGTCGGACGGCGGGCGGTGGCTCTCCCCGGAGCAGGCCGCGGGCCAGAGGGCCGCCGCCGCCGCGGACCTCCACGCCGCCGGCGCCCTCCTCCACTTCCTCCTCACCGGCTTCCCCCCCTGGCAGGCGGAGAAGGGGCAGCCCCTCCTCTTCGAGATCCAGAAGTCCTTCCCGCGCCCCCCCTCGGAACTGCGGCCCGGCCTCCCGACCTCCCTCGACGGAGTCCTCGACCGGGCCATGGCCAAGGGGACCGGGGATCGCTTCCCCTCGGCGGGGGAGTTCTCCCGCGCGCTGCGCGCCGCCGCCGCCGGCATGCCGGCGACCCCCGCGAGGCCGACGGGCACCTACGACACCCTCGGCCCCGTGGCCGTCGCCCCCGTGGCGGGGGGGGATTCCTCGACCCTCGCGGCCCCTCTGGCGCTGCCCGAGGACGCGACGATCCAGCGTCCCCTCGCGACGGCTCCCCCGGCGGGGGACGAGACCATCGCCGCGCCCCGGCGCGCCCCGCCGCCGCCGCCGACGGGGGACGAGACCCTCCTCGCTCCCCGGGCGGTGACCCCGCCCCCGGCCCGCAGGGCGGCTCCCCCCGCGAAGACGGCCGCCCCCGCGGCGGGGGGGAAGCGCCCCGCACCGCCCCGGGGGAGGGAGGAGGAGCCGGAGCCGACCCTTCCCGCCGCCCGCCCGGCGAAGGGGAAGCCGGCCGCCGCCCCCGCCGCGGCCGCGGCCCCCGCCGCCCCTCCCGCGAAGCCCGCATCGCCGCCCGCCGGGAAGCCGAAGGGCGCCTGGAGCGTCGGCACGCCGGTGGCGGTCTTCTCGCTCCTGCTCTTCCTCGCCTCGGGGGCCCTCTACGCCGCCGTCTGGGCCGGCTACCTCGACTGGTCCATCCCCCCCTGGCTCCGGACGCTCACGGGCCGCGACGAGACCCCCCACCTCCGCGAGGGGGCGCGCCCCGAGGCCCGGCCCTCCTTCCCGCTGACCATGAAGATCGCGCTCCCGGGCGAGATCTCCTTCCCCCTCGAGGGGACCGGCCCCGAGGCGGTCTTCGGGACCTGGTCGCTGGAGCGCCTCGCCCCCGCCGCGGCCGACACCCCCGCCGCCGGGGGGCCGGGCGCGCCGCCGACGGGGGCCGAGGGGGTCCCTCCGCGGATCTACGCCCTCGGGGAGTTCCGCGGCCCTCCCCCGGAGGGGCTCTTCGCCCTCACCCTGCCCGTCCCGGCGGGGCGCTACGTCCTCCGGGCGTCCTTCCGCTACGGGGACGCCGAGGTCCGGGCCGCCGAGGTGAGGGACGCCCCCCGGTCGGAGTCGCTCAAGGTGGTCCCCCGCCCCACGATCCTCCTCGTGAAGGTCCGCCAGGAGCTGGGGACCGTCTCCCTCAGCCGGCTCGACCTCTCCGCCTCCAAGCCGGTGCCGCGGGGCGTGGGCTCCGTCGCCTTCGGGCTGCCCGAGGACGGGCCGGAGCGCCGCCTCCTCTTCGGCAACGACGTGACGGTGCGCGTGGAGGCCGAGGGCTACGTGGCGGCGGAGCGGCGGGTGCGCCTCCTGGAGAACCCCCAGGTGGTCGAGTTCGACCTCGTGGAGAACGCCGAGGACAAGGTGGCCATCGCCCGGGACGAGGTCCGGAAGGTCGGCCGCCTCTCGCCCCGCTACGAGAACGACCCCGTGGTCCTCGGGGATCCGAGGGTGAAGATCGAGCTCGCCCGCGTGGCCATGGAGAAGGGCGCCTGGGTCGCCGTGGAGGCCTACGTGGACGACCTCCGCTCCTCCCTGGAGGGGAGGGAGATCCCCGGCGGATCCGAGTCCCTCTTCCAGGGCTGGCACGAGCACCTGCGCGCCGTGGCCGGGGAGGCCGCCGGCCGCGGGGACGTCTGGCGGGTGCGGGAGGCGCGGGCGAAGGCGCGCCCCGACCTCCTCGGCGCCCGCGAGGCCGAGGCGGAGAGGGCCCGCTGGGCGGAGATCGAGATCCGGGCCTGGCTCGCCTTCCCGCCCGCGGCTGCGCCCGCCGCGGCGGAGGGGGCGGGGAGGGACGAGTTCTCCGCCGTCGAGCGCATGGTCGCCGAGGACCTCAAGCTCGCCTTCACCGGGAAGCGGGAGGCCCTCCAGAGGGAGGTGGCCCTCCACATCCTCGCCCACCGGGCCTGGCCCGCCTGGGAGCGGGGGACGGAGATGGCCGCCGCGCCGGGGGCCGGGGATCCGCCGCGGGTGCCGGGGCCGGACATCGCCGGGTGGCTCGCGCTGGCGCGGAAGGCCTGGCCCCAGGTCGAGGACGAGAAGAACTACCAGCGCCTCCACGCCCGGATCGAGGACCTGCGGGGGGCCCCGGAGAAGGTGGTGGCCTGGCTCCTGGGGGACCGCGGCTGGACCCCGGAGAAGCCCATCCCCAAGGCGCGGGTGGACGACCTCGGGAAGAAGGACCGCCTCCTGCTGGCGCGGGCGCTGGGGTGGTGGGGGGACCTCCGCCACAGGGAGGCGGCGGGGACGGAGGCGATGGCCCTCTGGCAGGGGGCCTGGAACGTCTACCAGACGGTCTTCGAGGCCGACCCCGAGTTCCCCGAGGAGCTGGCGGCGGCGGCGCGGCGCGAGGGGGTGAAGACGGCGCTCCTCACCCGCGGCAACGAGACCGCGCTGCGGGTGCTGGACGACTACCTCGCGCTGCGGCGGGGGGACGCCGAGGCGGTGCGCCTGCGCAACGACCTCCTGGCGCGGTTCACCCTGGAGACGCCGGCCAAGATGGCGGAGCTCGGGTACCGCACGGTGGCGATCCCCGGCGGCGCCTTCCGGACCGGCAGCGAGCAGGCCCGGGCGGAGGTCGAGGAGCGGCCCTTCCCCTCGGGGGAGGCGGTGCGGGTGCGCGTCCTTCCGGCGCGGACCTGCCTGCTGCAGGACTTCCTCGCCGGGGTCCGCGAGGTGACCACGGCCCAGTACCGCGCCTACCTCGACGCCATGAAGGACCCGGAGCGGGCCCGCCTCTGGCGCCACCCGCGGGAGCCCGCGGAGAAGTCGCAGCCCGGGGCCCGGGACATCCCCGCGGGGCTGACCCTCTCCCCCGACGAGCCGGTGCGCGGCGTGGACTGGTGGGACGCCTGGGCCTGCGCCCGGTTCCTCGGGGGGCGGCTCCCCACGGAGGCGGAGTGGGAGAAGGCGGCCCGCTGGAACGGGCGCCTGCTCCCGGCCGAGGATCCCTACCCCTCCTGGCGCCGCTCCATCGGCGAGACCCAGTGGGCCGGGTTCTGGCCCGATCACGGCCTGGACCTCAGCCCCTTCGACCTCGCCCCCTCCGGGGCCCGCGGCTTCCTCGGGGGCGTGGCGGAGTGGACCATGGACCCCTTCGAGGTCCGCGTGCCCGGCGTCCCCGAGGCGACGGTCCCCTCCGTCGCGGAGGTCCCCCCCGACGTGGCCGACGGGACGGTCCTCATGGCCGTGCGCGGCGCCTCCTTCTTCCACCCGGCCCCCGGGGAGCCCGCCGGCCCCTCCCTCGCCGAGAAGAAGGAGCCGCCCCCGGCGGCGGGAGGGAAGGAGGGGGAGAAGGGCGCGGCCCCCGCGCCGGCGCCCCGCACCTGGCGGGCCATGGACCTCCTGGAGCGGCGGGGGATCGCGGCGGGGCGGAAGGCGAAGTGGATCGGCTTCCGCGTCGTCGTGGGGTCGGCGGCCTCGGAGCGGGCGCGGTAGGGGCGGGGACGGGCCCCCGCCCCCCGGTCCTCCCCCGCGCCCCGGGGGTTCCCCCGGCTCCTCGCTGTTTCGTGTGGGTACTCCCATTCCCTCCGGGCATCGGGTCCGCCCCTGCTCCACGGACTCGCGCCGCCTCCGGCGGCGCGGGGTCC
>JAKLKS010000071.1 GCA_023150535.1 Planctomycetota bacterium
GGTCCCGGGGGCCCAACCTCCATCAGGAGGGACCATGCAGAAGCCGGACAAGCCCGCCCCCGCCTTCCTCACGGCCGACGAACTCGCCGCCCTCCTCAAGGTCCACCCCGCCACGGTGCGGGAGCAGGCCGCCGCCGGCCGCATCCCGGGCGCCTTCCGCATGGGGCGCCTCTGGCGGTTCGACCTCGACGCCTTCCGGGCCGCCGGGGGGCTCCAGCCGGGCACGCCGGCCCCGCGCCTCGGGCGGGCGAAGGATGGGATCGACATCCGGGCCCTCATGGACAGCGTGATCGCGGGCGAGATGGGGGAGGGGAGGAGGCCGCGGTGGAGGGGGTAGGTGTAAGGAGGGGTTCCCCGGGTGGACACCGGGAGAAGGGAGCGGAGGTGAATCCGAGAGAGAGGCGCACGCCGGACCCCCGGAGGGCCGTCGGGTACATCCGGGTCAGCACAGAAGATCAGCACCTCGGCCCCGAGGCGCAGCGGGCCGCGCTGGAGCGGTTCGCCGTCGCCCAGGGGCTACTCCTCGTGGCCGTCCACGAGGACCGGGGGATCAGCGGCGCCACGGACATCGACAAGCGGCCGGGGCTCCTCGCCGCCCTCTCTTCCATGGGCGAGCACCGCGCCGGGGTCCTCGTCGCCGCGAAGGCGGACCGCATCGCCCGGGACGTAGTCGTCGCCGCCCTCGTGGAGAGGTTGGTCGCCCGGAGTGGGGCCCGCCTTCTCTTCGCCGACGGCACCGGGAACGGGGACGGGCCCGAGGCGCAGCTCCTCCGGCACCTCGTCGCCGCCTTCGCCTCCTATGAGCGGACCCTGATCGCCGCCCGGACCCGCGCCGCCCTCGCCGTCCTCAGGGACCGGGGCCGGAGGATCGGCGGCATCCCCTACGGCCACCGCCTCGCCGCGGACGGGAAGCACCTCGCGCCCGACCCCGACGAGGCCCGCATCGTGGAGAGGGGGCGGGCCCTGCGCTCCGCCGGCCTCTCCCTCCGGAAGATCGCTGCGGCCCTGACGGCGGAGGGAATCCGCCCGAGGGGGAGGACGTGGCATCCCGAATCGGTCCGTTCCCTCCTCCGCGCCGGGGGGGCAGCATGACGCCCGCACCGGGGACCCGCGTTACCATCCTCCCGGAACTCCGGGAGGTGGACATGACGGCGAAGAAGAGGCGGGGCGGGCGGAAGCCCACCGAGCAGAAGGGCACGAGCATCCGGCTCCACAGGAGCGTCCTCGCCCGGGTGGAGGCCATCGAGAAGAGGGCCGCGAAGGACCCCGCCCTCGCCGGCCGCCTCGGCCTCGACTACCTCCCGGCGGTGGACCGATCCGCCATCCTGCGGAAGGCGATCACCGAGGGACTCGCGCTCATGGAGGAGGCCGCGAAGGACGAGGGGTAGGCGCCCTGCGGGGAGGAGCCGAGGATCGCGGAATTCGTGTAGTTGCGGAAAAATCGACGGTTGTAGGGACGGAGCCTTGTGATACTGGAAGTTAGTAGCAGGTAGGCCAAGGTCCTGATTGCCTTCGGGCGAACGGACCGCAAGAAGCGCTGCGGTCCACACCCACGGGCATCGACCTTGCTGAAGTCTAGGTCGGCGGGCCCACGGGCAAGCGACCGCAGAGCGAAGGAGCTCAGCGTGTCCGAACCCGAGCAGGCGCCCCGCGCCGAAACGCCGAACGCCCACCGCTTCCTCCGAGTCCCCGAGGCCGCCGCCATCGCCCGCGTCTCGTGCGACTGGATCCGGGGACGGGTGCGGTTCGGCGCCCTTCCCGCCGTTCGCACGGCGCCCGGCCGGGGGGGGCGGATCCTCGTCACCGAGGCCGCCGTCCTCGCCCTCCTCCGTCGGAACGGGAGGGCCGGGTAGCCATGACGAGCACCGGCCAGGAACTGACGCACGATCCTATCCTCGACGCCGCGCCCGCGCCTCGGCGCCTGCGGTGCGGCGCCTGCCGCCGCCGCCTTCCTCCTGAAGCGTTCTACCGGGACGCCTCGCGGGGGACGCGCCTCGCCTCAAGGTGCCGGGCCTGTACGGCCTCGCTCCTGCGGGAGTGGGATGGGAGGAACCGGACGCGCCGCGCCCGCGCCCACGACGCCGCGAAGCGGGCCCGGTTCGCCCGCGACCCCATCGCGAACGCGAAGAACGAGGCGCGGATCGCGTACCGCCGCGCCTGGAGGTCCGGCGCCCTCCCGAGAAAACAGCGCCGGTGCGCCGGATGCCTCGGCCGCTTCCCTCGCCGGGAGATCGAGGGACATCACCCCGACGCCCTCGCCGCGCCCCTCGTAACAGTCCCGGTATGCGGGCCCTGCCACAGGCTCTACCACGGCACCGAGACCACCTCCGCCTCGACCTACACCTCGGGCACCTTCGGCCCCGAGGGGTCCTCGACGGCTCCGGGGGGTGCGTGATGCCCGGCCGCGAGGACTTCGGCATTCTCCGCCTGGGGGTCCTGACCGACCCCCGCGTCCACGACGCCGCGGCCCGCTTCGTCAAGGCGCGGATCGCGAAGGAGGCCACGGCCCTCTCGACGGTCTCCGGCGTCCTCGCCCTCCTCGGGGGTTCGCTCGCGAGGGACACCGACAACGGCGAGCTTCCCGGCGATCCCGTCTTCTACCTCGGCCTCCTCGGCTACGACCGCAAGGTCGCCGGGGCGATCCTCGCCGCCCTGCGGGGCGCCGGCCTCGTGGAGGGGAACCGGCTCCGCGGGTTCCAGGATTGCTACTCCTCCCTCCTCAAGGATCGGGCCGCCTCCCGGGCCCGTCGCGAGGCCGCCCGCGAGGCCGCGAGGCTGGCGAAGGAGGGCGGGAAGGCCGGGACCGTCGCCGATGGTTCGGCGAACCGTCGGGGAACCGACGGCGACGGTTCCCCTGTCACCGGTACGGTACGGTACGGACCGAACCGGAGAGGGGAGGACGGCGCCCCCTCCCTCCCTTCGGATCCGACTCCCGAGGCCCCGTCCGCGGCCTCCACGGCCGACCCCCGCGAGGTCCCCGAGGCGCCGTCCCGCGGCCCCCGCATCAACGGCGGGCAGCGCCTGGAACTCCGCATGGCCGGGATCGACCTCTCGGCCAGGGCCGGCGCCGTCTCGTGGTGGGAGGAGGACATCGCCCGGCTGCTGGCGGACGGTGTCGCGCTCGCGGAGATCGCCTCGACGCTGAAGTCCAAGCCCCTCTCCCTCCCCCCCCGGGATGCGCTGGCGGACCTGACCGCCCGCATCAAGGCACGGGCGACGGGGACGGGCCGAAGGGGGGCGCCGGCCTCCGCCGAACTCAAGGCAGAGATCCGCCGCAAGGTCGCCGCGCTGAACGGAAACGGGGGGAACTCGTGAACGCAACCGCCTTCGCCCAGGGCCTCGCCGACGCCTCGCCCCTCAAGGTCGAGGTGTCCGAGTACAACCGCCGTCTCCGGGACTTCGTCGCCGTCGAGGCCCACGCCGACGCCGCGAACGAGCCCCTTCCCGGGACCGCCGGGGACACCGTCGCCGGGTGGGCCGCCTACGCCCGGGTGAAGGCGGAGCGGACCGCCCGCGTCGAGGCCGCCCGGACCGCCCTTCACTTCGCCGAGGGCCGGGCCCGCACCGCCATCGGCCGGAGCCTGACCGACGAGGAGCGGCGCCACGGGTTCGTCGTCTCCAACGTCCGCGGGTGGGCGGGCGCCCCCGCGAGGCCGGAGCACTTCAAGCCGGGGCGCTACCGGCCCGCCCCCGAGGACCGGGCCCCGCTCCCGCGGGCCGCCTCCTCCTCCGCGGGGCCGGCCCTCGCCGACTTCGGCGCCGTCGCCCAGGTGGCCGGCCGATGACCTCCCGCCGCCCCCCGCTCGGCCGCCTCCCCTCGTCCACCTACCCGCCGGCTCCTGACGCCCCTCCGGCGCCGACGGTGCCTGACACCCTCACCCCGTTCCCCATCCCCGGCCAGTCGGCCGGAAAGGAGCAGTAGTCATGCGCATCGTCTCCGGTCTCCGTGCCCTCCTCTCCCGCTTCACCGGCCGCGCCCGCCAGGGCTCCGGCCCCTCCCAGGCGTTCGACTCCGCGCAGCCGATCTACCGCCCCGGCAAGGGCCGCGACATGAACGAGAAGGAGAGGCGGGGCATCATCAACCCGCCCGCCCCGACCGCGACCGACAGGAAGAACGCCGAGGCCGGGAACCTCTCGCGGACGCCCGTCGAGATCCAGATCGTGCGGGAGCCCGGCGGCGCCGCGAGCACCTGGCCGAACACGGGGATCAAGTAGACGTGCCTCTACACCTCCCCGTCCTCGCCGCAGGGATCGCCCGGACCGCCGACGGCGAAACCGTCGAGTGGACGGCCGCCTCCCTGCGGCACGCCGCACGGCTCCTCCGGGGCTCCCGGGTGGCCGTGACTCGGCGCGGGGGGCGGTACGTCCACCCCCGGGACGGGGAGCCTCGCCGCGTCGTTGCAACGCTGCCCGCCCTGCGGCTCGAGGACGGGGCCGCCGGCCTCGTTCTCCGGGCCCGGGTCGCCCTCCTGCCCGGCGCGCCCGGGTCCCTCCTCCGCGGACTGGCCCGCGAGGGAGTGGGGCTCTCGATCTTCGCCAGCGTCTACCGCGTCCCCCGGGAGGGCCTCCCGTCGGAGGTGCTCGGCCTCGCGGAGGCGGAGGACGGGATCTACTGCGACCTCGTCCACGGGCCGAGGCTTCGCACCGAGAGGGGGATCGCGTGAACACCTCCTACGCCGCCTACAGGGACACCGACAAGGTCCGGATCGCCGTCGCCCTCGGGGACCGGGCGGAACTCCGCCGCCTCGCCCGCTCCGCCAGTCGGGATACGGCCCGCCTCGCCGCCGCCCTGGCGCTGCATGACGTCGAGGCGCTCCGGGACCTCGCCTCCTCCGCCCGCCGCGAGACGGTCCGGTCGAAGGCGGCGGCGGCCCTCGGGGACACCGACACCCTCGCCGCCCTCGCCCGCACCTCCCGCCGTCCCGCCGCCCGCGCCCTCGCCCTCAAGGCGCTGCGGAACGAGGTGGGGACCGCGGACCCCATCGCCGCCGACGCCGTGCGCTTCGTCCGCGGCGCCCGCCTCGTCGGGCTCACCGATGCCGAGATCGAGCACCTCATCCGGCGGACCCTCCGCCGGCACGACGACCTTTCGGATCCGCGGGGGGGTGACTCCCTGCGGCACCACGGCGCTGGCGGAGACGGCGGGGAATTCACCCTGGCCGGTGCGCCCTGTACGACCGCCAGCGCCAATCCCAACCCCAACCCGGGCAACGACCCGGAGAAGGAGTAGCCGGTCATGAAACTCGCGTCCTGGTTCAAGTCCACCCCCGCCGCCGCCGTCCTCGTCGGCAAGGGCCCCGCCGCCCGCGCCGCCCGCACCGCCGCGAGGAAGGAGGCCGCCGCCGCGAAGAAGGCCGAGAACCTCGCCCCGAAGATCGAGGCCACGCTCCCGGGCCTGAAGGCGAAGGTGGACGCCGCCGCCCTCGCCCTCGCCCAGGCGCGGGAGGCCCTCAGCGCCGCCACCTCGCGCATGGTGGCCGAGGCCGAGACGTGGTCCCGCCGGCAGGAGAAGGCCGAGGCCGCGGTCCGCGAGACCGCGAACCCGGCGCTCCTCGAATTCTGGCGGGCGCTCATGCTGAACCGCGACCGCGTCCGCCGCGGTGTCCTCCGCGTCCCCTCGGGAGTCGCGCCTGAACTCGCCGGGACGGAGAACTACCACGCCGCGCTGCTGGACGCCCTCCGGTGGGCCGCGGAGCGGATCGCCGCCGACCACGACGACGAGCGGACCGAGGCCGAAGTCGCGGACCGGATGCTCGCCCTTCGCCTCGACCTCGTGCTCGAGGACGCCGAAGGCCGGATGGCGGGTGCGTCCCGATGACCGCCCCCGCCGCCTCTCGGACCCTCGGGGACCTCCTCGCCGAGGAGATCGCCTTCTGGCGCCTCCGGTGCCGGCTCGGCTGCGTCGAGGAAGCCCAGGGGCTCGCCGGCTACCGGCACGCCGTCGGCCGCTACTGGCAGCGGACCGCGTCCCTCCCCGACGAGGGGCGCCTCAACGCAGCGGAACTCCGGCTCCTGGCCGCCGGGGTCCCCGAGGGAGCGAAGCCCCTACCGCGGCTCCCGGCAACGGGCCCCCTCGCGCCGGAGTGGATCTTCTCCGCGCTCCAGCTGGCCCGGTTCTCGAACCTCACGGCCGAGGGCCTCGCCGCCAGGCTCGCGCTCTACGGCGCGGGGGTCCTCCGGGCCGAGGACACCGTCGCGGAGGGAGGCTTCCTCCCGGTCCTCAAGCCCTCCTTCGATGACGAGGGGGCCGCAGCGTGACGGGGCGGGAGACCGTCCGGGAGAAGGCCCGTCGCCTCCTCGCGGAGGGCCGGGTGACCGTCCTCCGCGCCACGCCGGAGGGGCTCCGGGCCCGGGTCCGCGGGGATTCGGGGGAGTACGACTCCAGCGCCTTCCGGAACGGGATCGGGTGGTGCTCTTGCCCGGCGCAGAAGTCGGCGCCGTGCTCCCACCTCCTCGCCCTCGGCCTCCTCGTGCGGCCCGACGTGGCCGAGGCTTGCGGCATCGCCTGGAACGTGGAAGAGGTGACGGCATGACCGACGACTCCGCGACGACGGGGACGGAGAACTTCACGCGGGGGGACTTCACCCTCGAGGAGGGGGCGCTCCTCACCGTCCCCCAGGCCCTCGCCCTCCTCCCCGTGGGGAAGTCCCTTCTGTACGACCTCGCCGCGAAGGGGAGGATCCAGACGGTCCGGATCGGCTCCTGCGGCTCCCGGGGCGGCCGGATCCTCGTCGTCCGGGCATCGCTGGAGGCCCTCGTCCGGGAGCAGCTGGAGGCCGCCGCCGCCCCGAGGAAGGCCCCGCGCCTGGACCTCGACGGCATCGTGGCGCGGCACCGGGGGGCGGCATGACGGAGGCCCCTTCCATCCGTGGTGCAATCGTGGTACACCTATCCCCGGGCGCCGACGGTGGGGCGCCCAGGAAGGGGGCGACGATGGCGCGGCGGAGGACGTTCGGGCAACTCCTCAGGAAGGGCAGCAAGTGGGCGATCCGGATCGTGGATCCCTCGGCCCCCCGCATCCCGGGGCAGAGGCCGCGGACCATCGTCCGGACCATCGGCTCCCGGAAGGACGCCGAGGCCGCGCTCCGGGACATCCGGGAGGCGCAGATCCGCGGGACCTTCGTCCTCCCCCCGAGGCCCGAGGACGCCGCGCCCGGGGCCGTCCTCACCCTCGCGGGCGCGGTGGGGGAGTACGCCGCCGCCTCCGGACGGGAGGGGGCCGCCGCCCGCACCGTGAAGGTCTACACCGCCGCCGCCCGCCGGGTGGCCGCCTCGCCCGTCGGGGACCTCCCCCTCGCCGCGGTCACCGTGAAGGAGATCGAGCGGTTCCTCGACTGGCGGAGGACCCCTGCCGACGGGAAGGCGCCGGGCCCCGGGACGCTGGCGCTTGACCTCGCGGTCCTCTCCGCGACCTTCGCCCGCCTCGTGCGCCGCGGGGACATCAAGGAGAACCCGGTCCGCCTCCTCCGCCGGCCGAAGTCTCCCGAGTCCCCCCGGGCCGCCCTCAACGACCGCGAGGTGGACCTCCTCCTCCGGGCCGCCGGGCCGAGGACGCGCCCCCTCATCCTGGCCGGCCTCCTCACGGGGGCCCGGTTCTCGGAACTCGCCGCCCTGCGGTGGTCGGACGTGGACCTCGTCGCGGGGACGCTGGCCGTGCGCAGGAAGAAGAACCGCACCGCCGCCGTCCTCCCGCTCCACCCCCGTCTCGCCGACGCCCTCGTCTCCCTCCGCGCCGCGAAGGCCCGCGAGGGGGGCATCCCGAGCACCAACGATCCCGTGTTCACCTCCGCCGCGGGCGGCCCGCTGACCTCGCCCGGGAAGGGGTGGGCCCGCGCCCTCCGGGACGCCGGGCTCGAGGGCCGCCGCGGGGTCTCCTTCCATTCGCTGCGGCACTCCTTCGCAACCGCCTTCCTCGCGGGGGGCGGGAACGTCCGGGACCTCCAGCACGTCCTCGGACACTCCTCCCTCGTCATCACCGAGCGGTACACCAAGGCGAACGACGCCCGGGTCCGCGAGGGGGTCCTCCGCCTCGGCGCCGGGGTGCGCATGGAGGCGACGGGCGCGGCGGAGATGCGATCCGGATGCGATCCTCTCCCCCTCCCCGACGCCTCGACCGAAGGCGCACCGTCGCAACTCTGCACGGGAACTTGGGATGCAACCGCCTCCACCGTGGACCCCCTTCCGGGCCGGCAACAGAATCTTGTCCGCCCCGGGGGCCCTACCTAGGATGGCCGCTCCCGGGGGCCCGGCAGGGCCCTTCCGGACGCGGAGACCCCATGGCCGTCGATCCCCTCGAAGTCGTCCTCTGGCCCGACCCCCGCCTGCGCCGGCCCACGAAGCCGGTGGCGGCGGTGGACGATTCCGTCCGGGCCATGGCGGAGCGGATGATCGCGACCATGCACCGGGCCGGGGGCATCGGCATCGCCGCCCCTCAGGTCGGCTGGGACCGCCGGGTCTGCATCGTGAGCGGCACCGGGGATCCCGGCGACGAGATCGTCCTCGTGAACCCCCGCATCGCCGGGGAGGAGGGGACCTTCGAGATGGAGGAGGGCTGCCTCTCCTTCCCCGGGATCTCGGCGGTCATCACGCGGGCGGCGAAGGCCCGGGTGGAGTACCTCGACCTCGACGGCAGGCCGCGCACCCTGGAGGCGGCCAACCTGCTCGGCCGCTGCATCCTCCACGAGGTGGACCACCTCGACGGCGTCGTCTTCTCCTCCCGCTTCACCCCCGCGGACCGCATCCGGCTGAAGAAGGCCCTCCGGGCCCTGGAGGAGCGCTTCGCCTCCGGCGTCCCCTCGGGCGGACCCCGCTAGGGGCCCGGCCCCCCCCATGCGCCGGGTGACGGGCCTCGAGTCCCTCTCCCCCGCGCTCTTCCGCCGCCCCGTGGCCACCCTGGGGGTCTTCGACGGGGTCCACCTCGGCCACAGGGCGGTCCTCGCGGAGACGGCGGCCCTGGCGCGCGAGGTCCGCGGCGAGGCGGTGGCGATCACCTTCGACGTCCACCCGCGGGTCGTGCTGGAGGGGGAGGGGCCGGGGATGCTGACCTCCCTGGAGCACCGCCTCCGCCTCCTCGGCGAGGGGGGGGCGGCGGCCGCGGTGGTCCTGCGCTTCGACGCCGCCCTCCGGGAGCGGAGCGCGGAGTCCTTCGTCGAGGAGGTGCTCCTCGGGCGCATGGGCATCGCCGGCCTCGTGCTCGGGCCGGATTCCCACTTCGGGAAGGATCGGCGGGGGAACCCCGACCTGGCCCGGGCCCTCCTCGGGCCCCGGGGGATCCCGGTCCGCTCCCTGGGCCGCGTGGAGGGGCCCCGGGGGCCGGTCTCCAGCACCGCGATCCGCAGGGCCATCCGGGAGGGGGACCTCGCGGCGGCCGAGGAGATGCTGGGGAGGCCGGTCACGGTGCTGGGGACCGTGGTCCGGGGGGACGGCCGGGGGCGGTCCCTCGGCTACCCCACGGCCAACCTCGACCTCTCCCACGAGATCCGCCCCCCCCGCGGGGTCTGGGTGGGGAGGGCGACGCTCCCCGACGGGAGCCCCCGCTGGTGCCTCGTGAACGTGGGGGGGCGGCCGACCTTCCACCCCGAGGGGGAGGTCCCGGACACGGTGGAGGCCTGGATCCCCGGCTTCGACGGGGACCTCTACGGGAGGGAGGTGATCCTGGAGTTCCACGACCGGATCCGGGAGGAGAGGCGGTTCTCCGGTCCCGCCGCCCTCCGCGAGCAAATCGTCCTGGACCACGACCGGATGGTACAGTGGATCGGTCGCAAGTCCGGGGAGCGGGCTCGAGGACCGGCCGCCTGAAGGCGGGCGCCCCGGCGGCGCCGCGCGTACGCAGGAGAGATCCACCCATGTCTTCCGCACTGAAGTTCTCGAAGGAAATCGACGCCAAGATCTACGGGATGGCCCGGGACTACTTCCAGCAGGGGAAGCGGTCCGGCACGGAGCGGCTCTCCGAGCTCCGCACCATGATCTCCGGGAGCCTGGAGGACGGGACCCCGCTCAGCATCGTGGTGAAGATCCTCCCCAACCCCATCAACCCCCGCCTCTCCAGCGGCTGGCGCATCGTGGCCGAGGACAAGGTCTGGGAGATCCCGGCGGAGGAGCTGGAGAAGTCCCGGCTGCTGTAGGGCCGCGGACTCGCCTCCCCGATCCCGCGCATCGCCCCCGGGGGGACTCCCCGTCCGCGTTCCGGGGGCGGGAGGAGCCTACTTCGGCGGCGCCTCCCCGGGAGGGGGACCGGGGGGGGGCCCGCCCGCCCCGTTCCCGGCGGGGGCGGCCGGCGCGGGGGTCCCGTCCGCCGGCGGCGCCGCGGGAGCCTTGGGGAGGACGCCCTGGAGGAACTCCCTCGCCCCGGCGGCGAACTTCTCCTTCTCCAGGGGGCCCGCCGGGAAGGTGCCCGCGGGCTTCCCTCCGGCGCCGAAGGCGAGGAGGGCGGGGGCCTTCTGCGCCTCGATGGAGGCGGCGACCGGGGAGGAGGCCTTCGGGTCCTCCCCCGGCTTCCCGGCCCCCGCACCCTCCGCGGCGGCGGGGGGCAGGAGGAGGATGCGCCGGGTCCGTGAGAGACCGTCGGCCAGTCCCGGCTCCGCCAGGACCGCCTCGATCGCCTGGAAGGCGGCAGCCTCTTCGGCGGGCGCCCCCGGCGCGGGCGCCTTGATGACCAGGCTCAGGGGGTACCGGGTGTAGTCGGAGTCGGGAGCCTCCACGACCTTCGCTGCATCGACCGCGGAGGTCACCTGCTGCATCGGGCCTTCGACGGTCGCCGGAGGAAGGGGGGCCTTGCCAGCCCCCGGAGCCTCACCCTCGCCCGCGCCCCCCCCCGGCGGAGTCCCGCCCGGGGCGGTCTTCTCGGCCGGAGCGGGCTCCCCGCCACCCGCGGGAGGAGGACCGCCCTCCGCCGGAGCGGGCGCCTCCCCCGCCGGGGGGGCGCCCTCCGCGGGGGCCGGGTTGTCCTTCGCCTTCTGCTCCTCGGCGGCGCGCCTCATCGCCGCCGCCGCGGCCTCGGCCGCCTTCCACTGGGCCTCCTCGAGCGCCTTCCGCTCCGCCACCGGCATCCGGGCCTCCTCCGGCACGTCGAAGACCACCGCCGCCGTGATGAAGAGGTCCCGGGGCCAGGTCGAGTTGGCGAAGAAGCCGTCGGAGGCGAAGAGGAGGGAGAGGTCCCGGGTCACCGTCGCCGTGAGGACCACGACCCCGTTCACGCGCACGACGACCGGCTGGTCGAGGTCGAGGATCTCGTCGTTGAGCAGCAGCATCCCCGCCGCGAGGTTCGTGCAGTCGATGTCGACGAGGTTGAGGGCGGGATCCCGGTCGATGTGGACGCGGATGGGGAGGTCCTTCCCCGCGTCCACCGCCTGGTTCGCCGCGAACCAGTAGCCCCAGACCTGCCGGGCCCCTTGGGAGGCCCCGAACCAGGTGTAGGGCTTCGACGGGTCGCGGATCCCCCGCGGCGGCAGGGACTGCAGGAAGGACTGGATCGCCGCGTCCGCCGCGGGCGTTCCCAGCCCCTCGATGACGGTCAGCCCGGAGACGGCCTTCTTCAGCCCCTCCACCGCCTCCTTCACGGCCGCCGGCGCGGGGGAGGGCAGGACCGCGGCGCAGGGGAACAGCCCGAGGTTCGCGGCGACGCCGGAGACCGTCGTGGGCCCCCGCAGGACCACCCCGTTGAAGAGGATGGCCACCTCCGGCCCCAGGGCGTCCACGAGGGCCGCCCCCCGGCCGATCCCGTCGAGCGCCACCCGGTGGTGGTCGGCCCGGTAGGTGGAGAGCACCCAGGAGAGGCCCCGGAGCAGGCGGAACCGGTCGGTCCCCACCTTGTCCTCGGCCACGGCGACCACGATGTGGGTGGCGAGGAGCGGCCCGTAGGCGGCCTCGAAGACCTTCTTCGGGTCGGCGTCCTTGTCGAGGGTCGTCAGGATGACAGGATAGAGGTCGGTGCTCTTCCCCCGGTAGCCGGGGGGGATGTGGAGGATGATGGGGGTCGGGGCCTTGCCCAGGGGGTCGGGGACCTCCTCCTTGAGGAGCTTCGTCTTCGGCTGGCTGGTGGGGTAGGTGTTGAGGAGGGCGGTCTTCCACCAGGCGACGGCCCGGAGGCAGGAGTCGCCGGGGACCTTCGCGTTCCACTCCTGGACCCCCTTGTAGAGCTCGCCGAAGGCCTTCTGCCGCTCGCTCCGGGCGTCGATGTTCTCCTTCCCCGAGAGGATGGCCGGGTCCTTCGCGAAGAAGGCCTGGAGGGCCTCCTCGATGGCCTTCGCCACCTTCTTCGGCGGGTCCTCGGGGAGGGGCTTCCTCGGCTTCGCGGGGGCGATCGCCGGCGGCGCGGCGGGGGTCCCGGCGGGGGGAGCGTCCTGGGCGGCGGCTTGGGGGAGGGGGGCGGGGAGGAGGGCGGGGAGGATCCCCCCCAGGAGGGCGAGGGCGAGGCGCCGGGCGGCCGCGGTTCTCATCGGGGACGAGCCTCCTGTGGGGCCCCCTGCGGGGCTGGGCCCATGGTAGCACCGGGCGTCGGCGAGGGAGCGGGAGCGGTCCGTGGTGGGCAGGCCCAGAGTTGAACTGGGGACCCTGGCATTTTCAGTGCCATGCTCTACCAGCTGAGCTACCTGCCCCTGGATCGCGGAGGAGCCATCCTAGCGAACCCCCACCCGCCCCCGGGAGGATTCCGGAGCGGGGCGGCGGCGGGCCCTTAGGATGCGGCGCCCATGCGCGTCCTCGTCACCGGCGGAGCGGGATTCATCGGCAGCCACCTCGCGGAGGCCCTGGCCTCCCGCGGGGACCAGGTCACCGTCCTCGACGACCTGAGCACCGGGCGGGAGGAGAACCTCGCCGCCCTCCGGCGCACCCCCGGCTTCCGGTTCCTCCGCGGGGACGTCCGGGAGGCGGCCGCGGTGGAGGAGGGCGCGGAGGGGGCGGAGGCGGTCTTCCACCTCGCGGCGGCGGTGGGGGTGCGCCTCATCGTCGAGCAGCCGGTCCGCTCCATCGAGACCAACATCCACGGGACCGAGAACGTGCTCCGGGCGGCGGCGGCCCGGGGGATCCCCATCCTCGTGGCCTCCTCCTCCGAGGTCTACGGCAAGGGGATCCGCTGCCCCTTCCGGGAGGAGGACGACCTCGTCCTCGGCCCGACCCACGTCATGCGCTGGTCCTACGCCGCGGGGAAGGCCGTGGACGAGTTCCTGGCCCTCGCCCACCACCGGGAGCACGGCACCCGGGCGGTGGTGACCCGCTTCTTCAACACCGTGGGGCCGAGGCAGGTGGGGCGCTACGGGATGGTCATCCCCCGGTTCATCGAGCAGGCCCTGGCGGGGGGGCCCATCACGGTCTACGGGGACGGGACCCAGACCCGCTGCTTCGGGCACGTGGGGGAGGTGGTGAGGGCCTGCATCGCGCTCCTCGGGACGGAGGCGGCCTGGGGGAGGGTGTTCAACGTCGGGTCCCCCCACGAGGTCTCCGTGCAGGAGCTGGCCGACAAGGTCCGGGCCCTGGTCGCGCCGGGGTGCCCCGTGGAGAAGATCCCCTTCGAGGTGGCCTACGGGCCGGGGTTCGAGGACCTCGAGCGGCGGGTCCCCTCGGTGGAGCGCCTCCGGGCGGCCATCGGGTTCCACCCGGAGAGGACGCTGGACGACTTCCTCCCCGAGATCGTGGCGGACGTGCGGGGGCGATACTGAACCCGGCACAAATCAGCAGCGGGGACGTCGCCGCTGCTGATTTGTGCCGGGTTCAGTATCGCGTCATCACTCCTGCGCGAACTGGTAGCGCTTGCCGCAGATGTCGATGACGTCGCCGACGCGGAGCACGCGGGAGTCGACGTCCTGCTGGTTGACGGTGACCTTCCCGAACTTCCCCCCCACGCGCACGAGGCGGTAGCTCGCCTCCTCCTTCAGGAAGAGGGCGATGCGGGGCATCACCAGCGGGCCCGAGGCGGGGATGGTGGCGTCGGAGGAGGAGCCGGCGAAGTGCCAGGGCCGGTTCAGGGGGACCGGGTTGCCGCCCCCCTCGGGGATGAGGGAGCTCTTCGCCTCCCCCTTGGCGGCCTTCCCGATGAGCTTCTCGAGCTCCTTGCGGTCGAGGCGGAAGGTGGCGTCGTCGCCCCCCGCCTTCCGGGCCGATTCGCGGACCACGGATTCGACGTCGGAGACGGTCTCGAAGAGGAGCGAGTACTTCCCGATGACGAAGGCGTCGCCCGGCTGGAGGACGTGGGTGACGACCTTCTCCCCGTTGACGAAGGTCCCGTTCCCGCTCTGGAGGTCCTCGAGGACGTACTCCCCCTCGGTGAAGGTGATGCTGGCGTGGTTGCGGGAGACGGCGACGTTGTCGATGGAGATGTCGCAGTCGGCGTCCCGGCCGATGGTCACGGAGTCCTTCTCGAAGGGGTACTTCCGGACGACCGTGCCGCCGAGGCTCAGCGTGATTCGGAACATCCTTGGTGCCCCCCTGCTTCCCGGGCGCCTGCGGATCCCGGTGGCCCCGTCGTCGACGGACGGTGATCGAAGTATCCACCGCCCCCGAGGGACCGACAAGGGGATTCTCCAGGCCCCCTCCGGGGGCCCCGGCGGCGGGTAGGGGGCCCCTTCCGCCCCCCGGGGGGGGAGCCGCGTACAATTCCTTGGCCGCCGGCAACCGCCCTCGTAGGGTGGATGGTTTGCCCATCCCGGGAGGGCCCCCGAAGGCGCGGGAGCCCCGCCCCGGTCCTCCGGGCCCGCTCCGGGGGCCGGGAACCGGGTGCGCCGCCGCCGGCGACGCCCCGAGGCTCCATGGAGAGTGCGTGATCCGCAGGATGGCCGAGGACCGGAAGGAGGAGGTGCGCCGGGCGACGGACGTCGTCGCGCTGGTGCAGCGCTACCTCCCCCTGCGCAGGAGCGGACGGTCCTGGTCCGCCTGCTGCCCCTTCCACCAGGAGCGCACCCCCTCCTTCCACGTCTGGCCCGAGACCCAGCGCTGGAAGTGCTTCTCCTGCAGCCGGTCCGGGGACGCCTTCGCCTTCCTGATGGAGAAGGAGGGGGTGGAGTTCCCCGAGGCCCTCCGCATGCTCGCCCGCGAGGCGGGCATCAGCCTCGATCCCCCGGACCCGGCCGCCGCCGCCGCCGCGAAGGCCAAGGACGCCGCCTACGGGGCGGCCGCCTTCGCCTGCCGCTGGTTCCAGGGGAACCTGAAGGGCTCTCCCGGCGCGGCCTACCTCAAGTCCCGGGGCCTCACCGGGGAGACCGCGCTCGAGTGGCGCCTCGGCTACGCCCCCCCGGGCTGGGACGGCCTCCTCCAGGCCGCCCGCGGGGAGGGGATCCCCGAGGCCGCCCTGGAGGCGGCGGGGCTCGTCGTCCCCCGCAGGGGCGGGGACGGCTTCTACGACCGGTTCCGCGACCGCGTGATCTTCCCCATCGCCGACACCACGGGGCGGGTGGTGGGGTTCGGGGCCCGGGCGCTCGGCGACGAGCAGCCGAAGTACCTGAACTCCCCGGACTCCGCCGTCTTCCAGAAGGGGCGGCTCCTCTTCGGCCTCGACCGCGCCCGGGAGGAGGCGTCGAAGGCGAGGACCCTGTGCGTCATGGAGGGGTACATGGACGTGATCATGTCCCACCAGCACGGTGTCCGGACGGCCGTGGCCGGCCTCGGCACCGCCTTCACGCAGGAGCACGCCGCCCTCATGCGCCGGTTCGCCGACCGGATCGTCCTCGTCTACGACGCGGACGCCGCCGGGAAGAACGCCGCGGACCGGGCCCTGGGGGTCCTCCTCGAGGCCGACCTGGACGCCCGCGTGGCGGTCCTCCCCGAGGGGAAGGACCCCTGCGACCTCCTCGTCCTCCGCGGGCCGGGCCCCCTGCTCGAGTCCCTCGCCGCGGCCCGGGAGGTCTTCGAGCACCTCCTCGCCGGGACCGCCGCCCGCCACGACCTCGGGACCATCGCGGGCCGCTCCGCCGCCGCCGACGAGATGCTCCGGACCGCGGCGGCGGTGCCCAACGCGGTCAAGCGGGGGCTCATGACCGGCCGCATCGGGGGGATGTTCGGCTTCTCGGAGGCCGAGATCCGCGCCCGGGCGCGGCAGATCGCCCCCGCCCCCTGGCGCGGGCCCGCCCCCGCGGGGTCCGTCGCGGAGGCCGCCCCGCGGCCCCCCGCCGCGCCTCCCGCGGCGGCCGCC
>JAKLKS010000072.1 GCA_023150535.1 Planctomycetota bacterium
CTCCCCCTCCCGCCGGTCCCCTGAAGGGGCCCCACCCCCCTTCGCCTCTCCCACGCGCCCGGATCCCCCTCGGCCGATCCTCTCCGGCCGAGGGGGATCCGGGCGCCACCGCGCCGCCGCAGGCGGCGCGGAACCGCTCTCCGGCCCGGGGTGCGATTCGACGAGTGTAACATGCTGAAAACAAACGACTTGCAACCGCAGAATACCCTTCAGTCCCCACCCCTCCCCGACCGACGAATCCCTAGACTTCCCTCCTCTCCCGACCGGGCCCCGCGCCTCTCCGGCCGCGGGGGGTGACGAACCCGCCGCCTCCCGGGTAGACTCCCGGGCGGGGGTCGGGCGGCGTTGTCCCTGGCCCCGGAGGCTCCGCGATGGGCAAGAAGAAGTGGTGCTTCGGCCGCGAGGACTTCGTCTGCCTGACGAAGGACTGCCCCTACATGGCGGACTGCATCAAGGTGGTCTGGGACAAGAAGGTCTCCCGGATGCTCACCCGCATGCGCCCCCGCCAGGTGGCACCGCTCTCCCTGCCCCCCGACGACGCGACCCATCCCGTGCCCGCCGCGACTCCCGCGCGCCGCTCCCGGGGGAAGTAGCCTCCGGGCGTAGGGCTACCCGCCGCCCTCGGGCGGGGGTTCCGGCTGGGGATGGGGATCCCCGCCGCCCCCGTCGTCGCCGCCGGCCGGCCCTCCCTCCATCTTCTCCACCGTGGGCCGCAGGATCCTCGCGATCCGCTCCGACTCCGTGCGGACCGCCTGGTCGGCGTCGTTCTCCGAGGCGGCCTCCGCGGCGTCGAGCGACGCGCGGGAGGGGTACTTCTGCAGGGCCCGCACCGCCTCCATGCGCACCGAGGCGTCCCCGTCCCCGGAGAGGACGCGGAGGAGGGTCGATTCCGCGGAGGCGCCGCCGGCCTTCCCCAGGGCGACGACGAGGGTCCTCCGGAAGTCCGCCCCGTCGGCCGCGGGGATGAGGCCGGCCAGGGCCTCGGCGGCGGCGGCCTGGTCCGCGGCCATCATCCCCTCGATGAGCACGGGGTGGAGCGCCCTCGGGGTGCCGGGGTTCCCCAGGGCCTCGGCGAAGCCGGGGACGATGGCGGGGTCCTGGACCCCCGCCAGCGCCCTCACGCAGGTCTCCCGCATCTCGTCGCCGTAGGCCCCCTTCACCCCGTCGAGGATGCGATCCCGCACCTGGGGGTCCGCGCCCGCCGTCGGGCCGAGGACCTGGAGGAGGATCCGCCGCACGGATTCCTCCGATTCCTGCCCGAGCCGCAGCGCGAGGTCGGCCCGGCCCGGGTCGTCCTCGAGGGCCCCGACCTGGACGGCGAGCCCGAGCGGGGGGCCCGCGGGCACCGCCCGCTTGGAGGGGTTCTCGTAGGAGAGGGACCGGGCGAGGCCGAGGGCGGCGGCGCCGCGGACCTCGGGGGAGGGGTCGGAGAGCCAGCCGCGGAGGGCGGAGCGGGTCTCCTCCCGGCCGTCGGCGGCCAGGACGAGGACGAGGGCCGCGCGCAGCCCGGGCTCCTTCTCGGCGGCGGCGGCGTCGCGCACGGCGGCGGCCTCGGCGGGAGTGCCCGCCAGGAGGTCCCACCCGCGGGCGATGGCCGGCCCCCAGGCGTCCCCCCGGACGCCCCGCAGGGCGGCGAGGAGATCCGCCGCGGTCCGCATGGCCTGGAAGGCCCGGACCCCCTCTCCCGGAGCGGGCGGCTTCCCCCCGTTCGCGGGCGGGGCGGCGGTGCCGGCCGCCCGGCCGTCGGCCGCGCCCTTGCCCCGCTCGGCGCGCTCCTTCACGTCGGGCACGGTCCTGAACTCCACCTCCCGCCGCTGGACCTCCTTCTCCGGCCCGAGGAAGAGCCAGCCGAGGACCACCACCCCCCCCAGCATCCCGGCCCCGAGGAGGAGGGGGCCGGCGCGGAAGCGGCGGGTCGAGGTGTCGCCGAGGACCACGGTGCGCGGGGCGGCGTGGGCGCCCGCGGGGGCGCGCCGCTTCCCGTCCTTCGGCGGGAGCGCGAGGAGGAAGTCGGCGGGGAACTCCGGGGGCATGCGGAAGGTCCCCAGCACGTCCTGGAGGTAGGCGGCGTTGTCCCGCAGGCGGGCCGTCTCCTTCGCGCAGGAGGCGCAGGCCGCGGCGTGGGCCTCCACGGCGGCCCGGTCGCCGGCGGGGAGATCCCCGACGGCGAGACCGTGGAGCAGACCGGCGACCTCCTGGCATCCCGCCACTGTTCCGACCTCCCTCAGGCCTGGCCCGCCATCTCCAGCCCGTGCCGCAGCTCCCGCTCGAAGAGCCGCCGCCCGCCGTCCAGGGCGGTGCGGACCTCCGCCGCCGTCTGCCCCGTGACCTCGGCGATCTCCGGGACCGCCATCCCCTCGATGTGGTGGAGGAGCATGGGGACCTCGTAGGTGGGGGGGAGGCGCCCGAGCACCTCCAGCAGCACCAGGGCCGCGTCCGGCTTCGGCAGGGAGCCCATCACGGTCGGGAGGTGGAGCGCCCCCGAGAGCCGCTTCGCCTCGCGGCTGCCCACGCGGAGCATCTGCATGGAGCGGCCGTTGTCCCGCACGTAGGCGGAGGCCTGCTCCTTGGCGGTCGCGAGGAGCACCTGGCGGAAGGAGGTCCCCGCGGGCAGGGATTCGAGGCCCGCGTAGGCGGCCTCGAAGGTCCTCCGCGTGACCTCCGCCGCGGCCTCCCTCCGGGTGGTCCGCGCCAGCGCCAGGGCGTGGACGACGCGGCCGTACTTCCGGAAGAGCAGGGCGTAGGCCCCGGCGTCGCCGCCGAGGACCTTCGCCACGATCTCCCCGTCCGCGACGGTCATCGGGTCACCTTCCCCCCCCGGGGGCCTCTTCCTTGGACGACGGCTCGCCCTCCGCGCCCGCGGCCCGCGCGTCCCGGGCGATGCGGAACCCCACGAGGGGGGAGGTGAAGCGGCCCTCCATGGTGAAGTCGTTGTTCCAGGTCCTCGCCGAGATGGCGCCGTCCTCGGTCTTCTCCTGGAAGGAGGCGCCGCGGATGACCCTGTAGCGGTTCCACTCCCCGGCCTCGGTCCCGGAGTTCCACAACCCGAGGTCGGTCCACTCCGAGACGTTCCCTCCCATGTGGAGGACGCCGTAGGGGCTGACGTCGGTGGCCGTGACGTCCACGGGCATCGGCTTGGGGGCGTCCACCGCGGCCCGGTTGCGCCTCACGACGCGGCCGAAGATGGAGGCCTCGTCCTCGAAGCCCTCCCCCCAGGGGTAGGTGCGCCCGTCCCGGCCCCGGGCCGCCTTCTCCCACTCGTCCTCCCTGGGGAGCCGGGCGCCGGGGGCGCGGGCGGTGGCGCGGAGCCAGGCGCAGAAGTCCACCGCCTGGAGGAAGGAGACGCCCCTCACGGGGAGGGTCTCCTCGGCGGCGGGGAAGCCGGGGATCTCCCTCGGGCCCTCCGGGTCCTCGGGGTCCTTCGTCCAGGTCCAGTAGCCGGGGACCGAGGCCTCCCACTGGCCCTGCGACATGAGGTACTCCCTGCGGTCGAGGAGGTACTCCCGCCACTGGGCGTTGGAGATCTCGGTGCGGAGGATCTCGAAGGCGGGGATGTCGAGGTTCTCCGACCACCGCTGGCCCGCGTCCCGGGGCGGCCCGAACCGGAAGGGGCCCCCCTCCACGGCGATCCAGTCGAGCCGGAAGGCGCCCCCCCCGGGG
Source organism: Planctomycetota bacterium (assembly GCA_023150535.1). Classification (GTDB taxonomy): domain Bacteria; phylum Planctomycetota; class JAJSAM01; order JAJSAM01; family JAKLKS01; genus JAKLKS01. Next base: position 3,661 of record JAKLKS010000072.1, read on the forward strand.
GCGCCTTCGCCCGGGCCGCCGTCGGCCGGCTCGGGGATGAGGATGCTCGCGCCCCCGGGGCTGAGGACGAGGAAGCCGACGACTCCCGTGGCGATGACCAGGGCGGCGGCCACCCCCGCGGCGGCCCACCGGAGGGGCGCGGGGGTGCGGGGGCGGAGCGCGGCGCCGGAGGTGCGGAGCACCTGGATCTGGCTGGAGAGGACCTCCTTGCCGGGGCGCGCCGGGATGGAGCAGGTGGGGCAGAAGTTCCAGTCGGGGCGCAGCTGCATGGCGCACCGGGGGCAGAGGCTCCCCTCCTGCGGGGGCGCGGCGCTCCTCGTCGCGGCGGCCTGGGTCACGTCCTGAATCTACCAGAGGGACCGGGCGGCCGCTCCGCCCGTCGCGGCGGGGGGAACGGGAGGGCGGCCCGCGCCCGATTCTCTCGACGGCGCGGCCGGGGGGCCGTACACTCGACCGTTCTCCCCGGGCCCGCGTAGCTCAACGGTGGAGCGTCGCTTTCGTAAAGCGAAGGATGTCGGTTCAAATCCGACCGCGGGCTCCACGCCACCGTCTTCCTCGGTTGGAACCCGGGCCGGGGACGGCCGCTCCCCGGCGCCGATTCCGGACCCTCCCGGCCCCCTCCATGGAGGCCTCGGCCGTGCCTCCGGAGCAAGAACGGCCCGCGGGCGCCCGGTCCGCGACCGCCGCCAGGTCCAGAGGGGGAAGGGGCAGGAGGACGCCCGTAGAGGGTGCTCTCGCCCGGGTTCAGGGTGGCCTTCCGTGACTACTTCGGCAGCATCTTCAGGAACTTGTCCGGGTTTGCCTCGAACTCGACAACGCACGGTTCGCAGCAGAACCTGATCTCCTGGTCGCCGTAGACCTTCACGTAGGGATCGCCCATGGAACCGAGCTTCGTGCCCGTGACGAGGCAGGTGCCCAGGGGGTACGGCTTCGTACCACCGCCACCGCCACCACCGCTCCCGGCACCCGGCGATGAGCAGGCTGCAACAAGGAGCGCCAGGATCAAGACGGACACGAACTTCCGCACGGCCGCGACCCGCCAGCACGCGGCGACGGTGGCTGCAGGAGCGGAGGCGACGCCCAGCCAGCGGTGGGCCAGGAGCGTCCCCCCCGAAGTTGGTTCCGACTCGGCGGCCATCCTCTCCTTCGGATTCCCGGTCACGAGCCTCCGGTAGACCTCGGACTTGTCCGGCTTGCCAGGAACGACGAGCGCCGGATCCCCCGCCAGCGCCACGAGGTCGGTCACGTAGCAGAATCCGCCTTCGGGCTTCCGGACCTCGGGGCCGTGGCACTCGATGCACTTCGTTTCGAAGACACGGAGCGCGTCCGCGGCTGGCGCAGCACCTTGCCGGGCCCCAGGGTCTTCCCCGGCAACGGCCGCGCACGCGAGCGCGACGATCTCAGCCTGGATCTCTGTCATCCGCACGGTCGGAAGGTACCGGCTACTTCTTCGCCGCCCTGACCTTGGCCATGAAGGCCTCCGGGTCCTTCTTGAAGGTCTTGATGCAGCCCTGGCAGCAGAACTGGATCTCGGTGCCGCCGTAGTCGAAGGCGATGGGGCCGCCCATCTCCGCGAGGGGGTCGCCGCTCACGACGCAGGTCTTCAGCGGGTAGGAGGCCGAGGGCTGCATCGGCTTGAGCTCCGCAGCGGTCGTCGTCCCCGCGGGCGCGTCCGTGCCCTTCGCGGGAGTCGCATCCATCGCGTCGTGGTCGTGGCCCTTGTGGCCGTCGTCCTTCTCCTGGCTCCCGTGGCGCTCCTGGTGGCCGCCGGCGTTCTCCCCGGAACTGCATCCCGCGAAGCCGCCGAGGCCCAACAGCACGAACCCTGCAACCACTGCGAGTCCCCACCAGCGAACCGACTTCCGTGTCTGCACGGTGCCTCCTCGTGGTTGCCGAGAACATGGACCAGCGGACCCTTCGTCAAGGTCATCCCCCATCCTTTCGCAATGCCCGTGCCGGCCGAAGGCGGTCCCGGACCGAGTTGCGACAGAGACCCGGTCTCGTCCTCCGCGCGGGCACGGTGCCCTGCATGCCACACAGGAGGTGGCAAATGCCACAGTCGCAGGAGAAGCCGGCGTCCGCTGCCAGGAACCCCCCTGGTCCGCAGGATGCACCGTGCCCCGTGTAGGATGAGTCGCCATGCAAGCCCTGCCGCCGCTCACGTCGTGGCCCGACCGCCTTCGGGCGCTCATCGTCCTCGGGGGCATTGGCCTGATCTCGGTGCTTCACGTGTTCACCCCCGGCCCCGCCGAGGCTCCGAACCACATGGCATCGCACGGCATGCACTCGGCCCTCGAGGGGCTCTACTACATCCCCCTCCTCCTGGCCGGCTACTGGTGGGGACGCTGGCCCGCCGGAACATGCGGCGTGCTCGTCATGGGCGTGTACGGCCTGCACACGCAACTCCAGCTGGGGGGGATCCTCGATCCCGCGAACCGCGGAAGGCTCCTGGCGCTCGTCATCTTCCCGGCGGTGGCCTTCACGACGGGCCTCCTCGCCGACCGCCTCCGCAGGGAGACCCGGGCCCTGCTCGACGCGGAACGCCAGGTGAGGCGCGCGGAGATGCTCGCGGCCCTGGGGGAGCTCTCCGCGGGACTCGCCCACGAGATCCGGAACCCCCTCGCTTCGATCCGGGGTGCCGCGGAAGTCCTGGGGGCTTCCGTGGCGACCGGCAGCCGGGACGAGGAGTTCGCCCGGCTGCTCGTCTCGGAGGTGCAACGGCTGGACCGGGTGGTGTCCGACTTCCTGCAGTTCGCCCGCCCGGGAAGGGCGGAGGACGAGTACGCGGACCCCGGCGCCTGCGTGCGGGCGACCTTCGCCCTCCTGCGCTCTCCCGCCGCGAAGGCCGACGTGGCCTTCGCCTACCACGGCGCGTGCGAGGGGCGCATGGTCCGCTGCCCTCCGGAGGCCCTTCGCCAGGTGCTGCTCAACCTCTGCCTGAACGCGCTCCAGGCCATCGGGAAGGGACCGGGCAACGTCTCCGTGCGTGCCGAGGAGTGTCCCCGGGAGAGGGTGAGGCTGGTGGTCGACGACACGGGGCCGGGGGTTCATCCCGATCATCGGGAGGCCATCTTCCGGCCCTTCCACACGACGAAGGACGGCGGGACGGGTCTCGGCCTCTCCGTGGTCGCGAAGGTCGTTTCCGGGTGCGGGGGGACCGTCCTCGTGACCGATGCCCCCGGAGGCGGCGCCCGCTTCATCGTGGAACTCCCCCTGGCGCCGCCCGGCATCCTCGTCCCCGTTCCGGAGGTGGTGGGATGACATCGCGGTCCAGGCGGAGGGTCCTCGTCGCCGACGACGACGAGGCCGTGCGTCGCGTCGTCCACAGGCATCTGGAGGACGCCGGGTACGGCGTCGAGTCCGTGCCCGGCGGGGCCGAGGCCCTTGCCCGGCTCCGGGGAGGGGAACGGCCCGACGTCCTCGTCACCGACCTCCAGATGCCGGGTCTCGACGGGCTCACCCTCCTCGCGGAGGCGAAGCGGCTGGATCCGGCCCTTCCCGCGATCGTCATCACGGCCCACGGGAGCGTCGAGACGGCCGTGGACGCCATGCGCAAGGGGGCCTACGACTACGTGGAGAAGCCCTTCCACAGGGACGTCCTGCTGCTGACGATCGAGCGGGCCCTGCGCCACAGGATGGTCCTCGAGGAGAACCTCCGCCTCACGGAGGCCCTGGCGCGGGAGTTCTCGCTCGGGAACCTCGTCGGCGGATCCTCCGGCATGCAGGAGGTCTTCCGCCTCGCCGGCAGGGCGGCGCCCACGGAGGCGCCCGTCCTCCTCCTCGGCGAGAGCGGGACGGGCAAGGAGCTCCTCGCCCGCGCCCTCCACTACAACTCGGCCAGGGCCGGCAGGCCCTTCGTCACCGTGAACGTGGCCGCGATCCCGGAGTCCCTGGTCGAGCCCGAGCTGTTCGGCGTGGTGAAGGGGGCCTTCACGGGCGCCGTCGCCAGCCGGACCGGCCTGTTCCAGCAGGCCGACGGCGGGACCCTGTTCCTGGACGAGATCGGGGAGATGCGCATCGACCTCCAGGCGAAGCTACTGAGAACCCTGGAGTCCGGGGAGTTCCGTCCCGTCGGCAGCGAGAGGGAGGAGCACGCGGACGTGCGGATCGTCGCGGCCACGAACCGGGACCTGGCAAGCGCCGTGGAGGACGGGGCGTTCCGCAGGGACCTCTACCACCGGATCGCCGTCGTGGTGCTGCGGATCCCTCCCCTGCGGGAGCGCATCGAGGACCTTCCCCTCCTCCTCCGGCACTTCCTCGGGAAGCACCGGGCGGCCGGGCTGGAGGTCTCTCCGGAGGCGATGAAGCGCCTCGCGGACTGGCACTGGCCGGGTAACGTCCGCGAACTGGAGAACGAGATCCGGAGGGCCGTCCTGCTTCGGGGATCCACGGGGAGCCTCCAGCCGGGCGACCTCTCGCCGGAGATCCAGGCGGGGCGCCCGGCCCGGGGGCGGGGAGACGGTCGTCTCGACCTTCGGACCATCGAGATTCCCGACGAGGGCATCAACCTCTCCGACCTGGAGAAGGAGGTCCTCTCCATGGCTCTCCGGAAGACGGGAGGGAACCAGACGAAGGCGGCGGCCCTCGTCGGGATCACCCGGCAGACCCTCATCTACCGCATGGAGAAGCACGGGCTGAAATAGGCAGAGGGCCGGCGACGCGCGCCGCCCCCCGCTTCAGCGGCCTCCGTGCCCGGAATGGCGGGAGTGCCCGCCGCCTCCCCGGCTCCCCCCGTTTCCCCCGTGGCACCCCGAGAGGACCGTCCATCCCACCACCAGCACGATGACGAGCCAGGTCGTCCGACGGGTCCCACGCATGGAACTCCTTTCCGCCACAGTTCGGGTCGAACGGGGCCGGGAGCTGCGGTTCCCGGCCCCTCGAAGGACGGCCACCCGGCCCGCGGCTACTTCGCCGGCGCGTCCCTGCTCCCGGGGGCGGGTTCCGGGGCGGGTTCCCGAACCACCTTCCACCGCGAGGCGAGGGCCTTCAGGGCTTTCGCGCGGTCCTCGGGGGTCTTCGCGTCGGCGACGGTCTTCACCGCCGCAGCGGCCGGCTTCCAGTCGATCCCGGCCTTCTCGAGCGCCCTGGAGGGGTCCGCCAGGAACTTCGCGGAGCACATCCCGCAGCAGTGGCCGACGCGGAGCCCCTTCCACTCGCTGAAGGTCCTCCCGTCGGGCTTCCCGCCCATGATCGGGCATTTCTCGTTGCCGAGGTCCACGAGGAGACCCGGCCTGGCGGGGGAGGGGACGGGATCGGCGCCGCGCAGGACCTTCCACTTCGCGGCCAGGGACTTGAGGGCCTTGACCCGGTCCTCGGGCGTCTTCGCGTCGGCGACCGCCTTCACCGCCGCCGCCGCCGGCTTCCAGTCGATCCCGGCCTTCTCGAGCGCCCCGGAGGGATCCGCCAGGAACTTCGCGGAGCACATGCCGCAGCAGTGGCCGACACGGAGCCCGTTCCACTCGGTGAAGGTCTTCCCGTCGGGTTTCCCGCCCATGATCGGGCACTTCCCGTTGCCGAGGTCCACGAGGAGCCCCTTGGCTTCCTTCGCCTGCCCGGCGTCCTGGGCCTTGGTGGCTCCTTCCTCGGGGGTCGCGGCGGCACCGCCTCCGCCGTGGCCTGCGTGCCCTCCTCCCTCTGCGCCGCCTCCGCAGCAGCCGTCCCCGGCCAGAGCGGCATCGTCGCCCGCAGGAGACAGTGCCACCCCGAAGGCTGCGATGACCGCCAGTGCGGTGAGGCCCATCCGGATGCTCATCTCGTCCTCCTTGCCCGCGCGGGTCGATACAGCCCCGCCTTTCGGGATGTCGCGATCCTCGGTTTCAGGGGCGTCCCCTTCGGACAGCCCGCCCGCCTGGCCCTACAGGTGGCCCCCGCTCCCACCGTGCATGGAGTCGCCGCCGTGCATCGACCCGTCACCGTGCGTGGATCCGTCCCCCTGGTGGCCGTCGTCGTCCACGCCACCGTGGTTCATGTCCCGGTCGTGGTGGTCCCCGTCGGGGCCCGAACCTGCCATGCCGTCCCAGGCCTCGTCCCCGTGGATCTCCGGGAGAGGACCCTCGCCCTCCAGCGCGATCGACCCGTCCTCCGCATCCACGACTTCCATCATCCTCCCGCAGAAACCGTCCCCCGGCTCCGCCAGGAGACGCAGGCGCCCGGTCCCGCCGCCGCTGGTGAGGAAGACCCCGAGGGTCTCGCTCGAACGGCGGTCCCGGAGCTCGTACTTGCGGGCGGCACCGAGCCGGAGGACCCGGAGGCGCAGCCTCTCTCCACGGGAACCCGCCCGCAGGACCATCACGCCGCTCGCCGCGGCGTCGGACCCGTCCACGGGCTCACGCAGTCTCACCGGCCCTCCGCGGGTCGCACCGGCGACCCCCGGGGGCCCGAGGAGAAGCACGAAGGCGGCGACGGCGGCGATGCGGCCGGCCAGTCTGGACATGGAGTCTCTCCTCCGGGGACAGGGCCTTTCCCGTACGACCTTCCACTCGAGGGACCTCGGTGCGCCCACCTGCTCGTGCAGTACCGGAACATGACGCACGTCATGTCCGGCGCGCCCCGACTCATCGGAGCGGGACCCGGCATCGGACCCGAGGCTGCCCGCCGCAGGAACGCAGGAGCCTGGCGCAACTCCCGTTCCGCGCCGGACCCACCCCTGGCCGGCCTCGGAGTCCGGGTCATGGATCTCGCGGTTGTAGGTGTTGCCACAACGGTGTGGCACCTGCCCCATCCGGCGTGCCTGCCGCGGCAGTTCGACGAGGAGGCAGGATCCGGCGGCCTCGATTGCCGCCTCCAGGATCCGGGGATGCATGGCGCCCGTGGCCCTATGCCGCCTGCCGGTCTGCCGCGGCGGCCGCCTCCGGGTGGAGCTTCCGCCAGCGGCGGGCCCGGACCCAGTAGAAGAGGACGGGCAGGAAGACGTCCACGACTTCGTCGGCCATCAGGATCCCCCCGAGCACCGGAGCCGCCATGGGGCGCATGAACTCGGAACCGGTCCCCGTGGCCCAGAGCATCGGGGCCAGGCCGATGATGTCGGTCCCCTCGGTGAGGAGCTTCGGCCGGAGCCGGTGGACGGCGCCCTCGATGATGGTCTCCTTCAGTTCCTCGAGCGAGGCGATCTGCTCCAGGCCCCCGCGCCGCTCCACGGCCTCGCGGAGGTAGACGAGCATGATGATCCCCGTCTCCGTGGCCATCCCGAAGCAGGCGATGTAGCCGACCCAGACCGCGACGCTGAAGTTGAAGCCGAAGGCGGCCTGGAAGAGGATGCCTCCTGCCACGGCGCCGGGGACGGCCAGCATCATGAGGGCGGTGTCCGCGAAGTCCCGGTACGTGAGGTAGAGGATCACGAGGATGAGGAGGATCACGAGGGGGACGACGATGGACAGGGTCTTCCTCGCCCGGACCTGGTGCTCGAACTGCCCCGTCCATTCCAGGTAGGAGCCCTCGGGGAGTCTCACCTTCGCCGCCACCGCGCGCTGGGCATCCTCCACGAAGGAGACGACGTCGCGGCCACGGACGTTGAGCTGGACGTAGGAGCGAAGGAGGCCGTTCTCGCTCTTGATCATGGCGGGGCCCTCGACGACCCTGATGGACGCCACGTCGGAGAGGGGCACCTGCGGAGGAACGGACGCCGAGGAGGGCGTCGCGGCGGCTCCCATCTCCGCGGGCGCTGTGGCCATGCCGCCCCCTCCGCCCGAAGCACCGGCGGTCACGAGAGTCCGCGCAAGGACTTCCTCGTCCTCGCGGAAGTCGCGGGAGGTGCGGACCCGCACGGGGAACCTCTCCCGCCCCTCCACCGTGGTCGTGAGCACCCGGCCGCCCAGGGCGACCTCGATGGCGTCCTGCACGTCCGCGATGGAGATGCCGTAACGGGCCGCCCTGTCCCGGTCCGGCCTGATCTCGATGTAGGGCTTCCCGGTGACCTGGTCGGGGAAGACGTCGACCGCCCCGGGAACCGATCGCAGGACGGTGGCTGCCTCCTCGGAAACCCGATGGATCTCATCGAGCGTCCGCCCGTAGACCTTCACCCCCACCATGGTGCGCACGCCCGTGGCGAGCATGTCCACCCGGTTGATGATGGGCTGGGTCCAGATGTTCCCCCAACCGGGCATCTGGATGACCGAGTCCATCTCCTGGAGGATGTCCCCCTTCGACTTCCTCCAGAGGAGCGTCCCCCGGAAGGACCCGGTGGCCGAGGCGCGGACGCGGGCCAGCTCCTCCTCCGACGGTTCCCGTGCGAGCCACCCGCGGCCACGGGCGGAATCCAGGGCACCACCGATCGCTCCCTCGGCGAAGAGCACCGCGGCCTGCTCGTCGAGTTCGCTGTCGACCCTGAGAACGTGCTCCCGCCGGAGTGCGTGGAGCCGGTTCTCCACCGCGGCGAGCATCTCCCGGGCCGGAGTCGACGGGGCCACGCCAAAGGCCTCCGCGGCGCCTCGGATGGCCTCGGCCACCGCCCCGCGGCGGATGGCCAGCAGGTCGGGGGAGTCCTCAGCAGCACCGGATTCGACAAGGCGCGCGCCGACGAGCCGGGCCACCGCGAGGACATCGGGCTCCAGGGGGACTTCGCTGAGCCGGGGACCCCAGGTGCCGGCAAGGGCGTCCACGGAGGCGGAGACTTCCACTTCCGGTACATCCCTGAGAAGGAGCCCGTTGTCCCGGATCCGGGCCACGGTCGCGCGGACGGCCGCCTCGACGAAGGCGCGTCCGAGGACCGGCGCCTCCTCCCTCTGCCGATCGCGGGCGTGGGCCCGGAGCCCCCCGTCCAGCCGGACCACCGCGGCCATCGCGGCGTCATTCACGAGGGAGTCCCGGTCGGCGGCCCTCCCGGACGCCCGGACGAGCCCCGACGCATCGAGCGAGTCGATGACCCGCTCCGAGCGGGCCACGGCGTCCTCGAACCGGAGGTGCCGCCGTGGCCAGTGGTCCTTCGGGCGGAGGTTGACGATGGTCTCGACCATCTCGATGGGCGAAGGGTCGGTGGGGGTGTCCGCGCGTCCCGCCTTGCCGACCGCCAGCTCGACTTCCGGGAAGGACTCGAGAAGCCGGTCGCGGGCCTTCAGGTCGTCGGCCACCTGGGTGATGGAGGCCCGCGGCACCGTGACGGGCATGTCGAGAATCGAGCCCTCGTCCAGCGGCGGCATGAACTCCCGCCCGATGGGATCCACGCGGAAGGCGAGGAAGGAGACGGCCAGCGTGATGCCGATGGCGATGCCGCGGGTCAGCCCGCTCTTCATCAGGGCCGCGCAGAGGGCTGCGACCATGGCGAGGACGGCCGTGAGCACCGGCATCCCGAGGAACCCGCTCGCCAGGAGGAAGAGCGCCGCCATGAAGAAGACGACGGGGCCCGGATGCGGCATCAGCCAGCGGAGGATCGGCTCGTACACGTTGATGAAGGAGCGCACGAGCCAGTTCTCCCGCTCGTCCTTCATCCGGCCGCGCATCACGAGGGGGATGAGCGCGGGCAGGAGCGTGATGGTCAGGAAGAGCGCGCCGACGAGGGCGAAGGTCTTCGTGAAGGCCAGGGGATGGAACATCTTCCCCTCCATCCCCCCCAGGGCGAACACGGGCAGGAAGGAGAGGAGCATGATCAGGACCGAGAAGAAGAGGGGGCGCCCCACCTCCTTCAGGGCCGGCAGGAGGAACTCGACCTGGTTCCCCCGCACCTTCTCGTCGCCGAACTTCCGGCGGAGGTGGTGCATGGAGTTCTCGGTCATCACGATGGACTGGTCCACGACCACGGCGATGGCGATGGCGATCCCGGAGAGGGACATGATGTTGCTGGGAACGCCGATGGCCTTCATCAGGATGAAGGTGATGAAGACCGCCAGCGGCAGGGACACGATGATGACCAGCGCACCCCCGAAGTGGCCGAGGATGAGGAGGACCATGAGGCTGGCGACGATGATCTCCTCGCGCACGGTTCCCGTGACCGTCTCGATCGCCTCCTCGACGAGGCGGGTCCGCTCGTAGAAGGGCACGATCCGGACCCCCTCGGGCAGGCCGTCCTGGAGGCCGGCGATCTTCTCCTTCACGCGGCGGGTCACGTCGAGGGGGTTCTCCCCGAAGCGCATCATGACGACGCCGCCGGTCGCCTCGCGGCCCTTCTTGTCGAGAACGCTGCGGCGGAACTCGCTGCCGAGCTGCACCCTGGCCACCTGCCCCACGGTGACCGGGATCCCGCCGCGGGCGGCGACGACGACGCCCTCGATGTCGCGGACGTCCCGGACCCATGCGGTGGACCGGACCAGGTACTCGGCGTTCCCCTTCTGCACCACGCGGCCCCCCACGGCGGAGTTGGACCGCGCGACGGCGGAGTAGATCTCCCCCAGGGTCACGCCGTAGGCGCGCAGGCGGTCGGGGTCGATGTCGACCTGGTACTCCCGAGGGAACCCGCCCACGGAGGCGACCTGGGCCACCCCCGGCACGGAGTTGAGCTGGTAGCGCACGTACCAGTCCTGGATCGAGCGCAGCTCCCCGAGGTCGCGCCCCTCCCCTTCGACCGTGTACCAGTAGATCTGGCCGAGCGCCGTGGCGTCGGGGGCGAGGTAGGGGACGACCCCCTGGGGGAGGAAGGTGTTCGCCAGGGAGAGGCGCTCGAGGACGCGCAGGCGGGCGTCATAGAAGTCCATGGAGTCCTCGAAGATCACGTTGATCATCGAGAAGTTGAATTCGCTCGAGGAGCGGACCGACTTCACCCCCTGGAGCCCCTGGAGGTTGACGGAGAGCGGGTAGGTGACCTGGTCCTCGATCTCCTGCGGGCTCCGTCCCATCCAGTCGGTGAAGACGATGACCTGGTTCTCGGAGAGGTCGGGGATGGCGTCCACGGGGGTGTGCAGGGCGGCGTACACCCCGCCGACCCCGAGCGCCGCGACCATCACGATGACGAGGAAGCGGTTCCTGACGCAGTACTCGATGATGCGTTCGATCACGGCGCCCTACTTCCCCTTCTCGTGGCCGGGGGCGGCCGAGGGGGAGCCGGAGGCCCCGAAGTAGGCCGCCGCCGCGGAGGGATTGAGGCGCGTCTCCGCGTCCACCAGGAAGGCCCCTGCGGCCACGACGCGGTCGCCGACCGCGACGCCCGCGATCACCGGGTACCACCCGTCCGCGCGCGGCCCGAGGACCACTTCCACGGCATCGAAGACGCCGGGACTCGATTCCCTGTAGACCACCTTCCGTGTCCCCGTGTCGATGACCGCGGGCTCAGGGACGGCGGGCACGGATCCGGCTGGCCTCACGGCGAGGATCCGGGGAACGAGGTCCATCCCTCCGCACTTCGAGCACTTCTCGCCCGCATGGTCCGCGGTCACCTCGGGGTGCATCGGGCACCACCACTGGATGGTCTCACCGGCACCCATGGCCTTCTCCACGAGGTCCATGGCGCACTTCGGGCACCTGCCGGGTCCCGTGGCGACGACCTCGGGGTGCATCGTGCAGGTCCAGTAGGCCGCGTCTGGGGCCGGGGCCGAAGCGACGGGCGGGACCGCCCTCGACGCGAAGGGCTCGAGTTCCGCCACCGGCACCCGGATTCTCGCCGTCACGTACATCCCCGGGAGAAGCCGGCCTCCGGGGTTGTCCAGGTCCATCCGGACGCCGACGGTCCGCGTCGCCGGATCCACGACGGCATCCACGAAGACGACGGTTCCGCGGAAGGTCTCTCCGGGGAAGCCCTCGGCTACCGCCTCCACGGGGGCGCCGATCCGCGCCAGCGGCAGGTCCGCAGGGAAGATCCGGGCCCGCACCCAGACCTTCGACAGGTCCGCGATCCGGTAGAGGTCGGCCCCCTCCATCACGTACTGCCCGATCTGCACCTTCTTCTCGAGCACCGTTCCCGAGAGCGGGGAACGCACCGTGACGTGGTTCCTGGTCTCCCCCGAGGTGAGTACGGCATCGACCTGGTCGGGGCCGAGACCCCACTGCAGGAGGCGTTCCCGGGATGCATCGAGGACCCTGCGGGCCCGTTCTAGGTCCCCGCCGCCCGAGCCGGACTTCTCCACTGCCGCGAGGAGACGGGCCGAGGAGAGCAGCGCCTCCTGTGTCGAAAGGAGCTCCGGACTGTACAGGGAGAGGAGGGGGTCGCCCTCGACCACCTTGAGCCCCGTGAAGTCCACGGACACCCCGTCCACCCTCCCGGCGACCCGGGCGGCGATGCGCTTCTCGCGCCGCTCGTCCACTTCGATGAAGCCGACGGAGGCGACTTCCCGGACGAGGGGCCTCGCCTCGACGGCGGCGGTGCGGACGCCTCCCTGGGCGATGCGATAGGGGGAGAGCTGGACGCGGGCGAGGACTCCCGCGGGGAGTTCCCCGCCC
>JAKLKS010000073.1:0-256 GCA_023150535.1 Planctomycetota bacterium
CGGGCATCCCGTAGGCCGGGTCCTTCGAGTTCGTCCCACCCGCCCCGCCGCCGGGGCCGCCGGCCCCGCCGGGCTGGGTCGTGAGCGTCGCCGTGTTGTAGGCGCCCTCGGAGTTGAAGCCCGCGGCGCCCGAGGCGACGAGCCTCCCCTCGACGAGGATCCCCCTGCGGGCGCGCAGGATCGCCGGGAGGGGCCCCGCGAGCGTCACCGTCACGCCGGCGGGGATGCGGATGCGGTCGTAGTGGAAGGCGCCGTC
>JAKLKS010000073.1:266-2173 GCA_023150535.1 Planctomycetota bacterium
GCCGCCGCGATGGCCGCGGCCACCGCCCCGGGCACCGCGGCGTCGTAGGAGGCGGTGGTGCGCCCGGGGTCGGAGCCGTCCCCGCCGTCCACGGGGCGGTCGGTCCCGTCGAAGCGCAGCACCACCTGGCGGTCCGAGGCGGGCTCGTCCCGGGTCGTGAACAGGAGGTAGGTGCGGGGGTCCACCGCCTCCGGGTGGGCCGCGGCGAGGTCGGCCAGGGGTCCCCCCTCCCCGGCCGCCTCCGCGGCGGCGGCGGCGTAGAGCGCCGACCTCCCCCCGTGGAGCGCCATCTCGAACTGGCCCGAGAGGTCCATGACCCCCGGCTCGATCCGGAGCGCGTAGCGGGAGCGGTCGGCCAGCGTCGCCGAGGGGCGGAACCGGAGGCGCACCTCGCGATCGTCCTGGTCCACCTCCGTCGTCCCGGGCACCTCCAGCGAGGTCGGGCGTCCCCGGAGATCGAGGGCGAGGAGCCGGACCCGGCCGGGGAGGGTCGCCGGGTCCAGGGGCACGCGGGCGAGGCGGAGGACCGGGAGGACCGCCGTCTCGACCCCCGCCGCCCCCCCGGGCCCGTCGAAGGGGGCCGAGGGGAGCACGTCCGCGGGCCAGGTCTCCCGCAGGCGGGGAGGGGGGTCGTCGGGGAACTTCGTGAAGTCGTAGAGGAGGCCGCCCACCGCGGCGGTGGTGAACTCGGCGGTGAGGGTCCGGTCGAGGGGGCGGCGGCCCTTCCCGAGGATGAGGTTCGTGGAGGGGTAGCCGACGGTGGTGACCCGGATCTTCACCCCCGGCGGGAACCCCCCGTCCGTCCGGTCGGGCTTCGCGGGCAGGCGGGGCCGGAAGACGACGGTGTTGCCCGAGACGACGAGGCTCCCGGGAGCCTGGGACTGGAAGTTCGGACCGATGCGGACCTGGAAGGTGTCCGGACGGACGCTCCGCGGGTCCAGGGGGCCGCTGAAGACCACGACGACCTCCTGGTTCAGCCCGACGAGGTCCCCCGTCGGCGGGGCGAAGGAGACGACGCGGAAGGCCCCGCCGTAGTTCGGCGAGGGCGGGAGCCGGAGGTCCCCGAGGACGCGGGCCGCCGCGAGGAGGGACCGGGCGCCGCGGGAGGGGCTGGAGGCGGCCAGCGCCCGGGCGGCGGCGAGGGACCCCTCCACCTTCGCCCGCGTGCGGAGCGCGGCCCCGGGATCGAGGGCGTCGACGGCGCCGGAGAGGGAGGCGTACTCCCAGTCGGCGTCGTCGAGGAGGCCCCGGAGGGCGGAGCCCGCGGCGGCGGCGAGGGCGGGCCGGTCCTTCACCCGCTTCTCGAGGAGGCGGGAGGCGCTCCGGAGGCGGGCGGCGTCCTGCTCGAGGCCGCCGCCGGGGGAGAGGAGGAGGTCCCGCGCGGAGAGGAGGGTCCTGCGCGTCCTCGGGTCGGAGGCCGACTCGAGGGCCTCCTCGACCTCCGCCGCGAGGGGGTCCAGGTGGCGGCGGGCGTCGGGGGCGTCCCCGGCGGGGAGGACGGCGGGGAAGGCCAGGAGCAGCAGGAGGGCGGCGGCGAGGCGCGGACCGACGGGACCGATCGGGAGTGCCATGGATTCCCCTTCCCGGCCCCTTCCCGCGAGGCGCCCGGTGGCTCCGATGGGCCCCAGTGTAGCGCGGATTGCGGGGAGGGGGACTCCCCCCCTCACGCCCGGGCGAACCTGCCCCCGGGGAAGGCCCGCACGCGGCCCTCGATCTCCAGGTCCACCAGGGCCGCCCGCACCTCCGTCACCGGGAGCCCGGCGGCCGCGGAGAGTTCGTCGGCGTCCCTCGGCTCCGACCCCCCGTCGAGGAGTTCCAGCAGGCGCGCCGCCGCCCCCGCCCCCCCCGCCTCCCCCCCGCCCGCCCCCGGCGCCGCCGCCCCCGCGGGGGGGTCCGGGTCCCGCCCG
>JAKLKS010000073.1:2183-2588 GCA_023150535.1 Planctomycetota bacterium
CCTCCACGAGGGCCGCCCCCTCCCGGAGGAGGCGGTGGACCCCGCGGCTGTTGGGGGCATCCACCCGCCCGGGCACGGCCATCACCTCCCGGCCGGCCTCCAGCGCGAGGTAGGCCGTGATGAGGGAGCCGGACCTCTCCGAGGCCTCCACGACGAGGGTGCCGAGGGAGAGGGCCGCCAGGACCCGGTTGCGCCGGGGGAAGTTGTGGGCGAGGGGGGGCGTGTCGAGGGGGAACTCCGAGAGCACCGCCCCCCGGGAGGCCGCCTCCCCGAGGAGCCCGCGGTTCTCCGGGGGATAGGGGCGCGCGTGGCCGCTCCCGAGGACCGCGAGCGTCCGGCCGCCGGGGACCTCCAGCGCCCCCCGGTGGGCGGCCGTGTCCACCCCCCGGGCGAGGCCGCTCGCCA
>JAKLKS010000073.1:2648-15726 GCA_023150535.1 Planctomycetota bacterium
GGGCCGCCTGGACCACCCCGTAGGGCGTCGCCCTCCGGGAGCCCACGACGGAGACCGAGGCGGCGTCCCCCGTCCCCCAGGCCCCCCGCACCCAGAGGAGGGGCGGCGGGTCCCAGGTCTGGAGGAGCGGCAGGGGGTAGCCCGCGTCCCCCGGGCCGAGGAGGGCGACGCCGAGGTCCCGACAGCGGGAGGCCTCGCGCGCCGCCTCCTCCTCGGTGCCCGGGGCGGCCGCGACGGCGGAGGCCAGCGCGGGCCCGACCCCCCGGACCGAGGCGAGGACCTCCCGCGGGGCGGCGAGGACCCTCCGCGGGTCGTCCCCGTGGACCCGGAGGAGGCGCGCGGCGGCCGCGGACTGCATGCCGGGGGCGAGGAGGAGGCGCAGGAGGGGGAGGAGCCGGTCGGGTTCCATGGAGCGAGGATGCCGGGGGGTGTACGCGCTCCCCGCCCATGGCCGTTTCTGCTGGAGCGGGGCGCGGCCCCACGGTAGAAAGGGGGTCCACTGCAGGAGCGGGGCGGTTCCTTGGTCGCGGCCGATTCCGGGCCGCGGGTGACCCACGAGGGAGGCGGACGCCATGAAGGTCGAACGCAATCGCGTGCAGGACGTGACCATCCTCAAGTTCGTGGGCGAGTTCGACGCCTTCAACCTCCCCACCTACTCCCAGAAGATCGACGCCCTCGTCGAGGCCGGAGAGAGCAGCATGGTCTTCAACCTCCGGCTGCTCACCTTCATCAACTCCAGTGCCCTCGGCTACCTCCTCAAGGTGCAGAAGCGCTGCAACGAGCTCGGCGGCGACCTCATCCTCGTCCAGCCCTCCAAGTTCATCCGCAAGACCCTCCTCACGCTGGGCCTCCAGGAGGTCTTCCACATCTACGACACCGAGGAGGACGGGGTCCTCGCCTTCCTCAAGCCCGGCGGCGCGAAGAGGACGAAGATCGGCAAGGCCGACTCGGAGACCGACGACAAGATCACCGGCGCCAACGCCATCATGTTCAGCGTGGTCGACGAGGAGGGGAAGAACCTCTACGGCGACAAGCCCCAGGTCGGCCGCATCACCGGCCTCACGGACAACTCCGTCGAGTTCAAGTGGGAGGTCCCGGACACGGGCCCCAAGTACGAGGTCACGATCACGAAGGAGAACTTCGACGCCGCCCTCCACCCGGGGACCCGGCTGCGCGTGAAGTTCCGCCAGCCCTTCGCCATGAAGGCCTACTACTTCGAGCTGGGCGGCCTCCTGACCCGGGTGACCCGGGGGGACGACCCCGAGAACCCGAAGGAAGCCTCCTTCCACATGGACTACCAGGACATCAAGGAGGAGGATCGCGCCGCCCTCTCCGGCTTCGTGAAGGACCTCGCGCAGTTCCGCTCCCACATCGGCAAGGCGGGAAGCCAGCTCTAGGGGCCCGCTCCCCTCTCCCCGCCCTCACCGGGGCCGCGAAGGCCGGGGCCCGCCCCCGCGCCTCCGCGGCCCCCGCGATTCCAGGAGCGAGGCGACCGGCACCTCCTCCACCACCGCCTCCCCGTCCTCCCGGGGAAGCACCATCCGCAGCGCCCCCCCCGCCCTCTTCTTGTCCACGCGGAGGAAGCGGCGCAGGCGCGCGGGGGGGACCCCCGCGGGGAGGACGGTCGGGAGCCCGAGCCCCGCCAGCGCCTCCGCCACGCGGGCCGCGCCCCCGGGGGCGACGAGGCCCCTCCCCTCCGCCACCCGCGCCGCCGCCGCCATCCCGACGGAGACCGCCTCCCCGTGGAGCATCCGCCAGCCCGTCGCCGCCTCCAGCGCGTGGCCCAGGGTGTGGCCGAGGTTGAGGAGGATGCGGCGCCCCCGCCGCTCCCGAGGGTCCTCCTCCACGAGGGCCGCCTTCGCCGCCGCCGCGCGGGCGACCGCCCGCTCCAGCGCCGCTCCGTCCCCCCCCGCCGCCGCGGCCAGTCCCCGCACCCGCGGGAGCCCCGACCGGAGCCCCGCCAGCAGCTCCATCTTCGCGGCCTCGGCGAGGCCGTTGCGCCGGTGGCGGGCCGGGAGGGTCGCCAGCACCTCCGCGTCGGCCAGCACGAGGAGCGGGTGGTGGAAGGCGCCGGCCAGATTCTTCCCTTCGGGGAGGTCGACCCCGGTCTTCCCGCCCAGGGCGGCGTCGGCCATGGCGAGGACCGTCGTGGGGACCGCGATCCAGGGGACCCCGCGGGCGTAGATCGCCGCCGCGAACCCCCCGAGGTCGGTGACGACCCCCCCTCCGAGGGCGACGACCGGGGTCCCCCGATCCGCTCCCATGGCCGCCAGCGCCCCGGCCGCCCTCCCCGCGGAGGCCAGCGTCTTCGACCGCTCCCCCGGGGGCAGGACGAGGACCCGGGGCCGGAACCCGGCTCCCCGCAGGGACCGGAGGGCGCGCGCGCCGTGGAGGCCCCCCACCCGCCGGTCCGTCAGGAGGAGGCAGGGGCCCGCGGGGAGGAGCCGGGCCGCCTCCGCGCCGAGGGCGTCGAGGAGTCCCGCACCGTAGAGGAGCGCGGAGACCTCCCCGGGCCCGGCGCGGAGGCGGAGCCTCACGCCCCGCCTTCCGGGGGAACGCCCGGGGGCCCCGTCCTTCCCGGCACGACGATGACCGGGGTCCCCCGCTCCTGCCTCCGCTTCGAGATCCGATCGAGGCGCCGCTGCTCCGCCTCCTCCGCCTCCCTGCGCCCGCGCAGGACGGTGAAGAGGAGCCCCAGCGTGAGGAGGCCCATGAAGGCGGCGATGGCCACCATGACGGACCTGCCGACGTTGTCCGTCGGCAGCGGCGCGGGCAGGATCCGGGTCGCGACCATCACGGCGGCCCGCTTCATCGCGCCGCCGCCGGCGGGCTCGTAGGCCACCCGCTTGAGGAAGAACCCGTCCACCATCACCCGGTCGTCCTTGCGGATCCCGTTCTCGAGGAGGGAGCGGGGGGAGTAGACCCAGATGGCCGGCGCCCCGTCGTCGTCCACGAGGAACCCGATCCAGAGCTGCTCCACGTTGGCGGGGTTGGGGCGGACCTCCCGGATGACGGAGGGGAGCGCCAGGTAGCCGAAGTACCGGATGGGCCGGAACCGGTAGGGGGCGGGGTTGTCGAGGAGCTCCTTGTAGCGGCCGGTGAGGTTCTCCGGCGGCCAGATCCTCAGGCCCGGGTCCCTCGCCTGCTTCTCCGAGGCCCACTTCTCCCAGCCCTGCTGCCCGATGTTCCCCGAGAGGTTGAGGAGCCAGAAGAGCGGGTCCTCGTCGCGCACCGTCATCTCGGCGGGCGTCCCGTCGCGGACCTGCCCGAACCAGGCGGCGTCGAGGTCGTGGACCGAGGTCTTCGGGAAGTCCTTCCGGGGGCGGCGCTGGAGGACGAGGTGGGGCGTGGGCACCTCCGCCCCGGAGGCCGGGTCCTTCGCGGGCCAGGACTTGTAGAAGATCCCCTGCACGCGGACCCAGCCCTCCCCCGGGGCGACGGGGTCGGGCTCCAGGGGGTTGCCGACGGCCCAGGTGAAGGTCCAGAGGCGCCCGCCACCGTCCCGCAGGAGCCCGCGGCGCACCTCCTGCACGAGCCCGGACTCGATGGTCCAGGGCTCCCTCGCGAGGGAGAGGAGCTCCCCGCTCACGAGCACGAGCCGCCCGCGGTTCCCCGCCGGGGCCGCGAGGAGGGCCGACGGCTCCAGGCCCCCGTCGAAGGATTCCTCCTGCAGGTTCATGATCCGCGCGTGGGAGGAGACGCGGTCGAGGAGCAGGTTGAAGGGGCCGGGGTCGACGGCGGGGACGCCGTCCACGACGTCGGTCCACTTCGCCAGGTCCTCGCCCAGGATCCGCTCCACCTCCTCCTTCTCCTCCTCGGGGAAGAGCGGGGAGGGGGCGAAGGTGATCTCCGGGCCCTCCCCGGGGGCGGGCTTCTCCGGGGGCATGTCCTGGGGGTGGGGCCCCTCCTCCTTCGCCGCGGGGACCTCGAAGGCGGACTGGACGTACACGAGGAGCGCCCCCATGACGCCGAGGACGAGGAGCATGGCGACGCCCAGGATGACCATGCGGCCCTTCTCGCCGCCGGTGATGCCGGGCGGGATGCGCGTGCCGGGAGGCGGAGGGGGCGGTCCGAAGGGGTTGGGGAACATGGGGGCTCCCTGGAAGCGGGCGGCGGCGCTCCGGGAACGCGGGGATCCTAGCACGGCGGGGGCGCCCCCGGGGTAGCGTGATCCCGCCATGGCCCCCTCCGCCTACGACCGCGCCTTCCGCCGCCTCGCCTCCCTCACCGACTACGAGACCATGGCCACGGTCCCCTACCACGAGCGGACCTACCGCCTCGCGCGCATGGACGGGCTGCTCGACGACCTCGGCCGCCCCTTCGAGGGGAAGCCGCTCCTCCAGGTGGTCGGCTCCAAGGGGAAGGGGACGACCACGGAGGCCGCCGCCTCCATCCTCCGGGCGGGGGGGCTGCGCACCGGGGCCTACACCTCCCCCCACCTCGTCCACCCCTCGGAGCGGATCACCGTGGACGGCCGCCCCCCCGGGGGGGGCCGGTTCGCGGCGGCGGTGGATCGCGTGCTGCCCCTCGCGCTGGCCCGCGCGGAGGGGGACCGGGCCACCTTCTTCGAGCTCATGACGGCGGTGGCCCTGCTCCTCTTCGAGGAGGAGGGCTGCGAGGCGGCGGTTCTCGAGGCGGGCATGGGCGGGCGCCTCGATTCCACGACGGCGCCCCGGCGCACGGCGGTGCTCCTCACCTCGATCTCCCTCGACCACGTGAAGCAGCTCGGCCGCACGACCGCCCTCATCGCCGCGGAGAAGGCGGGGGCGGCGCGGCGCGGGGTCCCCTTCTTCAGCGCCGTCCCGCCCGGCTCCCCCGCGGGGAGGGTCGTGGCGGAGCGCTGCCGCCGGGTCGGCGCGCCCCTCTGGACCGTGGAGAGGGACTGGAGGGTCCTCGACGCGCGGACCGGGCTCGGGGAGGACGGCCCCTGGACCTCCTTCGACCTCGCCCTCGGGAAGGGGCCGGGGGTCTGCCGCGGGTTCCGGATCCCCATGCTCGGCGTCCACCAGGCCGGGAACGCGGCCCTGGCGGCGGCGGCGATCCTCCTGCTGTCGACGCGGGGGGGCCCCGACCTCCCGACCGCCTCCCTGTGGGAGGGCCTCCAGCGGACCCGGGTCCCGGGGCGCCTCGAGGTGGTCGGGCGGCGGCCGCTCCTGATCCTCGACGGGGCCCACAACGGGGCCTCGGTGCGGGCGGCCGTCGCGGCGGTGCGGGCGGTGGCGGATCCGGGAGGGCGGCTCCTCGTCGTCTTCGGGGCGAACCGGGACAAGGACCTCCGCGGGATGCTGAGGGCCTTCCGGGGGAGGGCGCGGCTCTACGCCACGGAGGTGGCGAACCCGCGGAGGGCGGCGGCGCGGGACATCCTCCGCCTCGCCCGCGCCGAGGGCCTCGCGGCGACGGCGGCGGGGACGCCGGCGGAGGCCCTGGCCGCCGCCCGGGCGGCGGCGGGTCCCCGGGACGTCGTCCTCGTCACCGGGTCGATGTACCTCGCGGGGGCGCTGCGGGGGGCGTGAAGCCGGGCGCCGGGCCCCCCCGCCCCCTCCGCCCCCGCCCCTACCGCCGGCTCCGCCTCCTCCGCTCCTCCTCCTCGAGCATGGTCTGGAACATGGCCCGGTAGGAGTCGAGGCGCCGCGGGTCCACCTCGCCGCCGGAGGCGGCGGCCGCGGCGGCGCAGCCCGGCTCCACGCGGTGGGTGCAGTCCTGGAACCGGCACCGCCCGTTGAAGGGGGCGAGGTCGGGGAAGAACATCGGGAGGTCGGCCGGCCGCATCCCCGGCAGCACCAGCGTCCGCACCCCCGGCGTGTCCACGACCCAGCCCCCCCCGGGGAAGGGGACGAGCCGGCAGGAGGTGGTCGTGTGCCTCCCCCTTCCCGTCTTCGCGTTCACGGCGCCCGTGGCGATCTCCGGCCCGAGGGGCCCGAGCAGCGCCTTGAGCAGCGTGGACTTCCCCGCCCCGCTCGGCCCCACGAAGACCGAGGTCCTCCCGTGCAGGCGCGCCGCCAGGGCCGGGAGGCCGTCCTCGCGGGGAGCGCAGACCCGCACCACGGGCACGCCCGCCTTCGCGTAGTAGCCCTCGAGGTCCTCCACCACCGCGGCCGGGGCCAGGTCGGTCTTGGAGATCGCCACGAGCGTCTCCACGTCCTGGGCCGCGGCGCTGGCGAGGACCCGGTCCGTGAGGCGCGGGCTCGGCTCCGGCTCCGCCGCCGGCAGGAGGGCGACCACGAGGTCCACGTTGGCCGCCACCACCTGGGGCCGCCCCGTCCCTCACCACGAGGACCCGGTCCCCCGCGGCGAGCGGGCTCCGCTCCCCCCGGGAGAAGCGGTGGACCTTCCCGCGGACCCTGCAGAAGAACGGGCCGCCGCCGGCGGCGGGGACGGCCTCGCAGCCGCGCGCGTCCACCCGGCGGACCAGCGCCTCGATCCGTTCCGGCTCCGGCGCCGTCATCGGGGGCCCCGGGAGGTCACCCGGCCTGCGGAGGGGGCTTCACGATCACCCGGTTGCGGCCCTGCTCCTTGGCCTCGTAGAGCCCCTCGTCCACGCGGGCGATGATGCGCTCGACGTCGTCCCCCGCCTGGGGCACCGCCTGGGTCACGCCCACGCTGATGGTGAGGGGCCGGGTCTTGGGGAACCGCGTCCGGAGGTCCTGCCCCCGCATCTCCACCCGGGAGCGGAGGCGCTCCGCGTAGATGGTCGCCTGCTCGAGGGTCGTCTCGGGCAGCAGCCCCACGAACTCCTCGCCCCCGTAGCGCCCGATGATGTCGATCTCGCGGGAGGCCGCCACCAGCACCTGGGCGATGGTGCGGAGCACCTCGTCCCCGGCCTGGTGGCCGTAGGTGTCGTTGAAGGACTTGAAGAAGTCGATGTCCACCATCGCCACCGAGAGGACCGAGCCGTAGCGCCGGGAGCGGTCGAGTTCGCGCTGGAACAGCGCCCAGAGGTTGCGCCGGTTGTTCACCCCGGTCAGCTCGTCCCGCTCCGCGAGGGACCGGAGCTTCTGGGTCTGCTTCTGGAGGAGGAGGTTCTCGATGGCCAGCCCCACCTGCGAGGAGAACAGCCCGAGCAGGGCCGCGTCCCGCTTCCCCACCGGGCGGCCGGTGAAGGGGTTGTCCACCGTGAGCATCCCGTGGGTCTTCTCGAGCACGTCCACGGGGGCGGCCGCCACGCGGGCGACCCCGATGCCGTGGAGGAAGTCGGCGTCGGGGCCGAGGTCGTCCACGATCGCGGGCTGCCCGTCCCGGATGGAGTGGGCCAGGGCGCCCCCCGGCGCCAGGGGGAACTCGGCGATGCCGCGGTCCCCGGCGCGCAGCGGGCCGGTGTCGTCCAGCCCCCGGCTGAGGTCCAGGCGCGCCCGCTCGGCGTCGTAGGTGTAGAAGAGGACCCGGTCCACGCCCATGGAGGCGCGGACCCCGCGCAGCCCGATCTCCCAGGCCTCCTCCGCGGTGGCCGCGGAGCGCACCTCCCGGAGGCAGGAGGCCATGAGCCCCGACGCGTCCTCCAGGGCGATCCCCTCCCCGGCGGCCGCGGGGCCGGCGGCGCCGATCCCCTCCTCCGCCAGGCGCACCTGCTCCACGAAGCCCTCGGCGTCCCCGGGGAGCCCGAGGAGGGCCAGGGTCTCGCGGAGCATGTCGCGGCCCGCCTCCAGCGCGGCCCCCGCGTCCTCCGCGGTGAGGTCCTTCCCGCCCACCTTCGGGGGGGTCTTCCCGTCGCGGCAGCAGGTGGCCATGCCGTTCGAGGAGAGCACCCAGTCCGCGGCCGCGACCACCTGGACCAGGGAGCGGGTCCCCCCGGGCAGGGACTCCAGGGCCTCCGCCCCCCTCATGTGGTGGCCGATGACGTCCCGGATGGGCCCGGGGAGGTGCCAGCGGTCGGCGAGGAGCGACCCGGCCCGGCCGTGGTCGATGCCGAAGACCTCCTTCTCCACCTCGGACAGGGGGCGGTTCCCGGCGGCGCTCCGCCGCAGGACCTCGGCGTAGCGATCCGGGCTCCCGCAGGCGAAGACGAGCTGCCCGAGGGAGTGGAGGAGGCCCGCGGTGTAGGCGTCCTCGGGAGGGGCGCACCCCAGGCGGCGGGCGAGGGCCCGCGAGGCGGCCGCGGAGGCCACGGAGTGCTCGAAGAAGCGCGGCCGGTCCAGGGCCAGCGTGGAGGTGCCGAGGGAGGCCAGGGAGTGGGCGATCTTCCGCACGACGGCGGCGCCCAGGATGCGCACGGCCGCGTCGAGGGAGGTGATGGTCCCCCCGCGGCCGTAGACGGGGCTGTTGGCGAGGCGCAGCACCGAGGCCGCCATGGCGAGGTCGGAGAGGACGAGGCGCTCCGCCTCGGGGGCGTGGGAGGGATCCCCCGAGGCGAAGCGCGCCCGCACCACCCCGAGCGGGATGGACGGCAGCGCGTCGAGACGCCCCTCCACGATCGGCTGGGTTTCCCCGGTCATGAACCTCCGGCAAGGCCCCCCCGGGCGCGGCCCCCATCCTCCACGGGGCCCCCTCCCGGGGCACGGGAAACCCGCGGTCCGCGGAAGTCGCCGGCGGCCCGGTTTCCCTCCCGAGAGTCTACTCCCCGGCCCGCACGAGGCGGTGGACGATCGCCTCCTCCCCCTCCCGGGCCATCCTCTCCGCCAGGGGGAGGGAGGCCCGCAGGAGGGCGCCCGCGTAGAGGACGCTGAGGACCGCCCCGACGGGGGGCCACCAGGCCTCCTGGAAGACCCCGTGGGCGTAGGCGGGCAGCACGTGGAGGACGCCGGCGACGGGGGCCACGAGGACCAGCGTCCCCGCGAAGACGGCGATCCGGGCGAGCTTCTCGTAGCAGCCCTCGGAGAAGGCCCCCTGCTGGCGCAGCGCCATGCGGCCCCGGACCGTGAGCGTGACGGGCATCGCCACGGAGAGGACGTTGCCCACCGCCGTCACCACGGCGAGCGCGCAGGTCCCCCCCACCACGGCCAGGGCGACGGCGCGGAGGGGGTCGGGGACCTTGTCGGGGCGGGCCACCGCCAGGAGGCCCAGCACCGCCGCGCAGAGGACCGCGTTGACCGTGCCGAAGCCGAGCAGGTAGCAGAGGTCCTTCCCCGCCACGATGCTCCGCCAGGAGACCGGCGTCGTGCGGAGGTGGGAGATGCCCTGCCCCTCGAGGCCGAGCAGGTTCATGGTGAGGGTGTTCTCCACGAAGACGAGCACGAAGGGGAGGACCCAGGCGTAGGGGACCACCGTCCCCACGGAATCCCCCGCGCCCCGGGGCCCCAGGGTCAGGGCCACGACGGGAAGGAGGAGGAAGCAGGCCTGGCTGATGAGGGTCGTCTTCACGATGGGCTCGCGCCGCAGGAGGCGGAGCTCCTTGGAGGCGACGGCCAGGACCTCGTCGGGGAAGAAGCGGCGGAGCAGCGCCCCCCCGGGGACCCTCCGGCCCGAGCCCCCGCGGCCGGCCTCGAGCGGCGGCACGTCCCCGAGGAAGGCGCGCTCCTGCAGGTGGGCGGCGAAGGCGAGCGCCATGAGGGTGAGGGGGACGAAGCCGAGGAGGAAGGGGAGCCAGTGGGCGAGGCCGCCGCGGCCCGCCTCGACGAGGGCCTCGGAGAGCCAGCGCGAGGGGAGGAAGGGGAACCAGCGGCTCGGCTCCGAGGCCAGGACCTCCCGGAGCAGGCCCCGTCCCGCCCCCCGCTGCGCCCTCCCCTGGGTGAGGGCGAACCAGGCCCCCAGGTAGAGGGCCCCGGCCACCAGCGGGGCGAGGACCATGCCCAGCTCCTGGAACCTCCGGGACCGCAGGAAGTTGAGCAGCAGGAGCACGAGGAGCTGGCCGAGGAGCACCGCCTGGAAGAGGAAGGCGGCCACGAGGAGGAGCCGCAGGCCGAGGAGCGGCCAGTCCAGGCGCCACCAGTCGAAGCGCCAGGCGTTGCGCTCGGGCACCATGTGCCCCACCACGACGCCCGCCAGGGGGGGGAGCCAGAAGAGCACCGCCCCGGAGAGGCTGATGCCGGTGGTGGAGGCGGACAGCACGGTGCGGTGGGAGACCGGCAGGTGGAAGAGCCGGGTCACGTCGAGGAACTCGTTCCCCCGGAAGCCCAGCGCCGGGGACAGGACGAGGATGAGCCAGACGAGGGCGAAGGAGAGGTGGACCGCCTCGTCGAGGCTGGCGCCCGGGACCATGGTGCGGTGGCGGCCGAGCGCGAACCCGTAGAGCGCCGTGAGCCCCAGCAGGAGGGAGGCGACGGTCCCGAGCCCCACGAGGAGGGTCATGACCACCCTCCGCCCGGGGGTGGCCGTGGCCTGGCGCCGGAGGAGGAGGAAGTGGGTCCGGAGGAGGAGGAGGAACTGGGCCCGCGCCGGGGAGCCTCCCGTCACGCGAGCCACTCCAGCGCCCCCCGGTCCTCGACCCCCCCCACGAGGCGCACGAAGACGTCCTCCAGCGGGGACCCCGGGCCGAGGCCCGCGGCGGCGCGGAGGTCGTCCACGGTGCCCGAGGCGACGAGCCTCCCCCGGTGGATGACGGCGGCGAGGTCGCAGAGGCGCTCCACGGTCTCCATCACGTGGGAGGAGAAGAAGACCGTCACGCCCCGCTCCACGGCCCTCTCCAGCACGCGGCGGATGGCGCGGGCGGTGACGGCGTCGATGCCGTTGAAGGGCTCGTCGAGGAAGAGGACGCGCGGGGAGTGGATCATGGCGCAGGCCAGCAGCACCTTCTTCTTCGTGCCCATGGAGTAGTCCACGAGGAGGCGGTGGCGGTCCTCCTCGTTCACCTCCATGAGGGCCAGGAGGTCGGCGGCGCGGCGCTCCGATTCCTCGATGCCGAGCGCGTGCATGCGCCCGGTGAAGACGAGGATCTCCCAGCCGGAGAGCCTCTCGTAGGTGTGGATCTCCTCCGGCAGGATGCCGAGGACCCGCTTCACGCCCTCGGGGTCGGCGGCGGGGTCGATGCCCAGCACCCGGGCGGCGCCCGAGGTCGGGGTCATCATCCCGCAGAGCATGCGGATGGTGGTGGACTTGCCCGCGCCGTTGGGGCCGAGGAAGCCGAAGAAGACCCCCCGAGGCACGACGAGGTCGAGGGCGTCCACGGCGACCTTCCCGTCGAAGACGCGGGTGAGGGCGCGGGTCTCGACGGCGGGGGACGACGGCGCCTCCCCCGGGGAGGGGGCGCTCACCGCGGCGCCCCCGGCCCGGCGAACCAGGCGAGGACCACCGCCCCCGCGGCCGCGACGCCGAGGGACTCCGCCCGGCCCCGGAGCGGGATGGTGACCCGCCCGTCGCAGGCGGCGAGGGCCGCCGGGGAGACCCCCCGGGCCTCGTTCCCGAGCACCACGGTCACGCGGGGGGAGCGCGTGACAGTATCATAAAGTGATACACCTCCCGAGGAGACGGCGGCGAGGACGCGGTGGCCGAGGCGCCGGGCCTCCGCGGCCGCCTCCGCCGCGTCCCCGCAGGCGGCCACGGGGAGGTGGAAGTGGGAGCCCTGGGCGGCGCGGAGGACCTTGGGGTTGAGGGGCTCGACGGTCCCCTTCCCGAAGATCACCGAGGAGCAGCCGAAGGCGTCCGCGGCGCGGACGACGGCGCCGGCGTTCCCGGGGTCCTGGATCCCGTCGAGGAGGACGGCGACGCCGTCCCTGTCGAGGGGGAGGGGGGCGGCGGGGTCGGGCGAGCGGACCACGGCGAGGACCCCCTGGGGGGTCTCCGCGTCGGAGAGGTCCTCCACCACCTGCCGGACGACCTCGGTGATCCGCACGCCCGCACCCCGGGCGGCGGCGGCGATGCGCTCCCCGGCGAAGGTCTTCGCCGCGCCCTGGCCGAGGAGGACCTCCTCCACCGGGGCGGCGGCCAGCAGCGCCTCCTCCACGACGTGGAACCCCTCGATGAGGAAGCGGCCCTCGGCCTGGCGGCGGCGCTTGTCGCGGAGGCCCCGGAGGTCGGAGTACCGGGCCTTCGAGAGCGGAGGGGGCGGGGGGTGCATGGAACGGGCGAGGATACTGGAACGGTCCGACCGGCCCGTCCTTTCGGGGGACGCGCGCGCCGGGCCCCGGAAACGGGTCGGATCCGGATTCCGGGGGGGATAGGCTCTCCCCGTGGTCAAGCACGCCCGCAGGATCCCCCCCGACCTCAGCGTCCCGGTCCAGCACGTCGAGGAGGAGGTCCCGCGGGAGTTCGAGGGGATGCGCCTCGACGCCTACCTCCGCCGCCGCTACCCCTGGCGCTCCCGGGAGCAGTACCAGGGGATGATCCGCCGCGGGCTCGTGCTCCTCAACGGCGAGCCGCGGAAGTCCTCGACCTCCGTGCGGTGGCGCGACGAGGTGTGGGTGGACTACGGGGAGCCCGGGGACCTGGAGGCCGACCCGGGGTCGATCCCGCTCCGCGTCCTCCTCGAGGACCCGGTGCTCCTCGTCCTCGACAAGCAGCCGGGAGTGGTGGTCCACCCCGTGGGGAAGAACCGCTTCAACACCCTCACCAACGCGCTCCACGCCCGGTACCGGAACATGGAGGACCCGTCGAGGGACATCGTGCCGAAGCTCGTCCACCGCATCGACAGGGGGACGAGCGGGGTCCTCCTCGTGGCGAAGACCGACCGCGCGCGGGCGGAGCTGGGCCGGCAGTTCGAGGACCGGGAGGTCGAGAAGGAGTACCTCGCGCTGGTGCGCGGCCTCCCGCGGGAGGACGGGGGGCTCGTGGACCTCCCCATCGTGCCCGAGGAGCCGGCGCGGCCCGGGAAGCCGCGCATGATGACCGTGCCCGTGGGGAGCGGGCCCGACGCCCGCACCGGCTGGAAGGTGGAGGAGCGCCTGCGGGGGCACGCGCTCCTGCGCCTCTTCCTGTACACGGGGCGCACCCACCAGATCCGCGTCCACTGCGCCGCCCTCGGCCATCCCCTCGTGGCGGACGACCAGTACGGGGACGGGAAGGCCCTGTACCCGAGCACCGCCGCCGGCGCCGACGCGCCGGAGCGCGGGGAGGCGCCGCTTCTCGACCGCGTCGCCCTGCACGCGGCGCGCCTCGTGTTCACCCACCCGACGACCGGCGAACGCGTCGCCGTGGAGGCGCCGCTGCCGCCGGACATGCGCACCGCCCTCGCCGCGCTGCGGAGCGGTTGACCGGTACGGAGCCAGGCTCC
>JAKLKS010000074.1 GCA_023150535.1 Planctomycetota bacterium
TCTGGGACGGATGGCACCCTCGGCCGCCGCCGGGGGGCCCGGGTCCCGGCCCGCAGGGGAGGCTTCGACCCGGGGGTGCCGGCGCGGAGGTTGGAGGGAGGCACGGATGAACGTCCTGCTGTGGGTCCTGCAGGTCCTCGCCGCGCTCCTCTACGGGGCGTCGGGGGTCATGAAGGTCTTCCTGTTCGACAGGGTGAGCGGGGACGTCCCGTCCTTCGGCGCGCTGCCGCGGGGGGGCTGGATGGCGCTCGGCCTCCTCGAACTCCTCTGCACGGCCGGGCTGATCCTCCCCGCCGCCCTCCGGTGGCGGCCGGTGCTCACGGGGATCTCCGCCCTGGTGCTGGCGATGGAGAGCCTCGTCTTCATCTGGGTCCACGTCCGGTACCGGGAGACGCCGGCCATCGTCATGAGCGGGGTGCTGGGCCTCCTCATGGCCTTCCTCGCCTGGGGCCGGCTGGCGCTGAAGCCGATCGCCTGAGGGGGGCGGCGGCCGCTCCGCCCATCGGGCGCACCCCCTGCACCTCCCTCCAGCGCTCCGGGCCGCCCGGGAGGGAGGGGCCAGAGGGGGTGAGAGAACGCATGGGCGAGGCGCAGGGGGGAGTTCCCCGTTCCCGCGGCGAGAAGGCCTGGCTCCCCGCCCGCAACCCTCCGTGAACACCCTCGGATTCGGGGCGGAACCGGGGTGGCGGCGCTTCAGGCCCCTACGCCTCGAAGAGCCCGCGAGGGGCCCCGCTCTGGCGGAGGATCGACTGGAGCGTCCCGATGCGGATCTCCCGGTGATCGGGGACGGGGACGGTGGTCGTGCCGTCGGCGGTCCTGCGCTGCATGACGACGTGACTCCCCCGGCGGCGGACCTCGGCGAATCCGACCGACTCGGGGATCCGGCAGACTTCGCGCCCGGAGAGGACGCGGAGCCTACCCAACGGTGGCCTCGAACCGGGTGACGAAGACGTCCGTGTGGCGGCGGCGCTCGACCTCCTCGGGGTCGGCGGTCTCGAGGAAGAGTTCCACCGCCTCCTTCAGATTGGTCCGGGCCTCCTCGACGGTGTCGCCCTGGCTCGCCACGTCCAGTTCGGGGCAGAGCGCCACGTAGCCGTCCCCCTCCTTCTCGACGATGGCGGTGTAGGTGTGCCGGGTCACGGAAACCTCCTGGACGTGTGCATCCGATGGGGAGTCTACCATGGGAGCCGCAGGGTCCGGGGTGCCCGGGGAGTCCTTCCGAAGCTCCCCGGAGGCCCCGGGAAGTCGCATGCCGGAGGAGATGAACCCCCGGCCCGCCGCAGGAACTACGACCCCCGCCTCGTCGCGCTCGTCCGGGAGACGGGGGACCCGGGCCTGGCGACGCGCCTGGGCGTGCCGCGAGCCACGGCGGCGGGATGGGTCCGGCGCGCCCCGGCGGCGGTCCTCCCGGTGGGGGGGCTCGACGCGACCCCGGCGGCGCTGCGGATCCGCATCGCCCGGCTGGAGAAGCGCCTCCGGCGGCTCACAGCGGTCCTGCGCCTGGTCCTGGCGCTCCTCCGCCTGCTGCGGCCGGACATGGCGCGCCTGCGGGTGCCGCGGGCCTCGGACAAGTCGCGCCTGCTGCGGGCCATCGACCGCTCCCGCGGGGTCCTCGGGCTCCGGCGGGTCCTCGGCATCGCCGGCCTGTCGCCCTCGCGGCTCGGCGCCTGGCGGCGGGCGGCGCGGGCGTGCGACCTGGAGGACGCCCTGTCCTGCCCGCGGTCCTCGCCGCAGCGGCTGACCGACGACGAGGTGGCCGAGGCCCGCGCCATGGCCACCGCGCCCGCCTTCCGCCACGTCCCGACGGGGCGGCTGGCGGTGCTGGCGCAGCGGCTCGGGCGGGTGGTGGCGTCCCCGACCACCTGGCTCCGGCTGGCGCGGGAGCGGGGCTGGCGGCGGCCGCGGGCGAGGGTCCACCCGGCGGCGCCGAGGGAGGGGATCCGCGCCCGCCGGCCCGACGAGGTCTGGCACGTGGACACGACGGTGATCCGCCTGCTGGACGGGAGCCGGGTCCACCTGCAGGCGGTCATCGACAACTTCTCGCGGCGCATCCTCTCCTGGCGGCTGCTGGAGCGGTTCGAGCCGGGGGTGACGGCGGCGCTGCTGGTGGAGGCGGGGCGGCAGAGGGGCGGCGGGGGAGGGCCGCCGATGCTGCTGGCCGACGCGGGGGTGGAGAACCGCACGGGCGCCGTGGACGCGCTCGTCGAGTCCGGGCTGCTGCGGCGGGTGCTGGCGATGACGGAGATCCGGTTCTCGAACTCGCTCATCGAGGCGTGGTGGCGCTCGCTGAAGCACCAGTGGCTGTTCCTGCACCGGCTGGACTCGGCGGCGGGGGTGCGGCGGCTGGTGGAGCTCTACGTCGGGGAGCACAACGCGCGGGTGCCGCACGCGGCCTTCGAGGGGCAGACGCCGGACGAGATGTACTTCGGCACGGGGGACCACGTGCCCGGGGAGCTGGCGGCGGCGAAGGCGGAGGCGCGGCGGCGGCGGCTCGAGGTCAACCGGGCGGCGGTGTGCGGTGTGTGTGCCTGAGGGGGGGGACCGATCGGGTCAGCCGGGCGGGGGGGGAAGGTGCGCCTGCTCCCGGCGGGTCCGCCCTGGCTGCCTCCGGGAAGGGGGGATGGACCGCGGCCGGCCGTTCCCCGGTCGGTGCTCGAGGGGGCGGCCCCCTTGTTCCGGGCCGCGGGGAGGGCTACCCTGCCGTCATGTCGGATATCCGACGGGATTCGCCTGAATGTCGTGGTGCGGAGCACGGGGGAAGTTCACGGGGATCCGCCCCTACTGGAGCTTCTTCAGCGCCGCCTGGAGTACGGGGTCGCGCCCGGCGGCGAACTCCTCGGGCTTCGCCGCGACGAGCCTCTCCGGCTTCACGCCGACGTGCTCGATCGGGTTGCCCGCGGGGTCCATGTCCAGCCAGCGCGGCAGGTTCACCGTGATGCCGCAGGAAAGCGCGAGTTGGCGAGGGTTGCCGCTCGAGCCTCCGCTGGCCTCTCCCATCGTCGTCACCTGCGGGCACTGCGCGAACATCAGCGCCAGCGATTCCGCGGAACTCAGCGTCACCCGTCCCCACAGGACGACCACGGGTTTCTCGTAGCGCCACGGCCCCCGGGGCGCGAAGGTCCGCTGGAGCTTCTCGCCGAGGTCGGCGTGGCCGGGACCGCTGCGATACTGGTTCACCGAGTAGACGCGCTCCTTGTCCGCGAAGCGGCCGGCGACCTTCTGGGCGAGAATCTCGTCGCCGCCGCCGTTGAAGCGCAGGTCTACGACGAGTCCCTTCGTGTCCTTCAGGCTCTCGAGGGCCGCGTCGAACTCGTCCGGGAGCTTCGGGTCGGAGAGCCCGTTCACCGCCAGGTACCCAATGGCGCCCGCCCGGCCCCACTGGAGGTTCTCCCCGGCCGCACGGAGCGGACCGATCATCTTGCCGATGGCGTCGTAGCTGGCGTTCGGCTCCCGGGGTTGCGCGAAGCCGGGAATGCCCTCCTCGCCCGCCCGGACCCAGACGTGCCGATCCTGGAGCCCGCAGAGCATCTCCGAGATGACGGCGGCGGCGTCGAAGAGCGTCTCCGCCCGCTCCATCCTCTTGCGCGCGTCCTCGCCGGCCCTGCCCCAGTCCAGCTTGGGCAGCAGCACGAAGCCGGCGTACTCCGCGTCGAACGCCTTCCAGACCTCGTCGAGGGCCGCGCGCGCGGCCGCCTTGGAGATCGGCGGCGAGGCCGGAACCGGCGAACTCTCGAACTCCGCGACGTACTCGACCTTCCCGCCGCTCCCGTCCACGCCGTAGAACCGCCGCGGCCCCCCGACGGTGTCCATGTCCACCAGGCGCCAGCCGCCCTGGACGACCGTGGGGAACCCGGCCGGGGTGCACCACTTCCAGCAGATCTTCCGTGCGGCGATCCGCAGGGCGTGGGCCCGAAGCCAGGGGTCGCCCCGGTCGATCACGGTGGCCGGCGGGAAGACCTGGTTCAGTTCGGCGGGAGGGAACCTCAGGAAGATCGTCTTCGCCTTCTCCCCGTTGCCCGCCCCGCTCGCCCGGATCTCCGCCGGCTCGTCGGGGAAGACGGCGGCCCAGAGCACGTTCCCCTCGTGGACGCCGAAGGCCGCCGTGGAGGGCCCGGCGGAAACCCGGAACTCCTTGCCCCGGACCACCTCGAACTTCTTCAGCTTCCAGACGTCCGAGGCGGTGCAGGTGGGGAAGAGCCCAGTCTCGCTCCATTTCATCGTGCCGGGATAGAGCTTCGCGAGGTCCTGCGCCGCGGTCGCGGACGGGGCGGGCAGGAAGGCCGGGGGCAGGAGCGCCGCGAGGACAATCACAAGGCGCCGCACCGGACGGGTCATGTCTCACCCTCCCTTGCCGCCATGGGCGCGCGGACAGTTGCCATCCTAGCCGGCCACCGCCCTCGCGCCGTGGGTGCTGCGCGAACTGGTCACGGGACCTGCGAGACCGGCCTCCCGGGCGGGCTACCCGTGGTGGCCGCTCTCCCCCCCGCGCCCCGGGCCTCCCGGGAGGGGGGGGGGGTGAGTGAGTCGACGCTCCCGCATGCCTCGGCTCGCACAGCACTGTACGACGCGTGATCCGTCCCGGAAGGACGCGACCGGGTAGGCTCTCCCTCGGGCAGGAGGGCATTGCGGTGACGGTGGTGACTCCGTCCCGAGTCCGGTGGGGCAGCGTGGCCCTGGTGGCGGCGTTGCCGGCCATCGCAGTCTGCGAGTTTCTCTGTCTGAAGTTGCTCCCGGATACGCCGACCTGGGGGGCAGCCGTCGGAGGCATCGTCGTTGCCGTGCTCGTCGTCGCCCCGATACTGCTCTGGAGGATTCGCGGCCCCAGATGGGTCTGGGCAGGACTCGGCCTTGCAGTGGTCATCGGCTTGCCCCTCTCCTTCCTCCGGGGACTGGACTGCTGCAAGACATGCGGCATGTACCGGCGGCACGTGGACCTGGGTTGGGGAGTCGGGGATGCCTGGTTGCGCCTTCCCCTCGGGCGTTCGGCGCGGACGACCCACGCCCTATCCGACTTCTTCGATGAGACCCATCGGCATGACTGGGGGTTCTGCTTCCAGCATATGGACGGAGCCTTCCTCCTCAATACGGTGATCTCGGGAGGCTACCGGTCGTGCGGCAGCTCCTACCGGAACCGGTTCTCCGCCCGGTACGAGGAGGACGAGGCGTTCCGCTCCCTGGTGAAGGGGAAGATCGCCACGGGAGAGACCACTCCGGAGCAGGTTCGGCTCCTCCTGAGCCTGCCGCTCAGCTTCCACCGCATCTCCTCGGTCCCCTCAGGGACGCACGCCCTGGTGAAGAAGGCGGGCGAGTGGATGGGGGAGTACTTCTGGTACCCGGAGTTGGAGAAGGACTGGCCTCCTGAGGAGGCGACATCTAAGTAAGCCCCCTTTCCCTCCGCGCCCCTTCCCTCTCGCTTGGGACCGCGCCACCGCCCGGATTTCCCCAGGTCGTTAACCGGGAGAGGGCAAGTTTGAGAAGGGTTGCAGGTGGTACCCCCACCCTCGTTTTCGCTGTTAACCCGTTCCCCCCTCGGACCGAGAGCGGGGAGAGTCGGAGAGCGATTCGGGGTGTTCGCGGGGGGGTGGGCGGACTCTCTCGGGCCAGGGGAGAATCGCTCCGGGAGCGACCCGCCAGGATCCACGTGCAGAAGTGCCTACGAGCACGGGAGATGTGATGACCCTTCCGGGACGCCATCCCGAGGGGCCCTGCGTTAACCGTTTCGCCCCGTTGGTTCGCGTCGCCGGTGAGTGGCTCCCCGAGTAGGACTCGAACCTACAACCCTGCGGTTAACAGCCGCATGCTCTACCATTGAGCTATCGGGGAGCGGATGCCGCGAAGCACCCCATCCTACCGCGCCGCTCCGGCCGCGGGACGAATCCCGGAGGGCGCCGCCGCCGCCAGCCTCTCCGCCCGCATCATCAGCACCGTCGCCAGCGAGAAGAACCCCGCCGCCATGGCGAAGGTCGGCCGGGAGGACCCGGACGCCGCCGCCACCGACGCCCCCAGCGGGTGCCCGATGAGCGCCCGGATCCCCACGAGCGCCACGTGCACCCCCATGTACCGCGCCGCCTCCCCGGGCGGCGCGTACTTGATGGGCCCCATGGACCAGGCGATGTTCACCCCCGCCATCCCGAGCCCGAAGAGCGCGAACCCCGCCACCACCTGGGCGGGCGTCCGCACCACCGCCATCCCCGCCGCGAACACCGCGAGCACCACGTAGGCCCGCGTCGCCACCCGCTCCAGGCCGAGCCGGTCGTGCATCCGCCCCGCGAAGGAGAGCGCCACCACCGGCACCGCGCTGAACACCACCCCCTTGGCGAGCGACGCGTCGCTGTAGTCCATGTTCAGCTCGTCCACGAAGAGCCGCGCGAAGACCGGCATCATGCACATGAACCCCAGCCCGTAGACGAACATCGCCGTCTCGAAGCGCCGGAACGGGGCGTCCTCGAAGAGGAGCCGCCAGAGCGGGGACGGCGCCCGCGCCGGAGGGGGGGCGGCGGAGGGGCCGGGGGAGCCGGCCGCGCCCGGGCCCGCCGCCGCCGCCGGAAGCGACGCCGACCGACGTAGCCGGATCCGCCCGAACACCATGGCCGAGGCGAAGCCCGCCGCCCCGGCGATGGGGTAGAGCCAGCGGTAGGCCGCCGGGTCGTGGTCGAGCCAGACCCCCGCCCCCAGCGCCGCCGCCGCCGTCGCCACGCCCCCGTAGACCTGGGCCCGCCCGAAGAGGCGCCCCCGGATCTCCGGCTTGTAGTTCGCCTGGTAGACCGCGTTCTGGGCCGGGATCACCACCGTCTGCACCACCGCCCCCACGAGCAGGATCCCGAGGAAGGGCCAGGGCCCGAAGACCATGGCCATCCCGAGCAGCGAGAGCCGCCCCAGCACCCCGGCCCACAGGAAGACCTTCCGCTGCTCCACGTCCGCGAAGCGCCGCGCCAGCACCAGCGCCAGCAGCATGGACGCCGAGGGCGCCATGGTCAGGAGCATGATCTGGAACTGGTCGGCCTCGAGCGTCTTGCGGGCCACCACGTCCTGGGTGACCAGGATGCCGGCGAGGATCCCCTCCAGCAGCGCCGCGCGGGCGTGCAGGCGGTAGGTGTAGCGGGAGACGAGCGGGGTCGCGGAGGGGGGCAAGCCCGGCATTGTATCCACGGGCTCCCCGGCGGCGGGCCCTCCAAGGGGGGTGCCGACGCGTGACGCAAACCGGTGTATGGTGGGCGGTTGCGGGGGATCACGGCGTCCCGCGCCCATGGGGGGGAGACGACCCGGTGGACGGTACGAACCACGGTCGGCAAACGCACGGTCGGGAGGCCGCGAAGACGGAGATCACCCGGGAGTTGAAGGATCCACCGTCGGCCGGGTCCCGGCCCGGGTCCCCGGACGAGCCCGCGCTCGTCGAGAGGGCCCGGCGGGGCGATCCCGCGGCCCGGGCGCGGCTCTTCGACCGCTACCTCGACGCCGTCTACGAGTTCGTCTTCTACCGGGTCGGCCGGAGGCCGGAGACCGCGGAGGAGGTCACGCAGGAGGTGTTCGCCCGGGCGCTGGCCCACATGGACCGCTACGACCCCCTCCGGGGGGACTTCGGCCAGTGGCTGGGCGGGATCAGCCGCAACGCCATCCGGGACCTGGCCCGCAGGGCGCGGGCCCCGGGGGCGGCCCTGGCGGGGGACCCGACGGCGGTGCTGGGCGGGATCCCCTCCCGGGACGACCCGGCCGCCGAGGCGGCGCGGCGGGACGGGGAGGAGGCCCTGATGCGGGCCCTCTCCTCGCTTCCCCTGCGCTACCGGGAGCTGCTGCGGTGGAAGTACCTGGAGGGG
This sequence comes from Planctomycetota bacterium, assembly GCA_023150535.1. GTDB lineage: Bacteria > Planctomycetota > JAJSAM01 > JAJSAM01 > JAKLKS01 > JAKLKS01. The sequence continues at coordinate 7,815 of JAKLKS010000074.1, forward strand.
CAGTCGGTCCGGGAGATCGCGCTGCGGCGGGAGGCGACGGAGAAGGCGGTGGAGGGCATGCTGGGGCGCGCCCGGACCGCCCTGCGGGACGCCCTGGGCGGAGTGGGAGGGGGCGGGGACGGGCGGGACGGGGACGGGGCGGGCGGCGGCGGGGGCGCAGGGGCGAAGGAGCCGGCGTGACGACAGCGGACATCGGACCGGACGGAACGGACGGCGGGGCGGCCCCGGGCGGCCCCGACGAGTCCCTCCTCTCCGCCGCGCTGCGGCGCGCGGAGGAGGAGGCCCGCCCCCGCACGGAGTTCCGCGTCCGCCTCCGGGCCTCCTTCGCCGCGGGGGGCCTCCAGCCCTCCGGCGGGCCCGACCCCGCGGCCCCCGTCCCGGAGGCGCCCCCGCCCCCGGCCCCCGGGCCCCGCCGGCGGCCGGCCCCGGTCCCCCGCTGGATCGCCTACCCCGCCGCCGCCGCCGCCCTCCTCCTCGCCGCCCTCCTCTCCGGGGCCCTGGAGCCCCGGGCGGTCCCGGAGCCCCTCCTCCCCGCGGTGCGGCGGCCCGGGCCCCTGGAGGAGGCGCTGGTCGCCGCGGAGCGCCGCATCGCCGAGCTCCCCGCCCTCTCGGGGCGGCGCTGGGCCTCCCGCGTCGTCGAGGGGAGGCCGGTGCTGCTCCCGGCGGAGATCGCCTTCGGGTCCGCGGACGCCGCCCTCCACGGCGGGGCCCACGGGGAGCCGGGGGATGCGGGGGAGGTCGACGCGGGGGAGCTCCGCCTCCTCGTCCTCGCCATGGCCGGCGCCGAGTCCCTCCTCGCCCAGGAGCTGCCCACGGCCGCCGCGGTGCGGGTCCCGCCCCTCGTCACGGTGGTGGCGCCCTCGCGGGGGGCCTTCGAGGCGCTGGTCGCCCCGGCCGTGGCCCCCCTCCCCGTGGGGGATTCCACGGTGGCCTTCGCGCTCCGCGGGGCCGACGTCCTCCTCCTCTCGCCCGGGGCGCTCGACCCCGGCGGCCCCCCCTGCGAGGAGATGGACGTCGTCCACGAGGCGGTCCACGCCTGGCTCCGGGCCCGCTCGCCGCGGGGCCGGCCGCTCCCCCTCTGGGTCGAGGAGGGGCTCGCCGGCATGGTCTCCCAGGAGGGGGCCTTCGACACGAAGGAGTGGTGCCGGGGCCTGCTCGCGGCGGCGGACCAGAACGGCATCGACCCGCTCTTCCCGGCGGAGGTGATGGAGGTCCCCGACACGGCCTCCCTGGCGGCGCTGGTGAAGGCCCGCGCCCCCTGCGACGAGCGGCCCTACACGCTGATCCCGGTCTTCCACGCCCACGCCGAGAGCCTGGTGGCCTTCCTCCTCGAGGACCACCCGGGGTGCGTCCACAGGGCGGGGTTCCTCGACTGGCTGGGGAGGCACCTCTCCGGCGCCCCGCTCCCGGAATCCCCCGACGGGCCGGCCTTCGCGGCGGCGCGGGCCTTCGGCTTCGAGAGCCCCGAGGCCCTCTTCCGGGCCCGGGACGGGTGGCTCGGGGAGTAGTCCCGGCTCCCTACTCCGGCTCGATCACCGTCGTCCAGGACCGCCGGGCGGGCACCACGTCCTGGACCGCCCCCGAGGGCCAGCGCACCCGGAGCCGGGGATCGCCCCGGGCGCCCCCCGGATGGAAGAGGGCCTCGGGGGGAAGGGAGCAGAGGGGCTGGCCGCCGGTGGTCACGAGGCGGACCCAGCGGCGATCCCCGACACGGAGTTCCAGGATCGCGCCGAGGCCCTCCGTCGTGGACCGGGTGCCGCGCAGGCGCACCCCGTACCAGGCCTCCGGCCTCGGCCCCTCGCCGCGGAGGATGCGGGCCTTCCCGAACCGGGTGGAGACCACGAGGTCGAGGAGGCCGTCCCCGTCGAGGTCGCAGGGGATGACGCCGCGGGAGCCGCGGAGGTCGAGGGAGCGCAGGCCCGCGGCCTCGCCGGCCTCCTCGAAGCGCACGCCGGGCGTCTCCGGGCGCCGCAGGTAGAGGTGGGGGACCTGGGAGGTGGCCATGGGCCCGGGGTCCCTGGGGTGGATGAAGCCGTTGCCGACGACGAGGTCGTTCCACCCGTCGGCGTCGAGGTCGGCGACGGCGGCCCCCCAGGAGGTCAGGCGCTGGGACCCGGCCCAGCCGGCCTCCAGGCCCCAGGCCGGGGCCCTGTCGACGAGGGGCGGCGCGTCGGAGCCGAGGTACAGCTCGTTGTCGCCGAGGTCGGAGACGTAGATGTCCAGGGTCCCGTCCCCGTCCACGTCCCCCAGGGCGACGCCCATGCCGAAGTGGCTCTCGGCGAGGCCCCACTCGACCCCCCTCTCCTCGAAGGAGAAGCCGCCCGCGGGGCCCGTGTTGAGGAAGAGGCGGTCCCGCGTGCTCTGGGAGGGGAAGAAGAACCGGTCGTTGGCCACGAGGAGGTCCTGGTCCCCGTCCCCGTCGACGTCGAGCCAGTGGGCGGCCCAGGAGGCGAGGGGGTCGTCCACGCCGAGGAGCCCGGCCACGTCGGTGAAGGTCCCGTCCCTCCCGTTGCGCCAGAGGCGGTTCGGGGCGGGGGTGCCCTGCTCGGAGAGGGGCTCGTCGTAGTCCGTGACGGCGAAGTTGCACTCGTAGAGGTCGGGCCAGCCGTCCCCGTCGAAGTCCCCGACGGCGGCCATCATGGTGAAGGGGGCGCCCCCCCCGATCCCGGCGGCGGCGGTCGCGTCCTCGAAGGTCCCGTCGCCCCGGTTGCGGAAGAGGAGGTTCCCCTCGCCGGCGCGGCCGACGAAGAGGTCGGGGTCGCCGTCCCGGTCGTAGTCGAGGAAGGCCGTGCTCTTGGCGTGGGCGGCGTCGGAGACCCGGACCCCGGCGGCGGCGGCGACCTCGGTGAAGCGGGCGCGGCCGTCGTTGAGGAGGAGGGCGCAGGGGCCGTCGTCCTGGGAGAGGAAGATGTCGAGGTCCCCGTCCCCGTCCACGTCCGCCACGGCGGCCCCCTGCCCGTAGCCCGCGGCGTCCATGCGGGAGAGGCTCGTGAAGTCCACCCCCGAGGGGCCGGGGGCGGTCCAGTCGGCGAAGACGAGGGGGGCGGGCGCCGGGCCGCCGCCGCCGGAGGGAGGCGGGTCGTCCGCGCCGTCGGAGCAGGCGGCCGACGCGAGCAGGATCGCGAGGGCGGCCGCGCGGGTCGGGGCGGAGGAGCGGCGGGGTCCCATCGAGGGCATTCTACAGACCCTGCTACCAGCGGGGGCCTTCGGCGAGGGCGCCGAGCGCGCAGGAGAGGCTGCTCAGGCGGGAGTGGAGGCCGGCGCTCTTCATGAGCGGGATCCGGCTGCGGGCGGCGAAGCGCTCCAGGGCGACCATGGCCCGCTGGCAGACGGTCCGGGCGGCGGCGAAGTGGTCCCGGGCCTTGGCGGAGACGACGGAGCGGCGGGCCCGGAGCACGTGGTGGGAGAGGGAGAGGATCTCCGAGGCGATGGCGAAGGCCTCCTCGGCCCCCACGCGGTCGCGGTACTCGAGGAGGAGGCCCGCCACGTCCGTGGCGAGGTTGACCGCCTCGGAGTGGAGGATGTCGCGGGCGGTGGGGGTCTCGTTCATGGTGCCATCCCCATCATCGTCCCGGCGGCGCCGGTTGCGGAGCCCTCACCGGGAATCTCCTCACTCCTCCCCCCGGCGCGCGAGGGCGCCGAGGGAGAGGGCGAGGCGGTGGAGGCGCCGGTGGAGCGCGTCCACCTCCTCCCGCGGGAGGGGGGCGTGGGCCCCGGCCCGATCGAGCGCGATCATGGCCCGGACCAGGGCGGTGCGGGCCTCCTCGAGGAACGCGCGGGAGCGCCCGGGCGCCTCCTCGCGGCGGGCCCTGAGGAGGCGGTCGGGGGCGCGGACGCACTCCATGGCGAGGACGTAGGCGTGCTCCGGCCGGACCTTCTCCCGGAGCGAGACGAGGAGGGAGGCGACGTCCGTGGCCAGGGCGACGGCCTCGGCGTGGAGAGGGTCCCCGGTGGTGGGATCGGGATGGAGCATGACGCCCGGATTCTACCACGGCGGGATCTCCGCGGGGATCCAATCGACCCCGAGGGAGAGTGACACAACCTCCTGTGCCATCGGGCGTTGCGATGCTGCGTTCCTGGAGTTGCCCCGGGACTTGCCTCGCCCCGGGCGGGCCCGTAGGATTCCCCCGGACCCCCATGGCCCCCACGGACGCCCTCTCCCGGGCCGAGGCCCGGCTCGACGCCCTCACCGCCCCCGCCGCCCCCGCGCTCACGGCGCCCGCCGGGGGGGGCGCGCTGCGCTGCCTCGCCTGCGGCCACCGCTGCCTCCTCCGCGAGGGGCGGCGGGGGATCTGCAGGGTGCGCTCCGTGAAGGACGGGGTGCTCCGGGCGCCCCGGGGCTACGCGGGAGGGGTCGCCCTGGACCCCGTGGAGAAGAAGCCCTTCTTCCACGTCCTCCCCGGGAGCCTCGCCCTCTCCTTCGGGATGCTCGGCTGCGACTTCCACTGCGGCTACTGCCAGAACTGGATCTCCTCGCAGGCGCTCCGGGACCCGGCCTCGACCGCCGGCCTGCGCGAGGTCTCGGCGGCGGACCTCGTCGGCGCCGCGCTCCGGGCGGGGGCGCCGATCCTCGTCTCCACCTACAACGAGCCCCTCGTCACCGCGGAGTGGGGGGCGGAGGTCTTCGGCGAGGCGAAGCGGGCCGGCCTGCTCACCGGCTTCGTGAGCAACGGGAACGCGACGCCCGAGGTCCTCGACTTCCTCCGCCCCGTCACCGACCTCTACAAGGTCGACCTCAAGGGGTTCCGGGAGGGGACCTACCGCTCCCTCGGGGGGCGCCTCTCCACGGTGACGGAGGCCATCGGGCGCCTCGCGGCCGCGGGGTTCTGGGTGGAGGTGGTGACGCTGCTCGTCCCGGGGCTCAACGACGGGGACGGGGAGGTCCGCGACCTCTGCCGCTTCCTCGCCTCGGTCTCCCCCGACCTCCCCTGGCACGCCACCGCCTTCCACCCCGACTACCGCATGACCGACCGGGGGGCGACGACGGTGCGGATGCTGGAGAGGGCGGCCGGGATCGGCCGGGAGGCGGGCCTCCGGTTCGTCTACTGCGGGAACCGGCCGGGGCGGGTGGCGGGGGGCGAGGACACGCGCTGCCCCTCCTGCTCCCGGACCCTGGTGCGCCGGACGGGGTTCCGGGTGGAGGAGGATCTCCTCGGCGGGGGCGGGGGCCGGTGCCCCTGCGGGACGGCGATCCCGGGGATCTGGGATCGCCCCTAGGCGGGGGCGGCGGCGGGGGACTCCGTCCCCTCGAACCTCGAGGGCACGGGGTTGTAGAGCGTGTCCCGCCGCTGCGGGCGCTTCCCCGCCTCGCGGATGAGGTTCCGCAGGAACCCCTCGTCGAGCCCCTCGGGCGTGGTGCCCCCGGCCATGTGGGTGATCTTCTCCTCGACCACGGTCCCGTCGATGTCGTCGGCCCCGTACTGGAGGCAGAGCTGGGCGGTGTCGAGGCCCATCATGATCCAGTAGGCCTTCACGTGGGGGACGTTGTCGAGGAGGAGCCGCCCGACGGCGATCTCGCGGAGCGAGTGCACGCCGCGGACCATGGGGATGTTCTTCAGCTGGTTGTACTCGTTGTGGAACCGCAGCGGGATGTAGGTCATGAACCCGCCGTGCCGGTCCTGCAGGTCGCGGAGGGCGAGGAGGTGGTCGACCTTCTCCTCCACCCGCTCGATGTGGCCGTAGAGGAGGGTCGCGTTGCTCCGGATCCCCATGCGGTGGGCGATCCCGTGGACCTCGAGCCAGCGCGCCGGGGGCATCTTGTCGCGGAAGATCTTCCGGTGGACCCGGTCCGAGAGCACCTCGGCGCCCCCGCCGGGGAGCGAGCCGAGGCCCGCCTCGCGGAGGTCGGCGAGGACCCACTCCACGGGCTTCCCGGCGAGCTCCGCGAACCAGTCCACCTCGACCGCCGTGAAGGCCTTGAGGTGGAGCGAGGGGTAGCGGTCCCGGATCGCCCGGAGCATGGCCGGGTAGTAGGAGTAGGGGTAGTCGGGGTGGAGGCCGCCGACGATGTGCACCTCGTCGGCCCCCGCCTCCGCGGCCTCCCGCGCGCGGTCGAGGATCTGCTCCATGGTGAACTCGTAGCCGATGCCCTTCTCGTCCACGAGCTTCTTGGCGAAGGAGCAGAACATGCAGGAGAGGCGGCAGATGTTGCTGTAGTTGATGTGCCGGTTGACGTTGTAGGTGACCCGGTCCCCGTGGCGCGCCTCCGCGGCCGCGTTGGCCAGGGCGCCGAGGGCGGAGAGGTCGGGGTGGGCGTAGAGGGCGAGGCCGTCCTCCCGGGTGAGGCGCTCCCCCGCCTCGACCCTGCGGGCGAGGGCCCGGAGGACGGACCGATCCGGCGTCGCGGCGGCGGACATGGACGCTCCTAGCCCCCGGTCTCGTTCATGGAGAACATGCGGTAGTTGCGGTGCTTCTCCGGCTTGCCGAAGGTCTCCGCGCCGAAGAGGGAGAGCAGGTCCTCGTCGGAGCCGCCGTTGCGGAGGAGCCCCTTCACGTCCCTGTACTCCTCGATGAGGAGGCAGGCCTTGAGGCGGCCGTCGGCGGTGAGCCGCATCCGGTTGCAGTCCCGGCAGAACTTGTCCGACACGGGCTGGATGAGGCCGATGCGGCCCCGCGCCCCCCGGATGCGGACGTACTCCGCCGGGCCGGTGTCCATCTCCCCGGACTCCCCGGGCTCGAGGTCGAAGCGGGCCCGGAGGCGGCGCAGGATCTCGGAGGCGGGGACGAGCTGCCGGGGGGCGGCCTCCTCCCAGTAGCCGAAGGGCATGTACTCGATGAAGCGCACGTCCAGGTCGCGGGCCAGCGTGAGGGCGGCGAGGTCCTCGATCTCGTCGTCGTTCATGCCGCCGAGCACGACGGCGTTCACCTTGAGGGAGAAGCGGGGGTCGGCGGCGGCCCGCTCCATGGCGTCCCAGACGACGGCGGGGTCGCCGCCGCGCGAGAGCTCCCGGAAGCGGTCGGGGCGGAGGGAGTCCACGGAGAGGTTGATGCTGCGGACCCCGATGCGGCCGAGGTCCTCGAGGTGGCGGCCGAGGAGGTGGCCGTTGGTGGTGATCGCGACGCGGCGGACCCCCTCGAGCTTCACGAGGTCCTCCAGGAAGCCCAGGACCCCGGGCCGCAGCAGCGGCTCCCCGCCGGTGACGCGGAAGTCGGTGAAGCCGAGGCGGAGCGAGAGGCGGACCATCCGGAGCATCTCGTCGAAGGTGAGGTTCTCGGGGGAGGGCCGGAAGCGGACCTTCTCCGGCATGCAGTAGAGGCAGCGGTAGTTGCACCGGTCCGTGACCGAGATGCGCAGGTTGTGGATCCGGCGTCCGAAGCGATCGAGCATGGGCGGAGGGGGTCCTTTTCGGCCGGCATTGTCCGGGAGGGGGGCCCCGGGGGGAAGAAAGGGGGGCTCGCACCGGTGAGCCGCGTCACCGGAAGAGGAGGGGGAAGAGGAGGGGGACGGGCTCCGGTTTTCGGAGGAGGGGGGACGGCCTTCGGTCCTTCGGTCCTCGCCGGGAGGGCGAGGAAAACCGAAGAGGAGGGCATCCTCCCGGCAATCGCCCCCCGTGAGGTACCCCTCCCCCGGCCCCCTCCCCGATCTTCCCCCCACGCCGGGAGAGCCCCCCACGCCGGGAGAGCCCCCCACGGGTCCGATGGCGCCCCCCCTCCCGCCGGCCCCCGCCGGCCGCTCCACCCCCGACCTTGACTCTCCAACGCTCCCGTCTCGCGTCGGCCGATCCG
>JAKLKS010000075.1 GCA_023150535.1 Planctomycetota bacterium
CCACCGCCGGCCGGCGGTGAAGAAGAAGGCCGCCGCCGCCCCGAGGACCGCGCAGGACTCGACGAGGCGCCCGGCCGTCCAGGGATCGTGGCCGGCCCCGCCGGAGGGGAGGAGGTCGAAGAGGATCGAGGGGCGCAGGCCGAGGAGCAGGCAGAGCCCGGCCGCCCCGATCATGGCCGCGGTCATGGGGGCCGGCGGGTCGGAGGCCGCGGCGGCGGGCCCGCCCCCGGGCCGCAGGAAGGCGAACCACCCGAGCTTGAGGAAGGAGAGGAAGGTGCCGAAGGAGGCGAGTTCCAGGGCGAGCCAGAGCGCCGTGCCGTGGTGGTGCGCGGCCGTGGTCACCATCCCCTTGGACACGAAGCCGTTGAAGAGGGGCACGCCGGAGATGGAGAAGGCGGCGACCCAGAAGCAGATCGCCGTGATGGGCATCCGGGCCTGCAGCCCCCCGAGCCTCTCCAGGGTCCGCTCCCCGGTCCTCCACATCACCGCGCCCACCGCCATGAAGAGGAGGGCCTTGTAGAGGATGTGGTTGAAGACGTGGGCCATGCCGCCGTCGGTGCCGAGCGCCCCCGCGAGGCCCACGCCGGCCACCATGTAGCCCACCTGGGAGACGATGTGGTAGGAGAGCAGGCGCCGCATGTCCGTCTGGAGGACCGCGAAGGAGACGCCCCAGAGGGCCATGAGCCCGCCCATCCAGGCCACGGGTTCCATGCCCTCCGGCGGCACGACGCGGGCCAGGAGGTAGATCGCGGCCTTGGTCGTGTAGACGCTGAGGAACACGCTGGCCGCGACGTGGGGCCGGGCGTAGGCGTCGGGCAGCCAGGCGTGCAGGGGAATGAAGGCGGCGTTGACGCCGATGCCGAGGAGGACGAGGAGGGTGGCCCATCCCCCGGGCACCGGCCCGATGGCCGTGGACCCCGTCTCCAGGACGGCGAGCCCCACCCCCGCCGCCAGGAGCGCGCCCCCCGCGCCGTGCCACAGGAGGTAGCGGAAGGAGGCCGCCGCGGCCTCCGCCCCGTGCTCCGCCACGAGGAGGGCCGAGGCCACCGCCATCACCTCCCAGAAGACGAGCAGCGTGATCCAGTCCCCCGCGAAGGCGGCGCCGAGGGAGGCTCCCGCGTAGAGGAGCGCGAAGAGGTGCATCCGGGGGGCGGCGAAGGCGGCGGCGTAGAGGAGCGCGAGGAAGGTGATGAGGGCGAAGACGATCCCCGTGAGCCGCGAGAGGGGGTCCACGTGGAGGAGGATCAGCTCCCGGTCGGCCCAGGGGATCCGCCAGGAGTCCCCCTCGGGGAGGAGGAGGACCAGGACGAGGACGGCGGCCCCGAGGACGGCGAGCCCCGCCCTCCGCCCGAGCCCCGGGAGGAGGAGCACGAGGGGCCCGCCGGCGAGGAGGAGGAGGAACGGGGGAATGGCCCGCCCCGCGTCGAAGTCGGGGAGATCGAGGATCGCCTGTTCAAAGCACTCGCAGACCGCGAGGCGGGCCGTTTCGAAGGGTCCTGCGGGGAGTCCCGTCCAGAGGCCGAGGAGCAGGGCGCCGGCGGCGGTGACCGCGGCCGGGAGGAGGAGGCCGGGCCGCGCCTCGCCGCCCGCGGGCTCCGCCGCCCCCGCGGCATCCTCCCCGGGGCGCCCGAAGAAGGCGCTCACGAGGATGGGGACGAAGTAGGCGAGGTTGAGGATGCTCGAGGCCACGAGCACCGCGAGGATCCACCCCCTGCCGGCGTCCCAGGCGCCGAGGCCGAGGAACCACTTCTCCGTGAAGCCCCCCGCCGGCGGGAGGCTCGCCATGGAGAGGGCCGCGACGCCGAAGAGCGCGAAGGTCCAGGGCATCCTGCGGCCGAGCCCCCCGAGCCCGCTGATCCGGGTGATCCCGGTCTCCACGGCGACGGCCCCGGCGACGAAGAACATGGTCAGCTTGGCGCAGCCGTGGGCCGCCATCCCGAAGAAGGCCCCCGTCGCCCCGTCGGGGACGAGCAGCGCCGCGCCGAGGACGAGGTACGCGAGCTGGCTCACCGTGGAGTAGGCGAGCCGGGCCTTGAAGTCGTCCTGCAGGAGGGCCAGCATCGAGCCCGCGAGGATGGTGAAGGCCGCCAGCGGGAGCAGGACCTCCTGGACCCCCAGGGCCCCGGAGAGGTCCGGCCCGTAGAGGGAGTGGAGGAGCCGGAGGATGCCGAAGACCCCCGCCTTGACCACGGCCACCGCGTGGAGGAGGCCGCTCACGGGCGTGGGGGCGATCATGGCCGTGGGCAGCCAGCCGTGGACCGGCATGACCGCCGCCTTCACCGAGAACCCGGCGAAGAGGAGCCAGAAGGCGATGCGGGCCCACTCCGCGGGGAGGGAGGCGACCCCCGGCGAGCCTCCCCCCTCGAACCGCAGGGCCCCTGCACCGCCCTGCGCCGCGAGGAGGGAGAGCCCCGCCAGGAGCGCCACGCCCCCGGAGAGGGTGTAGAGGAGGTACTTGCGGCCCGCGGCGAAGGCCTCGGGGGTCTCCTTGTGGACCACGAGGGGCCAGGTGGCGACGGTCAGCACCTCGTAGAACAGGAAGAGGGTGGCGAGGTCCGCCGCCAGGGCCACGCCCACCGCCGCCCCCACGACCAGGGCGAAGCAGGCGTCGTAGCGGAGGCGGGAGTGCTCGCGGAGCCCGTCCATGTAGGAGGCGGAGTAGGCGGCGGTCGGTATCCAGAGGAAGGAGGCGAGCGCCGCGAAGAGGAGGCCCAGGGGATCGGCCCGGAGGCCGAGGGGGATGCCGGGGAGGAGTTCGCCCAGCGGGAGCTCCGCGGCGCCCCCCGCCGGGGGCGCGGCGAGGAGGCCGAGGCAGCAGAGGAAGGAGACGACGGCGGCGGCGACGGTGGCGGCGAGCCGCCCCCCGTGGCTCCTGCCCGCCAGCAGGACGAAGCCGCACCCGGCGAGGGGGGCCGCCACGGCGCCGGCGAGGAGGAGGGAAGGGAGGTCGCTCACGGCCGCCCCTCCTCCGGGCCCCCGCTCCCGCGCCTCCCGGCGAGGAGCGCGGCGTCCAGCGTCCCGTGGGACGCGCGGATCCGGATGACCAGCGCCAGGGCGACGGCGGCGACCACGGCCTCCACCACGACGAGGGTGAAGATCATGGCCTGGGCGTTCCCCATGTCCCCGTGGCGGAGGCCGCCGGCCGCGAGCACGAGGGTGACGGCCTTCCCGAGGAGCTCCAGGCCGAGGACCATGCGGACGAGGTGGGTGCGCGAGAAGAGGCACCAGAGCCCGGCGCCGAAGAGGCCCGCGGCCGCGCCGAGGAGGACGGGGAAGAGGGAGCCGCTCACGCCCCACCCCCCTCCCGGCCCGGGGCCGGGGCGCGCAGGAGGGCGAGCACGCCGAAGGCGCCCGCCAGCACGAGGACCCCCTGCACCAGGACCTCCAGGGTCCGATCCTCCCAGAGGACGCGGCCGACGGAGTCCCCGGTGCCCGGGGCCGGCGATCCGCCGATGGACCGCCCCCCGAGGAAGAGGAGGGCCGCCAGGAGGGCGGCGAGGAGGAGGGCGAGGATCGGGCGGGCCCTCACGGGTTCCCCCCCTTCCCCGCCTCCTCCCCCCCCGCCAGCACGAGGGAGGCGAGGAAGAGGACGCTCACGAGGCCCGCCCCCACGGTCAGCTCCAGGGCCCCCGCCAGCGGGGCGCCCAGGTGGAAGAGGAGCCCCGCGAGGAAGGCCGAGGAGAGGGCGAAGGCGCCGACGGCCGCCATCAGGTTCCGCGCCGCCGCCGCCGCCGCCGCGCACAGGACGGAGAGGGAGCCGAGGAGGAGGGCGATCACGGCATCCGGTGTCGGCATGGAGGGAGTGCGGATCCTCTGCTGGTGCGCCGGCCTCGCGGGAATCGCAGGGACTCTACGATCTTCCGGCCGGGCGTGCGGCGCCCGGCGCGTCCGCCGTCATCCGGGCACCCTGGAAATGAAAGATCATGTCGGATCCTTGCGGGTCCTTGCGGGACCCCGGGGGAACGTCCTCCCGCCCGCCGCCGTGACCGGGTCCCGAGGCCGGGCGGACGGTGCGCGGGCCCGGCGCCCCCCCGATGTAGTCTGACGGCGAGCGGGTCCGGCGCCTGCCCCGACGAGCCATGGAAACCCGCAAGATCCAGAAGGTCGGGACCTCCACCCTCACCCTCTCCCTCCCCCGGGAGTGGCTGGAGCGGTGCGGCCTGCGCAAGGGGGACCCGGTGCTGCTCGTGGAGGACGGGGAGCGCCTCCACCTCTCCCCCGCGGGCCGGGGGGACCCGGGGTCGCGCCGCGGGGACCACCGGATCGTGGACGCCGACCGCTGCCCCGCCCCGGGGATGCTGGAGCGGGTCCTCGTCGGCCACTACGTCCTCGGGCGGAGGCGCGTGACGGTGCGGTCGGCGGGCCCCCTCCCCCCCGCCCACCGGGAGGCGATCTACCGGACGGTCCGGCGTCTCATCGCCTTCGGCATCGTCGAGGAGGGGCCCTCGCTGGTCGTCCTCCAGTGCTCCCTAGACCCCGCCAACTTCCCCCTCTCCCGGCTGCTGCGCCGGCTCCACGGGCTCGTCGCCGGCATGGCGGCGGACGCCGTGGAGGCACTCCTCCGGGCCGACCGCGGGAGGGCCGAGGAGGTCCTGCGCCGGGAGGAGGACGCCGACACGACCTACTGGCTCATCCTCCGGCTCGCCCTCAGCGCGCTCCTCGACGAGACCCTGCTGGCCCCCCTCGGGCTCCGCTCCCGCCTGGAGATCTCCGGCTACCGCGTCGCGGCGCGGGACCTCGAGTCCGCGGGGGATTCCGCGGAGGACGCCGCCCGCGCGGCCCTGCTCCTCCTCGACCGGGGGACCCGCCTCCGGGAGGGGCTCGGATCGGACTTCTCCGCCCTCGCCTCCGCCGCGGCGGAGGCGCTCTCCCTCTCGGTGGAGGGGCTCCTCGGCGGCGACCTCCTGGTGGCCGAGGGGGCGCTCCGCCTGCGGGACGAGGTCCGGGAGCGGGCCGGGATGCTGGTGCGGTCCCTCCACCGGGACCACGGCTCCCCCGCGGAGATCGGCCCCCTGACCTCCTTCGTGGAATCCCTCCAGGAGATCGCGGTCCGGGCCGGCTCCATGGCCGTGGTCGCCTTCAACCGCCACCTGGAGGGGCCCTCCCCCTGGAGCGGGACGGAGCCGGATGCCTCGCCTTCCTAGGCGTTCCCTCCCGCGGGCCGTCGGCCGTCCAATCCTCCCGATCCGTTAAGGTGTCCCGTCCATGAGCGAGGCGGCGGTCCGGGTCGAGGGGCTCCGGAAGTCCTACCGGAGCGGGTTCTGGCGGCGGAGGAGCGAGACCCTCCGCGGCGTCTCCTTCTCCGTCCCCGTCGGGCGGGCGGTCGGCTACCTCGGGGCCAACGGGGTCGGCAAGACGACGACCCTCAAGATCCTCGTGGGGCTGCTGGAGCCCGACGGCGGGACCGCCGAGGTCCTCGGCCTCCCGGTGCACGACCCCGCCTGCCGGAGGCGGGTCGGCTTCCTCCCGGAGAACCCCTACTTCTACGAGCACCTCACCGCGAGGGAGGCGCTCCGCTTCTACGGGGGCCTCTCGCGCATGGCCGGGGCCGAGGTCGAGGCCCGCATCGACCCGCTGCTGGCGAAGGTCGGCCTGGAGAAGGCCGCCGACCGCCGGCTCGGGGAGTACAGCAAGGGGATGCGCCAGCGCCTCGGCCTCGCCCAGGCCCTCCTCCACGACCCGGAGCTGCTCATCCTCGACGAGCCCATGAGCGGCCTCGACCCCTTCGGGCGGCTCCTCGTGAAGGACCTCATCCTCGAGGAGCGGGCCCGGGGGAAGACCATCTTCTTCTCGAGCCACATCCTGGCCGACGTGGAGGAGGTCTGCGACTTCGCCGTCATCGTGGCCGACGGGCGGATCACCGCCAGCGGCACCGTGCGGGAGCTCCTCGGCCGCGGCGTCACCGAGTACGAGGTCGCGGTGCGGGGCGCGGGCGCGGCGGCCCTGGAGCCGGCGGCGCCGGGCCGCGTGCGGTTCGCCCGCGAGGACGGGGACCTCCTGCGGGCCCGGCTCCCCGGGGACGTGGACCCCGCGGCCCTCCAGGCCGCCGTGGCGGCGAAGGGCGGCGTCATCGTCGAGCTGGTCCCCCGCCGCGAGACCCTGGAGGACCTCTTCCTGCGCACCGGCGGCACCGCCACGGGCGGCGACGCGGGCGGGGGGGAGCGGCGGTGAGGGGCCCCGTCCTCGTCGTCGCCGCCAACACCTTCCGCGAGGTGGGGAGGGACCGCATGCTCCACCTCCTCGGGGCGCTGGTGACGGGCTTCGTCCTCTTCGCCTGGGTGCTGGGGTGGCTCAACCCGGAGGAGGCGGACCAGACCCGCCACCTCGTGGACTTCGGCCTCGCCGGGGTGAACGTCTTCGGGCTCCTCATGGCGGTGCTGCTGGGGTCCTCGCTGCTGCGGCGCGAGATGGAGAGGCGGACCCTCTACACCGTCCTCTGCAGGGAGGTGACGCGGCCCGGGTTCCTCGCGGGGAAGTACCTCGGGCTCGTCGGGGTCTTCGCGACGGGGCTCGCCATCGTGGCGGTGCTCATGGTGGCCTACTTCGCCGTCTGGGGGGCGACGCCGGGGTGGCCGCTGCTGGCCGCCGTCTACGGGAACCTGCTGGAGCTCGCGGTGCTCACGGCGGCCTCGGTGCTGCTCGGCTCCTTCACGACCCCGGCGCTGTCCGCCATCGGCACCGTGGCCCTCTACCTCGTCGGCCACTCGACGGAGACCCTGCTCGAGTACCTCCAGCTCTCGGGCCGGGAGTCCCTCGAGGTGCCGCTCCGGGTCCTCTACCACCTCTTCCCCAACCTCTCCAACTTCGACTACAGGCTCGCCGCCTCCTTCGGCGACCCGGTGCCCCCCGCCGTCCTCGGCCTCGCCACGCTCTACGCCGCGGTCTGGATCGCCTCCCTCCTCGGGGCGGCCTCGCTGCTCTTCCGGCGGAGGGAGCTGCCGTGACGCCGGCGGGCCGCCTCGGGACCGGCGCCCTCTTCGCGGCCGCCCTCGGGGCCCAGGTCCTCCTGCAGGGGCCGCTGGAGAGGGCCAACGCCGTGCGGGCCACGCGGAAGCTCCACACAGCCCCCTCCTCCCTCGCCTTCCGCCTCGCCGCGGCGGGGGTGCAGGAGGCGGCCGCCGACGCGCTCTGGCTGTCGGTCCTGCCGAAGCTCGGCCGCACCTGGGTGGACCCCGAGAGGAAGGCGGCCTGGATCGAGAGCGTGACGGGGGTGATGACCGACGCCAACCCCCGGGCCGTCAACCCGGTCATCTACGCCGCCTACTTCCTCGAGCTCGGGCGCAAGCGCCACCCGGCCATCGAGCGGGTCGTGCGGCGGGCCATGGACGCGGAGGTCGCGACCCCCTTCGCCCCTCGGCGGCGCGTGAACGCCGAGGACCACCGGCTCCCCGAGGTCCTCGGGATGAACCTCACCATGTACGGGAGCGCGGAGGAGAAGGCCCGGGGGCTCGGGCTCCTCGAGGAGGCGGCGCGGAAGCCGGGGGCCCCCACGATCCTCATCGACCTCGTGGCCGCCATCCGGGCGAAGGCGGGGAGCCCGCTGGCGGGCTGGGACCTCTGGCTGCTGCGCGCGGCCGACCTCTCCGACCCCGGCCTCCGCCGGGCGCTCCACGCCGTCGCCGGCTCCGACCCGGGGGCCGACCCGGAGGGGGAGCCCTCCCACCCGGAGTGGCGCGACCAGTTCCTCCGGGAGGCGGACGGGGCGCGCCGGGAGGTGCTCCGGAAGTGGGCCGGGGCGGCGGAGCAGAGGCTCGGGAGGTGGCCCTCCTCCCTCGAGGAGGTGCTCGCCGAGGCCCCCCCCGCGGAGCGGGAGTCCTGGGAGCGCAACCCCGCCCGCCGGGCCGCCCTCGCGGAGGGGGTGGAGGTGCTGCCGGCGACCCGGGACGTCGTCATCGGGACCCTGGCGGAGTGGCAGGACGCGCAGACCCGGGAGTTCCTCCGCCTCCTCTGCCGCCACCACGAGCTGACCACGGGGCGGAAGCCCGCCTCCCTCCGGGACCTCGACGCCTTCCCCCACCGTCCCGTCCCCCCCCCCGCCCGCCACGGCACCCGGTGGGAGCTCGACCCCGCCACCGGGGAGCCGGAGGTCGTGAACGACATGGCGGACCCGCGCCTGCGGGCGCCCTCGGGCCCCTCCCTCCTCGGCAGGTGATCCGTACGGAACCTGATCCGTACGGAACCCGACCCGGAATCGTCAGGTTGACGATTTCGGGTCGGGTTCCGTACTGATCAGGTTCCCGATTCCTTTGCCGGCGCCCCGCCGGGTCCCTACAATGCCCGTTTACCTTTCACCGATCGGAAAGGTCGTCGCCCGAGGTGCTGCCTGCGAGAGGTGGGTCCAGACCCGCCTCTTTTTTTCAGGAGGGTGCCCCGTCCGGCGGACCGGGGCACGGGGCCCCCCCTTCGGTGGGTAGAGGGAGGGAGCCTTGAACGGCGAGCTTCTCCGCATCGTCGACACCCTCCACCGGGACAAGGACATCGACAAGGAAGTCCTGTTCGAGGCCATCGAGTCGGCCCTCCTGTCCGCCGCCCGCAAGAAGTTCGGCGAGGAGAACGCGCTCACCCTGCGGATCGACCGCTCCACGGGCATGGTCCTCTCCTACGACGCCGAGGGGAACGAGCTCCAGCTCCAGGACCTCGGCCGCATCGCCGCCCAGACCGCCAAGCAGGTCATCCTCCAGAAGATCCGCGAGGCCGAGCGGGACGTGATCTTCACGGAGTACGACCGCTACCAGAAGCAGATCGTCCCGGGCCAGGTCGTGCGCATCGAGGGGACCACCATGGTCGTCCGCCTCGGCACCCGCGACCGAGGCCCCGAGGGGCACCTCCCCAAGCACGAGCAGGTCCGCGGCGAGCAGTACCGCGTCGGCGACCAGGCCCTCTGCTACGTGGTCGAGGTCCGCAAGAACGGCCCCAAGGTCCGGATCATCCTCTCCCGCAGCCACCCCGACCTCATCAAGCGGCTCTTCGAGCGCGAGGTCCCGGAGATCGCCGAGGGGATGGTCGAGATCCGCAAGCTCGTGCGCGAGGCGGGCTACAAGACCAAGGTCGCCGTCACGAGCCTCGACCCGAAGATCGACCCCGTGGGCGCCTGCATCGGGATGCGGGGCGCGCGCATCAAGACCATCATCGACGAGCTCGGCGGGGAGCGCATCGACATCATCCCCTTCTCCGACCAGCCCGAGACGCTGATCATGAACGCGCTGAAGCCCGCGGAGATCAACCGCATCGACCTCTTCCCGCAGAACGGCAAGGCGCTGGTCATCGTGGACGAGGACCAGCTCTCGCTGGCCATCGGCAAGAAGGGCGCCAACGTGCGCCTCGCGGCCAAGCTCTGCGGCTGGGACATCGACATCATGACGGAGGAGGAGGCCAAGCAGAAGGGCCTCCTCGAGGAGGGCGCCTCGCCGGAGGCCGAGGGCGAGGTCTCCTACGTGGAGGACCGGGGGGACGCGGCCAGCGTGACGGAGTCCGGCCGCCTCGCCTCGGGCGCCCTGCCGACCGCCCCCGGCGAGGACGCCGAGGGCGGGGCCCCCGCCGGGGCCGCCCCGGCCAGGACCGCCCCCGGGCAGTCCGCCGTGGGAACCCCCTCCCCGACCGCCCCCCCTCCCATGCCCGTGGCCCCCCTGCCCCCCGCCGACGCGGCCGGGCCGGGTGCGGCGGGCGACGCCGGAGGCGGCGCCTCCCCCGCCGCCTCCCCGGGGCCGGGGTCCGGGACGGGCGCGGACGACGGGGGCCGGGGGACCTAGCGGCCACGGCGGCATCGCCGGCCCGCGGGGGCCGGGCAGCGACCGGGAAGGCGCCGGGAGGAAACCGGCAAGACAAGGAGCTGCGGCTTGCGCGTGTACCACCTGTCTCGCGAGACGGGCCTGGCCAACCGGGTCCTCCTCCAGATGCTCCATGCCCGCGGCGTGGACCCGGGCAGCCACATGGCCATCCTCTCCGAGGAGCACGCGGCGGTCATCCGCGAGGCCCTGTCCGCCCAGAAGGGGGGGGCCGCGTCGATCATCGCCGCCCCCGCCGGGGCCCCGGTCCCGGGGGCCCTCGCCCCGGGGGCCGTCCTGCGCACCATCGAGACCCCGGGCTCCCCCGCGGCCCTGGCCGCCGCCGCCGAGCGCCGCCGCCGGGCCGAGGAGGACGCGAAGCCGGCCAAGACCGGCACCTCCAAGAAGCGCAAGGGCCGCGACGAGAAGCGGGAGGAGCTGAGCGAGGAGCTGCTGGAGGAGGGCTTCCAGGAGATCCTCGAGGTCGATCCCGAGGCCGTCCCCGGCGTCGCCCCGCGCCCCGTCGTGGAGCCGGCCCCCGTCGAGAGGGCCCCCGTCCCCGGCGTCGAGAGGCTCTCCCGGCTCCAGCAGCGCCGGGCCCCCCGCACCCTCCAGCGCCAGCGCCGGCGCGGCCGCCAGGCGCCGACCCTGGCCGAGGGGAAGATCGCGGTCCAGCTCCCGATCACCGTGAAGGAGCTCTCCCAGGTCCTCAGCGTCCGCGTGAACGACATCATCCGCTCCCTCATGCAGAGCGGCGTCATGGCCAACATCAACTCCACCCTCGAGGAGGAGACGGTCCAGGTCCTCGCGCTCGAGCTCAACCGCGAGATCGAGATCAAGAAGGCGAAGCCCGCGGCGGAGCAGGCCCTCGACGGGCTGGAGCTGGACGTCCAGGACGAGGAGCGCCTCGAGCCCCGGCCCCCCGTCGTGGCGGTGCTCGGCCACGTGGACCACGGCAAGACCTCGCTGCTCGACGCCATCCGCAAGACCGACGTCGCCGCGCACGAGGCCGGCGGGATCACCCAGCACATCGGCGCCTACCAGGTCGCCACCGAGGGGGGCCGCCTCGTCACCTTCCTCGACACCCCCGGCCACGAGGCCTTCACGGCCATGCGGGCCCGCGGCGCCAACGTCGCCGACGTCGTCGTGCTCGTGGTGGCCGCCGACGACGGCGTCATGCCCCAGACCGAGGAGGCCATCAGCCACGCCAAGGCCGCGGGCGTGACCATCGTGGTCGCCCTCAACAAGATCGACAAGCCCCAGTCCAACAGGGACCGCGTCCTCAACCAGCTCTCGACCCTCGGCCTGACCTGGGACAAGTGGGGCGGCGACACCCTCGTGGAGCCCGTCTCCGCCCTCACGGGCGAGGGCATCCCCCACCTCGTCGAGATGCTCGCCCTCTCCGCCGACCTCCAGGAGCTCGCCGCCGACCCCCACCGCCGCGCCGTGGGCACGGTCATCGAGGCCTCCAAGGGGGAGGCGCGGGGCGTGCTCGCGACCTTCCTCGTGCAGGCCGGGACGCTGCGCGTGGGCGACGCGATCCTCGCGGGCAACGCCTGGGGCCGCGTGCGGAGCCTCCAGAACGACAAGGGGGAGGACCTCGACGAGGCGCCCCCCTCGACCCCGGTGCAGGTCATCGGCCTCACCGACGTCCCCGAGGCGGGCGCCCGCTTCTACGCCATGGACGACCTCGGCTCGGCCAAGCGGATCGCCGAGGAGCGCTCCGCGGCGGCCCGGGCCTCCGAGCGCACGGAGCGCCCCGCCGTCACCCTCGAGAACGTCTTCTCCAGCGCGCAGGACGTCGGCGAGTCCGAGGTCAGGGTCATCCTCAAGGCCGACGTGAAGGGCTCCGTCGAGGCGCTCCAGAAGAAGATCGGGGAGCTCACCCACTCCGAGGTCAGCATCCGCGTCCTGCACGGCGGCGTGGGCTCCATCTCCGAGAGCGACGTCAAGCTCGCCGTCGCCTCCCGCGCCATCGTCATCGGCTTCCACGTGATGGCGGAGAACGCCGCCAAGGACCTGGCGGAGCGCGAGGGCGTCCAGATCCGCACCTACCAGATCATCTACGAGCTGGTGGACGACATGAAGCGGGCCATGGAGGGCCTGCTCGAGCCGGAGAAGAAGGAGGAGGTGCTGGGCCACGCCACGGTGAAGGAGATCTTCGCCATCTCCAAGGTGGGGACCATCGCCGGCTGCGCGGTGACCGACGGCCTGCTGCGGCGCTCCGCGCCGATCCGGCTCTTCCGCGACGGCAAGCAGATCATGACCAACCAGAAGCTCGAGTCGCTCAAGCGCTTCAAGGACGACGCCCGCGAGGTGAAGGGCGGCTTCGAGTGCGGCCTCAAGATCGCCGGGTTCGACGACGTCAAGGTGGGCGACGTGATCGAGTCCTACGAGGTCGTCGAGATCAAGCGGACCCTGAAGTAGGCCCGCACCCGGGGGAGGGCATGGTGGCGCGCAGGACCCGTCCCGCCGGCGGCTCCTCCCCCGCGGGGGAGATGGCCGTGGCCGTCGTCCAGGCCGACCTGCTCGTCCCGGGCTGCCTCTCGCTCAAGGAGAAGCGGTCCGTGGTGAAGGGGCTGCTGGAGCGGGCGCGCTCCCGGTTCAACGCCTCCGTCGCCGAGGTCGGCGCCCAGGACCTCCTCCAGCGGGCGACGGTGGGCGCGGCGCTGGTGGCCAACGACCGCAGGCTCCTCTCCTCCGAGGCGGAGGCGCTGCTCGCCTTCCTCGCGGGGTGCCCCGACGTGCAGGTGCTCGACCGGCAGGTGGAGATCCTCTGATGGTGAACGACATCCGGCTCCGGCGCCTGACGGAGGTGATCCGCCAGAGGGTGAGCCGGGCGATACTCCAGGAGCTGAAGGACCCCCGCCTCGGCTTCATCACGGTCACGCAGGTGAAGCTCGCCAAGGACCTGACCTCGGCCGTGATCTTCTGGTCCATCATCGGCACCGAGGGGGACCGCTCCAAGACCGCCCACGCGCTGGACGACGCGCGGGGGTACCTCCAGTCGGCCGTGGCGAAGGAGATGGGCACCCGGGTCACGCCCCGGCTGACGATGCGCTACGACCCCTCGCTCGCGAAGGCCCAGAAGGTCTACGACCTGCTGGCGAAGCTGCGCCGGGAGCGGGGGGAGTCGGTGCTCGACCAGGACCCGAAGGCCCCCGCCGGCACGGTGGACCCCGCCGGGGGGATCCCCTTCGACGACTCCTTCGAGGACGAGGGGGGCGGCGGGGAGGGGGACGACGGGGAGGAGTAGGCGGGGGGCATCCCCATGGCCGGGACGATCCGCGTCCGCAACGCCCGCGAGCACAACCTCAAGGGCGTCGACCTCGACCTCCCCCGGGAGCGCCTCGTCGTCCTCACCGGCCCGAGCGGGAGCGGGAAGTCCTCCCTCGCCGTGGACACGCTCTTCCGCTTCGGCGAGCGCCGCTACCTCGAGGGGCTCTCCCCGAAGCTCCGCGCCCACCTCGGCACCGGGGCCCGCCCCGAGGTGGACCGCGTGGAGGGCCTCCCCCCCACCCTCTGCGTCCCCTCCGACCCGCCCCCCCGGGACCCCCGCGCCACCCTCGCCTCCGTCGCCGACGTCCTCGACTACCTCCGCGTCCTCTACGCCGTCCACGGCGAGGCCCGCTGCCACCGCTGCGGCCGCCCCGTCGCCCGCCGCGCCCCGGGCGAGGTGGCCGAGGCCGTGGGCTCCCTCCCCGAGGGGACCCGGGTCCTCCTCCTCGCCCCGCTGTTCCCCGGCCCCGCGGCGGACCCCGCCGCCGCCCTGGAGCGGGCCCGCCGCGAGGGCTTCGTCCGCGTCCGCGCCGACGGGGCCGTGGTGGACCTCTCGGAGCACCCCCCCGGCGCCCCCCTCCCCGGCCCCCCCCCCGCCGAGGTCGCCGCCGTCGTGGACCGCCTCGTCGTCCGGGGCAGCCTCCGATCCCGCGTCCAGGACTCCGTCGAGGTGGCCCTCCGGGTCTCCGGCGGCACCGTCGCCGTCGCCCGGGACGGCGCCCCGCCGGAGGAGGACCTGCTGTTCTCCGAGCGCTTCGGCTGCCCCCGCTGCGGGACGACGAGCGAGCCCCCCGTCCCCGCCACCTTCTCCTGGTGGAGCCCCCGCGGCGCCTGCCCCGCCTGCACCGGGACCGGCACCGACCGGGCGCTCGTGCCCGAGGCCCTCGTCCCCCGGGAGGCCGTGGGCACCCTGCTCGACGTCCTCGCGAAGTCCTTCCGCCGCCTCCCCCCCCGGGAGCGGAAGCACCTCCACCGCCTCGCCGAGACCTTCCTCGACGCCCGGGGGCTCGCCCCCGGGGCCCTCGCCGCCGTCCAGGACCGGGAGGCGCTGGCCGCCTTCCTCCGGAGCGCCGTCGAGCCCCGCCTCAAGGCCCTGGCCGCGGGGAAGGCGACGGTGGGCCGCGGGGCGGCCCGGGCGCTGCTCGCCGAGGGGGCCTGCGGGGAGTGCGGGGGCACCCGCCTGCGCCCCGAGGCCCGCGCGGTGCGGATCCGGGGGCTCTCCCTCCCCGATCTCCTCGCGCGGACCGTCGGGGAGGCGCTCCCCGCGCTCGAGGCCTGGACCTTCGCCGGCAGCGCCGCGAAGACCGCCGCCCCCCTCCTCGAGGAGGTCGCCCGCCGCCTGCGCATCCTCGGGGACCTCGGCCTCGGCTACCTCGGCCTCGACCGGCCGGCCGCCACCCTCTCCGGCGGGGAGGCCCAGCGGGCGCGGCTCGCGGCCCACCTCGGCGGCGGCCTCGCCGGCGTCCTCTACGTGCTGGACGAGCCCACCGCCGGGCTCCACCCGGCGGAGGTGGAGCGCCTGCTGGCGGCCCTGCGCCGTCTCCGGGACGCGGGCAACAGCCTGCTCGTCGTGGAGCACGACCTCGGCGTCATCGCCGCCGCGGAGCACCTGGTCGAGTTCGGCCCCGGGGCCGGGAAGGAGGGGGGGAGCGTCGTCTTCGCGGGCCCCATGGAGGAGTTCCGGACCGCCTCCACCCTCACGGCCCGCCACCTCCGGGGGGAGGCCCGCACCGCCTTCCCCCCCGACGCCGCCGACCCCTTCGAGCGGGGGGCGGTGGTCGTGGTCGGCGCCACCGCCCACAACCTGCGCGACGTGGAGGCCCGCTTCCCCGTGGGCCGGGTGACGGCCGTGGTCGGGGTCTCCGGGAGCGGGAAGTCCACGCTGGTGCAGGACACGCTGCTCCGGGCGGTGCGCCGCCGCCTCCTCGGGGACCCCGCCCCCCCGGGGGCCCACCGGGACATCCGGGGGGCGGCCCGCTTCTCCCGGGCGCTGGAGGTGGACCGGGCGCCCGTGGGCCGCTCCGCCCGGGCGACGCCGGCCACCTTCGTCGGGGCCTGGGACGGGATCCGGACGCTGCTGGCGGAGAGCGACGACGCCCGGGTGCGGGGCTTCGGGCCCTCCCGCTTCTCCTTCAACGTGGAGGGGGGGCGGTGCCCGGCCTGCGAGGGGCTCGGGGTCCAGGCCATCGAGATGCACCTCCTCCCCGAGGTCCGGGTGACCTGCGAGGCCTGCGGGGGGCGGCGTTTCGAGCGGGAGACGCTGGAGGTCCGCTGGCGGGGGGCGACGGCGGCCGACGTCCTCGCCCTCCCCGTGGCCGAGGCCCTCCCCTTCTTCCGGAACATCCCCGCGGTGCACGGGCCCCTCCGCCCGCTGGAGCAGGTGGGGCTCGGCTACCTCCCCCTGGGGCAGCCCCTGGACACCCTGTCGGGGGGGGAGCGCCAGCGGCTGCGCCTCGCGGCGGAAC
>JAKLKS010000076.1:0-347 GCA_023150535.1 Planctomycetota bacterium
CCCGGGGGGGGGGGGGTGGGGGGGCACGCCGCTCCTCGAGGTCATGCCCGGGGAGCCGGCGCTCTGGACCCTGGCGCGGAAGGGGGAGGCGGAGGGGAGCCTCCTGGTGAAGGCGGTGGACGGCGGCGGGCGGCCGCTGATGGAGGGCTCCTGGGAGATCCGCTTCGCCAACGGACGCGGCGGGCGTGCGGAGGGCTGGGGAGGGGAGGGGATCGGGCAGGCGATCTTCACGGTCCCCCTGGTGCGCGGACGCGGGGCCGTGCTGACCGTGAAGGCGGCGGGGGCGGGCGAGGGGAGCGTGGGCCTCGATGCCCTCCCGATCGGGACCGAGTCGCTCGATGTCGTGA
>JAKLKS010000076.1:357-15440 GCA_023150535.1 Planctomycetota bacterium
GACCGACTGACAGGTACGGAGCCAGGCTCCCTTTCTTCACCTGCGCGGCATGTACACGGGTCGGCATCCTGCTTCCCGGAGGAACCCATGCCCCGACGGCCGCGCGACGATTACGAAGGAGCCTGGCACCACCTCGTCAACCGGGGAATTGCACGGCGTCCCGTCTTCGAGGGAGGCGGGGACATCCGGGCCTTCCAGGACCTCCTCGCCGAGGCCACCGGCACGGGACGGATCGAGATCCACGCCTACACCTTCATGGCGACCCACTACCACCTCCTGGCGAGGAGCCCGGAGGGGGAACTCTCCGTCGCCATGAAGGAGGTGGGCAACGCATACGTTCGCCGCTTCAATCGGGGCCGCCATCGGGACGGCCCCCTGTTCAGGGGGAGGTTCTGGAGCCGGCCCGTCGAGAGCGACGCCTACTTCCACACCCTGCTGCGCTACATCGACCGGAATCCCGTCCAGGCCGGACTGGTCGAACGGAGCACGGACTACCCCCATGGCAGCGCCTGGTGGTACGCGAGAGGGGGAGGTCCCCCCTTCCTGGTGCGCGGTGCCGTGGAGGAGTTCCTGGGAATGCGGGATGTCCGATCCGGAAGTCCCGCCCGGGCCTACCCCGTGGAGACCCGCGATGGCGCCCCCTCTTTCGTGGACGAGATGGTCGAGCGCCGCATCCGCGGGGCCGAGCTCGAGGAGGATCCGCTGCGTGATCTCGTCCGGTCCCCTCCGGACAGGGTCCAGGCGTGGATGCTGCGCAAGACGCGCCTGGCCGACGGATCCACTCCGGGGTGGGTCATCGTCCCCGAGGCCCGGATCCGGGCGGACCCGGCCGGCGACCAGGACCTGAGGATCGCCATGGTCCGGCTCTACTGCGGACTCACGGTCGAAGAGACGGCCTCCCGTTTCTCCCTGTCCACGGCGACCGTCAGCCGCAGGGTCGCCCGGCACCTCGAGCGGATGGAGGTGGACGCTGCCTACCGGGACCTGGCCTCCGGAGTCCTGTGGCGGGCGCTGGAAGGGGAGTTCGGCGGAATTCCGTCGCGAAGCGTGCTTCCTCTCCGGGTGCTTCATCCGGAGTTCACCCCGGCCGTGTGAAGAAAGGGAGCCTGGCTCCGTACCGATCACCCCCTGTGCAAATCGCAGATGGCAGCGGCGAGTGCGTCTGTCGCATCGGCCGGGGTCGGCACCTCGGCCAGGCCGAGGATCACGCGCACCATGGCGGCCACCTGGTCCTTCGCGGCGGCGCCGCGGCCGGTGACGGCCTTCTTCACGGTGGCCGGGGGGTACTGCCGCACCGGCACCCCCGCGAGCGCGGCCGCGACGAGGACCGCGCCCCGCCCCTCGCCGAGCGCGAGCGCCGCCCGCGCCCCCTTGCCGAAGAAGGCCTCCTCGAGGGCGACCGCCCCGGGCCGGTGCTCCGCGAGAAGGGCCCGCACCCCCTCGTGGAGGACGCGCAGCCGCACCTCGATGACCCCCCCGGCGGGGGCCTTCAGCGCGCCCCAGGCCACCGCGCGCAGCCGGCTCCCCTCGGCCTCGACGACCCCCCAGCCGACGACCCGCGTCCCCGGGTCGATGCCGAGGACCCGCACCGCCCCGCCTACCGGACCGGCAGCTCCTTCGCCGGCCCCAGCTCCTCCGGCGCCGCGTCGAAGAGCGACGGGTCCCCGACCATCACGAGGACGAGCCCCTCGGGCCGGAGGTACTCCCTCGCCACCCGCCGCACGTCCGCCACGGTGACCGACCGCACGATGTCGCGGTAGCGGTCGAGCCACCCCTCGGGGTACTCCTTGAACTCGAGCGTCGCGTACTGCGAGGCCAGCGCCGCGGGGCTCTCGATGACGGCGACGAAGCCGTTGAGGATGGAGTCCTTCGCCTGCTGGAGCTCCTCCTCGGTCACGTCCTCCTCCCGCATCTGCGCGATGAGCTGGCGCATGAGCGTGACGGCGCGGTAGGTCGAGGCCGCCTTCGTCTCGGTCCCCGCCATGAACACGCCCCCCTGGCTCGCCCGGCCGAGGCCCGACCACACGGAGTAGGCGAGCCCCTCCTTCGTCCGGATCACCTTCGTCATGCGGGACCAGAAGGAGCCGCCGCCGAGGATGAGGTTCGCGACGTCGAAGCGCACCCGGTCCTCGGAGTTCTGGGGCGGGCCCCAGTGGCCCATGCGGATGTTGGTCTGGGTGACGCCGGCCATGGGGACGACGAAGTGGCCCCCCTCGTACTTCCGCTCGAAGGGGGCGGGCCACTTCGGGAGCGGCTCGGCCGCCTTCGGCCAGCCCTCGAAGACCTTCTCGAGCTTCGCCACCAGCGCCTCGCGGTCGAAGTCCCCGGCCACGGAGAGGATGAAGGACTCCGGGTGGAACCACCGCGCGTGGAAGGCCTTCAGGTCCTCCACGGTGATGGACCCCAGGCTCTTCGCCGTCACCAGCGCGCCGTAGGGGTGGGAGCCGTGGATCGCCGGACCGAACACCCGGCCGAGGACGCCGCCGGGGCTCTGGAACTGCCGCTGGAGCCCCTGCAGGGACAGGGCCTTCGTCTGCTGGAAGCGCCCCTCGTCGAAGCGGGGGTTGCGGAGCACGTCGGCGAAGATCTCGAGGCCCCGGTCGAGGTCCTTCGAGAGGAAGGAGAAGCCGGCGGCGAGGTTCTCTTGGGACGCTCCCACGGAGACCGACCCCGCCACGAGGTCGAGGGCCTCGTCCAGCTCGTCCGGGGAGAGGGTCGCCGTCCCCCCCGTCCGCACCATGCCGCAGGCGAGCGACGCGAGCCCCTCCTTCCCCTCGGGGTCGAAGACCGCGCCCCCGCGGAACACCGCCGAGGCGTCCACGATGGGGAGCGAGCGGTCCTCGATGAGGTGGAGGACCATCCCGCTGGAGAGGACGACGCGGACCGAGTGGGGGAAGGAGAAGGGCTGCTCGGAGAACCGGAGGTCCTTCGGGTGGACGGGGCGGTCCCCGGCGGGGGCGGGCGCCGGCGCGGCGGCGGCGGCGGCGTCCCCGGCCAGCGCCACGGTGGGGGGCGCGGCGAAGAGCGAGGCCGCCGCGAGGGCGGCGGCGAAGCGGAGGCGGCGGTCGTGGTCGGTCATGGTCTTCCTACTTTCCGTTGCCTTCGGGCGCGTCCGCGGCGGGGGCCGGGAGGAGGTGGATCACGGTCCGGTTGTCGTCGTGGAGGTACTTCGCCGCGACCCGCATCACGTCCTCCTTCGTCACCTTCGCGCTCCGCTCCATGTAGGTGTTGATGAAGTCCCAGCCGTGGAGGATCTCGTAGGTGGTCAGGGTCTGGGCGAGGTCCATGCCGGACTGCATCCCCCGGACGAGGCTGGCGGCGTTCTGGTTGCGCACCTTGGCGAACTCCGCGTCGGTGACGGGCTCCGAGCGCAGGCGCGCGATCTGCTCCCCGATCTCCTTCTCGACGTCCTCCAGGGTCTTCCCGGGGAGCGGCGTGCCGACGAAGACGAAGGTCCCCGGGTAGAGGGTGTCCTGGTTCCCCGCGAAGATGCGGCCGATGCGCTTCTCCCAGAGGGACTTGTCGAGCCTCCCGGTGTTCCCCGAGGAGAGGACCCCGCTCAGGATGTCGAGCGCGAACATGTCCGGGTGCCCGAGGGCGGGGCGGTGGAACATCAGGGCGACCTGCGGCACGCGGAGGTTCTGCACCTTCGCGGTGATCCTCCTCTCGCCGAGCTGGGGCGGCTCCCGCGTCACGACCGGCTCGGGGTCGGGCTGGCGGGGGATGTCCCCGAAATACCGCCGCATGAGGTCCATGACCGCCTCGAACTTCACGTCCCCGACGACGCAGGCGACCGCGCGGTTCGGCGCGTAGTGCTTGCGGAAGAAGGCCTCCACCTGGCTGCGGGAGACGCGTGCGATGTCGCTGGCCCAGCCGATGACGGGGGAGCCGTAGGGGTGGGCCGTGTAGGCGGCCGCGTTGAGCTGCTCCCACATCACGCCGTTGGGGTTGTTGTCCACCCGCATCCGGCGCTCCTCCATGATGACGTCCCGCTCCTTGTAGAACTGGCGGAACACCGGGTGGCGCATCCGGCCGGACTCGACGAGCGCCCACAGCTCGAGCCGGTTCGCGGGGAGGGAGTAGAAGTACTGCGTGGAGTCCGCCCCCGTGGAGGCGTTGAGGCCCCAGGCCCCGTTCCGCTCGAGGATCTGCCAGTCCTCGTCGTCCACGACGAAGCGGTCCGCCTCCTCCTGGACGCGGCAGAACTCCCGCTCCAGGTCGAAGACCCTCTGCACCGAGGGGTCGAGGGCCAGGAGCGGCTTCGCCTCCTCCGCGAGGGCGGCGGCCGCCGCGGCGTCCCTCCGCTCCGGGGGCGCCGCCTCGGCGAGGGCGAGCGCGTGGGACACCCGGACGATGTCGTCGAGGACCTCGGTGTGGCGCCGGATCTCCAGGGGCAGGGCCTCCCGGGCCGCGAGGATCTCGTGGTAGAGGCGCTCGGTGCGGTCGAGGAGGGGCTTCTCCGCCGCGTAGTCGGTGGTGCCCCAGACGTCGGTCCCCTTGAAGAGCATGTGCTCGAGGATGTGGGCGATCCCGGTCTGGCCCACCTTCTCGTCCACGCCGCCGACGCGGAACTTGACCACGCAGGAGACGACGGGCGCCTCGTGCCGCTCGACGACCAGCACCTTGAGCCCGTTGGGGAGGACCCCCTCCTTCACGGGGACCTGGAGCCCCTTCGAGCCGCCCTCCCCGCCGTCGGCGGGGGCCGGGGCGAGGGGGGCGGGCGGGGCCGATGCGGCCGGCGCCGCGAGGGGGGACGCGACGAGGGCGGCCGCGGCGAAGGCCGCGGCGGCGAGGCGCTGGCGACGCATGGAGGTTCCTCCCGGGGGGCGGGGTCGAAGGGATCGATGCTAAGGGTCCCCATGGGAGCGGGCGAGGAATCCCACCCGGGGTGTAGAATCCGCCCCGGGGGGCCCTTCCCCCGGGAGCACCGAGAACCATGGTCCGAACCGCGACCCCCCGGGGCGGCCGTCCCGCCCCCCGAGCCGCCCCGCGCCGCGCGCGGCGCCGCTGCGGGCCTCCTCCTCGCCCTCCTCGCCGCCCCCCTCCCCTCCTGCGACTCCGCGCCGGGCGCCCGCCCGCGGGACATCGTCCTCGTCGTCTGGGACACCTGCCGCGGGGACCGCGTCTCCGCCCACGGGTACCCCTTCCCCACGACCCCCCGCCTCGCCGCCTTCGCCGCGGACGCCGTCTCCTTCCCCCGCTGCTCCTCCCCCGCCCCCTGGACCCCTCCGGCCCACGCCTCCCTCTTCACCGGGCTCCTCCCCCGGGACCACGGGATGACGGAGGGGGTCGGCGACCGCGTGCGCCACGGCATCCCGCTCCTCCCCGCCACGCTCCGGGAGGCGGGCTACGAGACCGTGGCCGTCTCCGCCAACCCCCTCGTCTCCCCGGTCACGGGGCTCTCCGCGGGGTTCGAGAGGTTCGTCCCCTGCTTCCGGGAGGACCAGCACGGGCAGGGGGAGGAGGTCCGGGAGGCGGTGGCGGCCTGGATCCGGGAGCGCCCGGCGCCGGGCGGGGGGCGCCGCCCCTTCCTCCTCTTCGTCAACCTCATGGACTCCCACCTCCCCTACGCCTTCGAGGACGCCGACGTGGAGGGGATGCACGGGGCGGGATCCGCGGAGAAGGCGCGGATCGTGGCCGGCATGGTCGGGGACCGGCAGGCCATGATGCGCCTGCTCGGGGGGATCGGGCTCCAGGAGGGGGTGGCGCACAGCCTCGGCCTCGCCTACGACGGGGCGGTGCGGCGGCTGGACCGGGCGACGGGGGGGATCCTCGACGACCTCCGGGGGGCGGGGCTCCTCGAGGGCGCGGTGGTCGTGGTGACCGGGGACCACGGGGAGGGGCTGGGGGAGCACGGGGAGGTGAACCACGGGTTCTCGGTCCACGAGCCCATGCTCCACGTGCCCCTCGTGATCCGGTGGCCCGGGCGGTTCGAGGGGGGCCGGGTGGTGGAGGACTCCGTGCGGCTCCAGGACCTCTACCCGACCCTCCTGGAGGCGGCCGGGGTCCCGGTCCCCGCGGGCTGCGGGAAGGCGGCGGAGCCGCTGCGGCCGGAGCCCTCGGGGCACCGGATCGCGCTCTCGGAGTTCGGCCCCATGGACAGGTCGCGGCCGAACGCGGAGAGGACGATGCCGGAGGTCCCCCTGGAGGTCTTCCGGAAGTTCCACTGGCGGTTCCGGGGGGCGAGGGACGACGGGGGGCCGGCGGGGCCGAGGAAATGGATCTCCGTGGTGGACACGAGGAGCGGGGGGGGGACCCAGCTCCGGGAGGAGCTCTACGACCTCCGCGCCGACCCCGGCGAGACGCGGAACCTCCTCGGCCCCGGGGCGCGGCCGGAGGACGTCGCGGAGGCGGCGCGGCTGCGGGCGCGGTGGGAGGCGGGGAGGTAGCGGCAGGGCGGGGGCCCCGCGCGGGGTCGATCCCGGGGCGCCTCCCCCATGACTTCGAGCCGAATTCCCTCCGCCTCCCGGGCTTGCCCCCGGCGACAATCCCGCCGCCGGCATGGCCCCCTTCCGCGGAGAGTGCACCATGGGTTTCCGCCCGTCCTTCCTCCTCGCCGCCCCCCTCCTCCTCGCCGGGTGCGGCCTCCTTCCCGGAGGCGAGGCCTACCTCGTGGGCCCCGACTACGAGACCCCCGGGGCCGCCGCCGCCGAGCGGTGGATCGACTTCCAGGACGCCCGGGTGAAGAGCGAGGAGGCCGACCTCGGCGCCTGGTGGGACGTCTTCAGGGACCCCGCCCTCTCGAAGCTCGTCGCCCAGGCCCGGCAGGAGAACCTGACGCTGCGCGCCGCCGCCGAGCGGGTGGTGGCCTCGCGGGCGCGGCTCGGCGTCGCCACGGGCTACCTCTACCCGCAGTCCCAGGGGGCCTCGGGCGACGCCGCGGTGGAGCGGCGCAGCGAGAACACGGCCGACTCCTTCCCGGGGATGGACCGGACGGTGAGCTCCTTCGACCTCTCCGTGGGGGCGGCCTGGGAGCTCGACTTCTGGGGCCGGTACCGCCGGGGCGTGCAGGCGGCGGACGCCGAGCTCGACGCCTCCATCGCCGACCACGACGACGTGCTCGTCCTCCTCTACGCCGAGGTGGCCGCCCGCTACGTCCGGTACCGCACCTTCCAGGAGCGCCTGAAGCACCTCCGGGACAACCTCGCCATCCAGGAGAAGTCCTTCCAGCTCGCCCAGGACCGGTTCGGGGCGGGCGCGGTCACCGAGCGGGACGTCCACGAATCCCGCCAGGTCCTCGAGAACACCCGGGCGCGGATCCCCGAGGCGGAGCGGGGGCTGCGCCTGGAGAACAACGCCCTCTGCGTCCTCACGGGATCGGTCCCGCGGGACCTCTCGAAGGAGCTCGGCGAGGCGCCCATCCCGGAGGCCCCCGCCTCCCTGGTCGTGGGCATCCCGGCCGACCTCCTGCGGCGCCGGCCCGACGTCCGCAGGGCCGAGCGCATCGCCGCGGCGCGGAGCGCCCTCATCGGGATCGCCGAGGCGGACTTCTACCCCAGCATCTCCATCCTCGGCAGCCTCGGGGTCTCGGCGGAGCACGCGTCGGACCTCGGGAAGTCCGGCTCCCTGACCGGGTACGTGGGCCCCTCCTTCCGCTGGTCCCTCCTCGACTACGGCCGCACCGCCAGCAACGTGCAGGCCTTCGAGGCCGCCTTCCGCAGCGCGGTCTACGACTACCGGGAGGCGGTCCTCCGGGCCGGGGGCGAGGCGGAGGACGCCATGGCCACCTTCCTCCGCACCCGGGATGTCCTGGTCCCCCAGGGGGAGGCCGTCAGGGCGGCCGCGCGGACCGTGGAGATCGCCACGGACCAGTACACCCAGGGGGCCGTGGACTTCTCGACCGTGTTCCTCTTCTCCTCGACGCTCACCGAGCAGCAGGACCGCCTGGCCGTCGCCCGCGGGGACGTCGCGCTGGCGCTGATCGACCTCTACCGCGCCCTCGGGGGCGGGTGGGAGAACGAGGGGGCGGTGGAGGCCCCGGCGGTCGGCCCGGCGGCCCCCGCGGCGGCACCCGCCGGCGGGAACCAGTGAGGGAGGGCACCATGCGCGCGAACGGACGGTTCCTTGCGGCGGCCCTGGCCGCCCTGGCGTCGGTGCCGGGGTGCAGGGCCGAGGCGCCCCCCCGGGCCGCGCCCCCGCCGCCGAAGGTCACCGTGGTGCGCCCCGAGATCCGGGACTACGCGGAGTACGAGGACTTCAACGGCTGGACGGCCCCCGTCGCCGTCGTGGAGATCCGGGCCCGCGTCCGCGGCCACATCGAGAAGGTGCACTTCAGGGACGGCGACATGGTGAAGGCCGGGGACGTCCTCTTCACCCTGGACCCGAGGCCCTTCCAGGCCGAGGTGGACGCCGCCGTGAGCCAGGTCAAGGTCTTCGAGGCCCAGAGGGTCGCGGCGCAGAAGGAGCACGCCCGCCTGAAGGAGCTCCAGGCCAAGGGCGGCGCCAGCATGAGCCAGCTCGAGAAGGCGGAGGCGGACGTCGCCTCCCTCGACGCGCAGATAGAGTCCCAGGGGCGGGAGATCGACCGCCTCAGGCTGGACATCGAGTACTCGAAGGTCGTCGCCCCCATCTCCGGCAAGGTCGGCAAGGCGGAGCTCACCGAGGGCAACCTCGTCAACGCGGGGGGCTCCGATCCCATCCTCACGACCGTCGTGACCATGGACCCGATCCAGGTCTACTTCAGCGTGCCCGAGAAGACCCTTCTCCGCGTCCGGGAGCGGCGGGAGAAGGCGGCCCCCGGCGAGGCGGCCCGGCGCATGTCCGAGCGGAAGGTCCCCTTCCGGTTCGGCCTCGAGACGGACCGGGGGTTCCCGCGGGAGGGGATCCTCGACTTCGCGGACAACCGGGTGGACCCGGAGACCGGGACCATCCTGCTCCGGGGCGTCCACGACAACCCCAGCGGGCTCGTCGTCCCCGGCACCCGGGCGAGGGTCCGCGTCGTCATCGACGAGACGGTGAAGGTCTCCGTGGTCCCCGACATCGCCCTCATGGCGGACATGGACCGCCGGTACGTCCTCGTCGCCGGCGAGGGGAACAAGGTCGTCCGGAAGGACGTCCTCCCCGGCCGGCTCCTCGACGACGGGATGCGCATCCTCCTCCCGGCGGGGAAGGAGGGGGAGGGCGTGGGGCCCTCCGATCGCGTGATCGTCCACGGCCAGCAGAGGGCGCGGATCCACTACCCCGTGGAGCCCCTCGACGCCGCCGGGAGCCCCGTGCCGGAGGCCGCCCCCGCGGGCGGGAGGTAGGCCCGTGCTCGCGAAGTTCTTCGTCGAGCGCCCGGTCTTCGCGACGGTCCTCTCCATCGTCATCATCGTGGTGGGGGTGGTCTCCCTCTCGAAGCTCCCCATCGCCCAGTACCCCGAGATCGCGCCTCCCACCGTGCAGGTGACGGCGACCTACCCGGGGGCCAACGCGAAGACCGTCTCGGAGACCGTGGCCTTCCCCATCGAGCAGGAGGTCAACGGCGTGGAGAACATGCTGTACATGTCCTCCAGGTCGACCAACGACGGGCAGATGATCCTCGACGTCACCTTCAACCTGGGGATGGACCTCGACCTCGCCCAGGTGCTGGTCCAGAACCGGGTCTCCGTCGCCGAGGCGAAGCTCCCCGAGGAGGTGAAGCGCATCGGGGTGACGACGAAGAAGAAGTCCACCAGCATCCTCATGTGCGTGAACCTCGTCTCGCCCTCGGGGAAGTACGGCCAGCTCTACCTGAGCAACTTCGCCACGACCTCCGTGAAGGACGACCTCGCCCGCATCCAGGGGGTCGGCGACGTGGCCTTCCTCGGCCCCCGCGACTACAGCATGCGGATCTGGCTCGACCCGGAGAAGCTCGCGTCGCGCGGCCTCACGGTCACCGACGTGATCAACGCCGTGAAGGAGCAGAACGTCCAGGTGGCGGCGGGCCGCCTCGGCCAGGCCCCCCTCCCCCCGGGGGCGTCGGTCCCCTTCCAGCTCACCATCAACACCCAGGGGCGCCTGCTCGAGCCGGAGCAGTTCCGGACCGTCATCGTGAAGCGGGGGAGCCAGGGGCAGATCGTCACCCTCGCCGACCTCGTGAGCGACGCGGCGCCGGCGGAGGACGGGGCCCCGGGCGCCCACGGCATCGAGCTCGGCGCCAAGAACTACGACGTATCGAGCTACCTCGACGGCGAGCCCGCGGTGACCATGGCGGTGTTCCAGCTCCCCGGCGCCAACGCCCTCAGCACCGCGGAGAGGATCCGCGCGAAGATGGAGGAGCTGAAGGCGGGGTTCCCCGAGGGGGTCGAGTACCGGATCGTCTACGACACCACGGTCTTCATCGACGAGTCGGTCCACGAGGTCTACAAGACCCTCATCGAGGCCTTCGTCCTCGTCTTCATCGTCGTCCTCGTCTTCCTCCAGGACTGGCGCGCGACCCTGCTCCCGATGTTCGACGTGCCGGTCTCCCTCATCGGGACGCTGGCGGTCATGGCGATGATGGGCTTCTCCATCAACAACCTCACCCTCTTCGGCCTCGTGCTCGCCATCGGCATCGTGGTGGACGACGCCATCGTCGTGGTGGAGAACATCGAACGATGGATGGCCAAGGGCCTCCCGCCGAAGGAGGCGACCATCAAGGCCATGGAGGAGATCACGGGGCCGGTCATCGCCATCACCCTGGTGCTCTCCTCGGTGTTCGTCCCGACCGCCTTCCTGGCCGGCATCAGCGGCCAGTTCTTCAAGCAGTTCGCCCTGACCATCGCCGCCGCCACGATCATCTCGGCCGTCAACGCGATGACCATGGCCCCGGCCCGCGCGGTCACCCTCATCAAGCCCCACTCCAAGGACCACCCCCCCGAGGCCCTGCCGCCCTGGGGCGTCTCCCTCCTCGGCGGCGCCGCGGCCTACCACTTCCTGCTCCCCTTCGCGCTCTCGATGCTCGGGATCGGCGGGGGGGAGGGCCACGGCGGCGGGGCGCCCGAGGAGGGCGGCGCGAAGCTCTGGGTCGCCAGGATCGGCGTGTTCGGCGCCGGGTACCTGGCCGGCTGGCTCCTCAGCAGGCCCGTGCTCGCGGTCCTCGGGGGCTTCCTCCGCGGCTTCAACAGGGTGTTCGACGGGCTCGCGGCGGCCTACGGCGCCACGACCCGCGGCCTCCTGAAGATCTCCCTCCTCCTCCTCCTCGTCTACGGCGGCCTCCTCGGCCTCACCTGGGCGGGGTTCACCGGGCTTCCCAAGGGGTTCATCCCGGACCAGGACAAGGGGTACCTCGTCGTCAACGTCCAGCTCCCGGAGGGGGCGAGCCTCTCGCGGACCGAGGAGCTGGTGAAGAGGCTCGGCGAGGAGGCGCGGGAGGTGAAGGGGGTCGCGCACACCATCGAGCTCCCGGGCTACTCGGTGGTCCTGTCCACGAACCTCTCCAACGTGGGCGGCATGTTCGTCATCCTCGCCCCCTTCGAGGAGCGCAAGCACGACCCGTCCCTCGGCGCCCCGGAGGTCATGAAGGTCCTGCAGGCGAAGTTCTCCGCCCACCGCGAGGGCGTGGTCGGCATCTTCGGCGCACCCCCCGTCGAGGGCATCGGGTCCACGGGCGGGTTCAAGGTCCAGGTGCAGGACCGCCGCGGGGCCGGCCTCGCCGCCCTCCAGGGGGGCGTCCAGGCCCTGGCCGCCGCGGGGATGGAGGAGCCGGGGATCCTGGCGCTGTTCTCCTCCTTCACCGTCGCCCAGCCCCAGCTCTACGTCGAGGTGGACCGGGAGAAGGCGAAGGCCCTCGGCGTCTCGCTCAACGACGTCAACCAGACCCTCCAGACCTACCTCGGCTCCTTCTACGTGAACGACTTCACCTTCCAGAACCGCAACTGGCAGGTGAACCTCCAGGCCGACCCGGCCTTCCGCCTCCGGGTCGAGGACATCGGGAAGCTGGAGACGCGCAGCGCCTCCGGGGGCCGCGTCCCCCTGGGGACCCTGGTCACGGTCCGGGACTCCGCGGGGCCGGGCATCGTGAACCACTACAACCTCTACCCCTCCGCCGAGCTCAACGGCGTGCCGGCGCCGGGGACGAGCTCCGGGCGGATCATCGAGGCCATGGACCGGGTCGCCGCGGACGCCCTCCCGACCCAGCTCGGCATGGAGTGGACCGAGCTCACGCTGCAGGAGATCCTGGCCTCGAAGGACCTCCTCTCGAAGCTGGTCTTCCCCCTGGCGGTGCTCTTCGTCTTCATGGTGCTGGCGAGCCAGTACGAGAGCTGGTCGCTCCCCCTCTCCATCCTCCTCATCGTGCCGATGTGCATCCTGGCCTCCCTGGCCGGCGTCTGGGTGATGCACCTCGACATCAACATCTTCACGCAGATCGGGCTGGTCGTGCTCATCGGCCTGGCGGCGAAGAACGCGATCCTCGTCGTGGAGTTCGCCAAACAGCTGGAGGACCAGGGCAAGGACCGCACGGAGGCCATCGTGGAGGCGTCGCGCACGCGCCTGCGCCCGATCCTCATGACCTCCTTCGCCTTCATCCTGGGCGTCGTCCCCCTCATCCTGGCGAAGGGGGCGGGCGCCGAGATGCGCTTCTCCCTCGGCGTGGCGGTGTTCAGCGGCATGCTCGGCGTGACCTTCTTCGGGCTCCTGTTCACGCCGGTGTTCTACAAGGTCATCCGCGGCATCGGGGGATCGAAGAAGCCGGCCCCGCCCGCCGACGGCCACGGCGCGCCCCACGGCGCTCCTCCCGCCGGCGAAGGGGAGGCGGCTCCCCCCGCGCCCGCCGCGGGATCGCATTGACCGCACCTCCCCCCCCGGCCGTGGTGCTGGCGGCCGGGGGCTCCACCCGGATGGGGCGGCCGAAGGCCCTCGTCGGGATCGGCGGGCGCCCGGCCCTCGCCCGCGTGGTGGAGGCCTGCCGGGAGGGGGGCTGCGGGGAGGTCCTCGTCGTGGTCGGCTCCGACGCGGAGGCGGTCGGGGCCGCGGCCCGGGCGGCCGGGGCCGCGGTGGTGGAGAACGGGGCCTGGGCGCGGGGGCGCTCGACGAGCGTGAAGGCGGCGCTGCCCCACCTCCCCCGCGGGGCCGCGGCGATGCTGCTCTTCCCGGTGGACCACCCGCTCGCGGGGGCGGAGGTGGTCCGCGCGCTCCTGGCCGCGCCGCCGGCGGAGGTCGTCGTCCCCGTCCACGGGGGGCGGCGGGGGCACCCGGTGCTGCTGTCGGCGCGCCTCTTCCCGGAGATCGCGGCGCTCGGGGACGACGAGCCGCTGCGGGCGGTGGTGCACCGGGCCGGGAGGACCGTGATCGAGGTCCCCGTGGAGGGGGACGGGGTGCTGCGGAACATCGACCGGCCGGAGGACCTGCCTCCGGGATAGGAGGGGGCTCCCCGCCGCTTCCGGGGCGGGAGGGGTCCGGGCGCGGAGTTCCACCGGGGGCTGACCGCCGCTTCACCGTGGCTTCACCCCGCTCCGTACCCTCGGGTCACCCGGCGGGGGATGGGCCCCCGCGCGGTGGTTTCCCGTCCGAGGACCCGAGGCCCCCCATGACCGATCCCGCCGTCCCCCCGCGCCGCCGCCCCCGCTCCGCCGTCCTCGCCGGCCTCCTCGCGGCCGCGGCGGTCGGCTCCACCGCCGCCGCGCCGCCGCCGGCCTCCGTCGACCTGGAGCCGCTCGGGACCCACGAGTCGGGGTCCTTCGACGAGGGGGGGGCCGAGATCGTCCGGTACGACCGCGCCGGGAAGCGCGTCTTCGCCGTGAACGCGGCCGCCGCCTCCGTGGACGTCATCGGCGTCGCGAACCCGGCGTCGCCCGTCCTGGTCGCCTCCATCGACGTCGCCGCCGCCCTCGGCGCCGACCCCGCCTTCACGGGGAGCGTCGGCGGGGTGAACTCCCTGGCGGTGCAGCGGGGCATCCTCGCGGTGGCCGTGGAGGCCGACCCGAAGACCGACCCGGGCTGGGCCGCCTTCTTCCGCGCGGACACCCTCGAACTGGTGAGCTGGGTCGAGGCCGGCGCCCTCCCGGACATGATCACCTTCTCCCCCGGCGGGCGGCTCGTGCTCGTGGCCAACGAGGGGGAGCCGAACTCCTACGGCGAGATCGACTCGGTGGACCCGCGGGGGTCGGTGACGGTCATCCGCCCGCGGGCCGGCTTCCGGAACCTGGACGTCTTCACGCTGGACTTCACCGGGTGGGACGGGCAGGAGGAGGACCTCCGCGCCGCGGGGATCCGGATCTTCGGCCCCGGTTCGACGGCCTCCCAGGACCTCGAGCCGGAGTACATCGCGGTCACCGCCGACGGCCGCAGGGCCTACGTCACCCTCCAGGAGAACAACGCGGTGGCGGTCCTCGACCTCCAGGGGATGGCGGTGGACCGGCTGATCCCGCTCGGCTGGAAGGACCACTCGATCGACGGCAACGGCCTCGACGGGAGCGACCGGGACGGCGCGGGCAGTTCCGGGGCGATCAGGATCGACACCTGGCCGGTGCGCGGACTCCACATGCCCGACGGGATCGCGGTCTACACGGTCGGCGGCGTCGACTACTTCGTCACGGCCAACGAGGGGGACTCGCGGGAGGACTGGTTCGAGGAGGAGGCGCGGGTGAAGGACCTCGCCCTCGACCCGGCGGCCTTCCCGGACGCGGCGGACCTGAAGAACGACGACTTCATCGGGCGGCTGACGGTGACGACGACGCTCGGCGACACGGACGACGACGGGGACTTCGACGCGCTCTACTCCTTCGGGGCCCGCTCCTTCAGCATCTGGGACCAGGACGGGAACCGGGTCTTCGACAGCGGGGACCAGTTCGAGCAGCGGATCGCCGACCTGTTCCCGGCCCACTTCAACTCCGACCACGCGGCCAACAACTTCGACAACCGGAGCGACAACAAGGGGCCCGAGCCGGAGGGGGTGGCGCTGGGGAGGATCCGCGGCCGGACCTGCGCCTTCGTCGGGCTGGAGCGGATCGGCGGGGTCATGGTGTACGACGTGACGGACCCCTTCGACCCGTTCTTCGTGGAGTACCGCAACCCGCGCGACTTCGGCGGCGACCCGGAGGGGGGGACGGCGGGGGACCTGGGGCCCGAGGGGATCGACTTCGAGGCCCGCGGTCCGCGCGGGAAGCCGATCCTCGTGGTGGGGAACGAGGTGAGCGGCACCA
>JAKLKS010000077.1 GCA_023150535.1 Planctomycetota bacterium
GCGGGAGCCCCGCGCCGACGAAGGAGGCGCGGAACCGCAGGGGCGAGCGGCCGTGCGAGGGAGGAGAGGCATCACCCACACGAAACAGCGAAGAGCCTCTCCTCCCCTCCCCTGCGGATTCGTGCCGGGTACGGCATCCCCCGGTTCCAATGCCGGTCATGCATTGTTATACGGACCCCCGGGGACGCCCGTGAGCCACCTCCACGTCGTGGACGGGGTGCTCCCCTGGTGGATCGTCCTCTCCACGCTCCTCCTCGCCTGCCTGGTGGTGGCGGGGATCCTCCGGGGGCGGCGGGAGGCGGAATCGGTGCGGTTCCTGGCCCGCACGGGCGTCACCGCCGCGGCCCTCATCGTCACCATGTCCCTCCCCCTCGGCCCCGGCATGCACCTCTCCCTCGCCCCCCTCGCGGGGATGATGCTCGGCCCCGGCGGGGGGTTCCTCGCGGCCTTCCTGGCCAACGCCTCGCTGGCGACCCTCGGCCACGGCGGGCTCACGGCGCTGGGGGTGAACGGCCTCTTCCTCGGACTGCAGGCGGTGGCGGGCTCCCTCCTCTTCTCCCTGCTGCGCCGCCCCTTCGGCGTCCGCGGGGGCGCCGTCGCCGCGGCCGTCCTCACGCTGGGCGCGGCGGCGGCCTTCGCCATCGGCGCCCTCGAGGCGCTCCCCGTGGAGGGGGGCCACGGGGAGGAGGGCCACCACCACGACCACGAGGGGGGGTGGGGGCTCCTGGTCGTCGCGGTCCTCGCGGTCGTGGCGGTGGCGGCGGAGGCGGCCGTGACCGCCGCGGTCATCGGGTTCCTCGCCAGGGTCCGGTCCGACCTCGTCCACGGCGGGCGGGCGCCGCGCCCGCGCACCTCGGGGGAGCCGGCGTGATCGCCGAGGACATCGACCGCATGGACGCCCTGGCGGCCGGGGGGAGGTCGATCCTCCACCGCGCCTCCCCGGCGGCCCGCGTGGCGTCGGCGGGGATCGTCGTCGTCTCCGCCGCCCTGGCCGGGCGCCCCCTCCCGCTGGCCGCGGGGGCGGGAATCCTCCTCCTCCTCGCCGCCGTCGCGGGGGCGGAGCCCGGGCGCGTCCTGCTCCGCTCCCTCGCCCCGCTGCCCTTCCTCGGGGCCCTCTTCCTCCTCCACCCGGAGACCCCCCTCGAGAGGATGGGGCTCCTCCTCCTGCGGGCGGGGGTCTCCTGCATGGCCCTCGTCCTCCTCCTCTCCACGACGACCTTCGCCGACGTGCTCCGGGTCCTCGGGGTGTTCCTCCCGCGCACCCTGACCGCGGCGCTGGCGGTGCTCTACCGCTCCCTCTTCATCCTGCTCCGCGCCTCGACCCACATGATGGAGGCGGCCCGCCTGCGGGGCGCGAGGGGAGGGGCCGGGACCATGGTGGGGGGGCTCCTCCTCCACGCCTTCGAGCGCACGGAGAACGTGGCCTGCGTGATGCACGTGCGCGGGGTGGACGTCCCCGACCCCGACCGTGCCGACGCGCTCCGGCCCCGGGCGGCGGACCTCCTCCCGCTCGGCGCCGCCGCCGCCGTCGCCGCGCTCTCCCTCGCGAGCCTGCGGCCGTGAGCGTCCCCGCGCTCTCCGTCCGGGGCCTCCGCCACCGCTTCCCCGACGGGACGGTCCTCGACCTCTCCCGGTTCTCGCTCGAGGTCGCGGCCGGCGAGCGGGTCGCCTTCCTCGGGGGGAACGGGGCGGGGAAGTCCACGGTGGTGCACGCGGTCGTGGGCCTCGCGGAGCCGGAGGAGGGGGAGGTCCGGGTCTTCGGGAAGGACCCCGGGCGGGAGTGGCCCTCCCTCCGGGCGAGGGTCGGGGTGGTGATGCAGCACGTGGACGACCAGCTCCTCGGGCTCACCGCGCTCGACGACGTGGAGCTCGGGCTGCGCGCCCACGAGCCGAAGCGGGAGGCCCGCCGGGAGCGGGCCAGGGCGGTCCTCCGCAGGCTCGGCGCGGAGGGGTTCGCCGACCGCGTCCCCCACGCGCTCTCGGGGGGCGAGAAGCGCCGCGTGGCCGTGGCCGGGGCCGTCGCCCACGGGCCGGACCTCCTCGTCCTCGACGAGGTCTTCGGGGCGCTGGACCTGGGGGCCCGGGACGAGGTCCTGGGTGTCCTGCTCGAGGAGCACCGGACCCGCGGCGCGGCCCTCCTCGTGGTGACCCACGACGTGGCCTGGTGCCCGGAGTTCGCCGACCGCGTGGTGGTGCTGCAGGAGGGAGGGGACTCCTGGACGGGTCCGCCGCTCGATCTGGTCTCGAAGGAGGGGATCGGGGCCCTCGAGAGGGCGGGGCTGGAGCCGCCGCCTCTGTTCCTGCTCGCCCGCGAGGTGGCGGCGGAGACGGGGCGGCTGCCGGCCTCGGCGAGGACGGCCGACCTGCTCGGCTTCTGCCACGAGCACCGGCGGACCGGGGGCTAGGAATCGCCGTTCCCCGGGGCGGGACGGCATACTCCCGGCACCACGTTCCAGGAGGACGACCCGTGTACGACCCCAGGATGCTGCAGCCGATGCGCGAGGAGGTGACCCGCCTCGGCGTGAAGGAGCTCCGCACGCCGGAGGAGGTGGACGCCGCGTTGAAGGGGGAGGCCGCGAAGGGGACGACCCTCCTCTTCGTGAACTCCGTCTGCGGCTGCGCCGCGGGGAACGCGCGGCCGGCGCTGCGCATGACCCTCGAGAGGGGCGGGAAGCCGGACCACGCCTACACGGTCTTCGCCGGCCAGGACCGCGAGGCCACGGCCCGCGCCCGGGAGTACCTCCAGGGCCAGCCCCCCTCCTCGCCCTCCTTCGCGCTGCTGCGCGACGGGAAGGTCGTGGGGATGCTCCACCGCCACGACATCGAGGGGCGGATGGCGCAGGAGATCGCGGCGGACCTCCTGAAGGCCCTCGGGTAGGGGAGGGGAACCGGAGCCCGTCCCCCTCCTCCTCCGCTACCGCATCAGGAACAGCGCCCCGAGGATCCCCGCCACGAGCAGCAGGCAGAGGGCGTGGGCGGTGGCGGCGGCCGCGGGGTCGGGGGGAGCCCCGCCGCCCTTGGAGAGGGCCTTGAGCGGGCGGATCACCATCAGGTGCTCCACGATCATGAGCACCGCCACGAGCGTGAGCTTCACGTGGAAGGCCGCCTGCTTCATGTACCCCTGGCCGCCGGGATCCCCGATCAGCAGCCAGAGCCCCGAGCCGACCATGAGGACGCCCATGGGGAGGAGGAACAGGAGGTAGGCGCGCCGCGCGGCCGACGCCGCGCCCGCACGGGACTCCTGCGGCAGGGAGCCCACGGTGCCGAGCATCCGCGAGACCGTGAGGATCCCCCCGGCGTAGCCGAGCACCCCGAGGAGATGGGCCGCCAGGAGCCAACCCGGCACCGCCGCCGCCGCGACCGCGATCACTGGCTGGTTCATGGGGCCCATGGTGCCGCGAATCCCCCCGGGCGACGACTTTGCCGCCCCCGGCCGGGCGGAAAGTGGGGGCCGCCTCCGTGGCGGGGGACCTTAGGATCGCGGTTCCAGGCCCATGGAGGACGCGCGATGGCGAAGCGGAGGACGGCCGCGAAGGCGAAGGCGAAGTCCGGGAGGGCGGTGCGGAAGGGCGGGGCGAAGGGAGGCCGCCTCGCGCTCCTCGTCGCCACCCGCAAGGGCCTCTTTCTCCTCCGGACCGACGGGGCGCGGCGCTCCTGGCGCCTCGACGGCCCGCACTTCCTCGGCTCCACCTTCCACCACGCGGTGATGGACCCCCGGGACCGCCGGACGATCCTGGCCGCCGCCCGCACCGGGCACCTCGGCCCCACCATCTTCCGATCCCTCGACGGCGGCCGCACCTGGAAGGAGTCGGAGCGACCCCCGCAGTTCCCGCCGGTGGCGGGGGACGGGCCGAAGCGCGCCGTGAACCACACCTTCTGGCTGACCCCCGGCCACGCCTCGGAGCCCGGCACCTGGTACGCGGGGACCTCGCCCCAGGGCCTCTTCCGCTCCCGCGACGGGGGCGTCACCTGGGACTCCGTGGCGGGCTTCAACGACAACCCCATGTGGTTCCGGTGGACCGGGGAGGGGCAGGACGGCACCCCCGACGGCTCCAAGATGCACTCCATCCTCGTGGACCCGCGGGACCCGGCCCACCTCCACCTCGCCATGTCCGGGGGCGGCGTCTTCGAGAGCGCCGACGCCGGGGCCTCCTGGCGCCCGCTCAACCGGGGGATCGCGGCCGACTTCCTCCCCTCGCCGGACGTGGAGTACGGCCACGACCCGCACTGCGTCGTCCAGCACCCGCTGCGTCCCGACCGCCTCTACCAGCAGAACCACTGCGGCTTCTACCGCCTCGATCGGCCCTCGGAGGTGTGGGAGCGGGTCGGGAACAACATGCCGAAGGCGGTGGGGGACGTCGGCTTCCCCGTGGTCGCCCATCCGCGGGACCCCGACCGTGTCTGGACCGTCCCCATGGACGGCTCCACGGTGTGGCCGCGCACGAGCGTCGGCGGGAAGCCCCTGGTGCTCGAATCGCGCGACGCCGGGGAGACCTGGCGGAGGCTCTCCAGGGGGTTCCCCGCCTCGAAGGCCTGGTGGACCGTGAAGCGGCAGGCCTTCGCCGCGGACGGGCGGGAGCCGCTGGGGCTCTACCTCGGGACGACGAGCGGGGAGATCTGGGGGAGCCGGGACGAGGGGGCCTCCTGGTCCTGCCTCGCGCGGCACCTGCCGCAGGTCTACGCGGTGACGGCGGCGGACCTCCCGTGAGGGTGAGGCTGCCGAGCCTCGTCGACTCCTACACGGGGGGCCTGCGCGAGGTGGACCTGCCGGCGGGGGACCTCGCGGCGGTGTTCGCCGGGCTCGAGGCCCGGTTCCCCGGCGTCCGCTTCCGCCTGGTGGACGAGCACGGGCGCCTGCGGACGCACATCAACGTCTTCGTCAACGCGGACGCGGAGCGGGACCTGTCCCGCCCCCTCCGGCCCGGGGACCAGGTGATGATCGTCGTCGTCGTCACTTCCGTTCCGCGGCGGCGGCGCCCGCCTCGGTGCCCTCGAACTCCTTCGCGACCTTCGCCCAGGCCTCCGCGGCCTCCTTCCTCTTCCCGTCCCGCGCGAGGCGGTCGGCGGCCCGCAGCGCGAGCCGCGCGAGGTGCTCCCTCTCGAGCCGGGCGATGGCCTCCCCGTGCCGGCCCGCCGCCTTCTCCGCCGCCAGGGCCTCCGCGGCCCGCTTCGCCGAGGGGAGTCCCGGGAACTCCCGGATCACCTGGAAGAGCGACTCCAGCCCCGCGGACGGGTCCTCCCCCCCGAGGTCCATCCTCGCGACCTGGAGCAGCCCGTCCCCCTCCTCCTCGTCGATCCTCCGGAGGAGGTCGTCGATGGACTCCCTCATGGCGGAGCCCTTCGCGGCCGCGTCCCGCAGCGCGACCATCTCCTCGACGGCGGCCCCCGGGTCCTCGGACTCCTTCCGCAGGCGCAGGGCCTTCCCGAGCGCCGCCCAGGCCTCCTTCGCCTTCTCCGGCTTCTGCCCCCCGCGGAAGGAGGCGAGGGCCTTCTCCGCGTGCTCGAGGTAGGTCTTCTTCACCTGCGCCTGCTTCTCGTCGAGCCGGGTGCCGGGGATCTCCCGCCCCGTGGGGTCGGCGAATATCACGATGGGGACCTGGATGCCCGCGCTGAAGTAGCGGCTGACGGCGGCGGCGTAGGCGTCCTTCGTGAGTTTGGGATGGGCGAAGAGGGGGACGAACTGCGCGACGACCTTCCGGCCCTCGTCGTCGGCGTAGACGGCGGCGTCCAGCCGCCGGCAGCGGCTTCAGCCGTCGTTGGCGAAGGAGACGAGGAGCGGCACGCCCCTCTCCGCCGCCGCGGCGAGGGCCCCGTCCCAGTCGTTCACCCAGCCGATCCCCGGGGGGATCTCCTCGGAGGCGGGGGCGGCC
The DNA here is from genome assembly GCA_023150535.1 of Planctomycetota bacterium. Lineage (GTDB taxonomy): Bacteria > Planctomycetota > JAJSAM01 > JAJSAM01 > JAKLKS01 > JAKLKS01. The sequence goes on from JAKLKS010000077.1 coordinate 5,871, forward strand.
GGGGGGAGCAGCAGGGCGGCGGCGAGGACCGCCCCGGAGAGGAGCATGGCGTGCTTCATGGGGTTCCTCCTGTCACTTCTCGGGGTACTTCGCCTCCAGATCGTACTCCTTGCCGTCCCGGAGCACCTTCACCGTCACGGTCGTCCCGGGCTTCGCGGCCCGCAGCGCCCGCCCCAGGGCCTGCCCTCCGGAGACCTCCTGGCCCCCGAAGGCGAGGATGCGGTCGCCCGTCCTCACCCCGGCGGCCGCGGCGACGCTCCCGGCGGCCACGTCCTCCACGAGCGCCCCCCTCTTCCCGTCGTCCTCGGCCCCGTAGACCACGCCGAACACGGGGCCGGCGGCGCCGGGGAAGAGCACGGAGAGGTCCAGGGTCTCGGATCCCCGGACCACCCTGAGGGCCACGGTGTCCCCGGGACGGGAGTAGTTGAGGGCGGCGCGGAGGTCCTCGGCGGACTTCACCCCGCGCCCCCCGAGGGAGAGGATGCGGTCCCCGGGCTTGAGGCCCGCCCCCTCGGCGGGGGATCGGGGGCTGACGCCGGTCACAACGGCGCCCTCCGTCCCGCCCTCCTCGAGGACGACGCCGAGCTGGAGCCGGCCGCGGCGGTTCATGGCGAACTCGTTCCGGGGGAGGGCCGCCCAGGCGGGGCGGCCGTCGGCGTCGGCGAGGGCGCGGGCGATGTTCGCCGCCATGGTCGCGACCTTCGCCGCGCCCGCGGCGTCGACGAGCCACCAGTCGTCCCCCGGGCGGTGGTAGTCGTCGTGGAGGCCGGTGAAGAGGAAGAGCGTGGGGACCTTCGCCTCGTAGAAGCAGAACCCGTCGCTGTTGGCCATGCCGGAGTTCGTGAACCGGTACTCCAGGCCGAGCCCCTCCGCCGCCGCCTTCACCGTCTCCCGCAGGGTCGATCCGCTGTCGGCCCCGACGACGTCGAACTGGCCGGGGCGGTAGCGCCCCACCATGTCGAGGTTGACCATGCCCGCGACCCGGTCGAGGGGGACGAGGGGGTGGGCGACGAAGTGGGCGGCGCCGAGGAGCCCCTTCTCCTCCCCGGAGAAGGCGAGGAACAGCAGGCTCCGCCGGGGCCGCTTCCCCCCGAGGGCGAAGCTCTCCGCCACCTCGAGGAGGGAGGCGGTGCCCGAGGCGTTGTCGTCCGCGCCGTTGTGGATCTGCCCCCAGAGCCGCGGGTTGAGGCCGCCCCCCTGGCCCCTCCCCACGTGGTCGTAGTGGGCGCCGACGACCACCCACTCCTCGCGCAGGACCGGGTCGCTCCCGCGCAGGACGCCGACGACGTTCTCCGTCGGCGCCCGGGCGACCTTCGTGCGCAGGCGGACCCGCACCCCCGGCAGGGGGCGCGAGGCGGGCGCGTCCTTCGCGTCCACCGCCTCCTGGAGGCCCTCGGGCGTGAGCCCGGTGCCGCGCAGCAGCTCGGCGGTGAAGGCCTTCGAGGCCATCACCACGGGGACGCCGAGGTCGCCGGGCCCGACCACGGAGGACGCGTCGATGCGGTCCTCGGGGTGGTTGAGGAGGTCGTTCACGACGACGACGGCCGCCGCCCCGGCGGCGCGGGCCGCCTGGACCTTGGTGGCGAACCAGGAGTGGCGGGTCATGCGGTCCCCGTTCCAGCGGGACTCCGGGTCCTTCTCGCGGGGCTCGTGGCGGAGGACGAGGACGACCTTCCCCCCGCAGTCGAGGCCGGCGAAGTCGTCGTAGGAGAGGTCCGGGGCCTTGATGCCGTAGCCCGCGAAGACCGCCTCCGCCTCCACCTCGGCCGAGGCCGACCCCGCGAGGACGGAGAACTCCTTCCCCGCGGCGAAGGGGACCGGGTCCGTCCCCTCCCTCAGGACCGCGAGGGAGCATTCCGCCTCCACCGGCGTGCTGCCGGGGAGCTCGAAGGGCTGGAGGTGCCCGGGGGCGCCGGCCGCCTCCTCGAGCCCCATGGCCTTGAACCTCGCGGCGATCCAGCGGGCCGCCTCGCGGCACTCCGGGGTGCCGGCCTCGCGCCCGCCCCGCGCGTCGTCGGAGAGCCAGGCGTCGGACCAGAGCCACTCCGCCGGCGTGATGGCGGCGGTGCGGGGCGGCTCGGGGGGGAGGGGCGGCGGCGGGCCGTCGGAGGCCCCGGGGGCCGGGGAGGGGAGGAGGCAGGGGAGGAGGAGGAGGATCGCCGGGCGGAAGGGGCGCATGGGGTCTCCGGGGAGGGGGTGGCCCAGTATAGGGGGCCGGCGGCGCCCGGGCCCCCGAAGGGGACCGGGTCAGCCGCGGCGCCCGGGCGGGCCCGGCCGGGCCGCCAGCGCGGCGAGGAGGAGGCGGACCGCCTCCTCCGGGGAGGAGGCCTCGAGGATGCCGCCCCCCGGGGGGATCCGCTCCGGGTCGAGGGACCAGGTGCCGAGGCCGGCCACGGGGGTGCCGCGCTTGAGGGCGAGGGCGACCTCGCTCAGGGTGCCGAGGCTCCCTCCCACGGCGACGACCGCGTCCCCCGCGGCGGCGACCAGCGCGTTGCGGGCGTCCCCGAGGCCCGTGGGCAGGGCGATCTCCACGAAGGGGTTGGCGTCCGCGGCGTCGGTGCCGGGGAGGAGGCCGAGGACGAGGCCGCCCTCCTCGCGGGCCCCGCGGGAGGCGGCCTCCATGACGCCCCCGAGGCCCCCCGTCACCACCGCGAACCCCTCCCGGGCGAGCAGGCGGCCGACCTCGCGGGCGGCGGCGTACTCCTCGCGGGAGCAGGAGGAGCCCCCGACGACGGCGCAGAGGCGGCGGTTCATGGGCCCGAGTCTGACACGGTGGGGCCCCCGGGGGAAGGGGGCTCCCGGCGGCGCCGCCTCCAGATCACGTAGCCCGCCACGACCAGCACCAGGGCCGGGAGGATCCACGCGAGGAAGACCCTCCCCGCCTGGTCCTTCACCTCGTGCAGGTCGAGCCGCTCCCCGGCCTTCCCCACCGACCAGCCGATGCCGAGGAGCACCGCGCACCAGATGCCCGCGCCGAGGGCGGTGAACAGCGTGAAGCGCCCGAGGTGCATGCGCGCCATCCCCGCGGGGATGGAGACGAGCTGCCGGATGGCCGGGAGCAGGCGCCCCACGAAGGTCCCCATCTCCCCGTGGCGGGCGAAGAAGGCCTCCGCCCTGTCGAGGTTCCGCTCGCTGACCAGGAACCACTTCCCGTACCGGTGGAAGAAGGGGCGCCCGACCTTCACCGCGAGCGCGTAGTTGACGTAGGCCCCAGCCAGCGACCCGAGGATGGAGGCGACCATCACCCAGAGGGCCGACATCTCGCCCCGCGCCGCGAGGTAGCCCGCGGGGGGCACCACCACCTCGCTCGGGAAGGGGATGAAGGAGGACTCGATGGTCATGAGGAGGAAGATGCCGGCGTACCCCCCCTTCGCGATGAGGTCCACGTTGAGCCGGAGGACGCTCTCGATCCAGTCGATCACGGTCCGGGCCCGGCCGGCTCGATCCCGGGCCGGGCGTCCTCCACCAGGAGCTCCACCTCCTCCGACCCGCGGAAGCGGTTGAGGGAGGGGCGGAAGGCGAGCGAGACGGGGCCGCCGCCCTCGAGCAGCGCGTCGAGGGCGTCGGCGCCGCCGAACCAGACCGCCCGGAGCGCGGGCCCCCCGGGGCCCCGGACGTGGAAGGCGGCGTGGTCGTTGGACTTCCCCATGGTGCGGGGCCTCCCGACCACCTCGAGCCCGGAGGCCGCGAGGAGGGGCGCCGGGTTGCCCTGCCCGTGGGGCCCGAGCCGCTCCAGCACCCGGAGCGTCTCCCCGTCGAGGTGGCCGAGGGGGACCACGGCGTCGAGCAGGAGGACGGGGGGCGCGGGGTCCCCGCCGAGGTGGTCGCCCGCGTGGCGCTCGAAGGCCGACCGGAACCCGTCGAGGTTCTCCCGCAGGACCGTGAGGCCCGCGGCCGCGGCGTGGCCGCCGTGGGCCTCGAGGTGCGAGGAGCAGGCGGCCAGCGCCCTCTCCAGGTGGAACCCGTTGACGGTCCGGGCCGACCCGCGCCCCGAGGCCCCGTCCATGGCCACCACAACGGAGGGCCGGTGGAACTCCTCGGCGAGCCGGGCCGCCACGATGCCGACGACGCCGGGGTTCCAGCCCTCCCCGGCGACCACGATGCCCGCCGGGGGGAGGCCGCGCCCGTCCAGGCGCACCTCGAGGCGCGCCCTCTCGAGGATGTCCCTCTCGATGGCCCGCCGGGCGGTGTTCTCGGAATCCAGCTCCTCCGCCAGCGCCCGGGCCCGGTCGGGGTCCCCGGTGAGGAGGAGTTCCAGCGCGCGTCCGGCGTCGCCGAGGCGCCCGGCGGCGTTGATGCGGGGCGCGATGCGGAAGGCGACGTCCTCCACGCCGGGGTCCCGGTCCCCGATCCGGGCCACCTCGAGGAGCGCGCGGATGCCCGGCGAGGGGTTGCGCCGCAGGAGGGCGAGGCCGTAGACGACGGCGACCCGGTTCTCGTCCACGAGGGGGACGACGTCGGCGACGGTGGCGATGGCGACGAGGGCGAGGGACTCGGTGAGCCTCTCCCGGAGGGGCTTCGAGACGCGCGGGCCCCCCGACAGCCGCCGGGCCACCTCCCAGGCGAGCTTGAAGGCGACCCCGGTCCCGCAGAGCCAGGGGAAGGGGTAGGAGGTCCCGTCGGGGCGGAGCGCCCGGGGGTTCACCACGGCCACCGCCGCGGGCGGCGGGCCGTCGCCGGTCAGGTGGTGGTCGGTGACCACGACGTCGAGGCCGAGCTCGCGCGCCAGCGCGATCTCCTCCACGGACTTCGAGCCGTGGTCCACGGTGCAGATGACCCGGACCCCCTCCGCGGCGAGCCGGCGGACGGCGTCGGCGTTGAAGCCGTAGCCCTCCGAGCGGCGGTCCGGGAGGTAGGGGACGGCGTCCCCCCCGGCGGCGCGGAAGAGGGAGAGGAGGAGCGCCGTCCCGCAGATCCCGTCCACGTCGTAGTCGCCGTAGACGGCGATGCGCTCCCGGTTCCGGAGGGCCGCCGCGATGCGGTCCGCCCCCGCCTCCATGCCGGGGAGCAGCCCGGGCTCGTGCATGTGGGAGATGTCGGGCCGGAGGAACCGCCGCGCCGCCTCCGGGTCGAGGATGCCCCGGCGGGCGAGCAGGAGGGCCGCGAGGGGGGGGAGCTCCAGCTCCAGGGCCAGGCGCTCCGCCTCGGCCCGGGGGGCCTCGGCGAGGACCCAGCGGGCCCGCGGCCGGGGTCGGGCGCGGGCGGGGGATCGTCCGGTGGGACCGCCTTCCTTGCTCACGGGTGGAGTGTATGGCCCCGGTGGGACAGGGGGTGGAGGAGGGGGCGCGGGGATCCCGCGGGGGCGCCCCCCCGCCCGTCCTATGATCCCCCCGATGGGAGCCCCCTCCTTCCTCCGGCTGACGCTGGGCACCGCGGGCCACATCGACCACGGCAAGACCTCCCTCGTCCGCGCCCTCGTGGGCGCCGAGGGGGACACCGACCGGCTCAAGGAGGAGCGGGCCCGGGGCCTCACCATCGACATCGGCTACGCCGAGTGGCGCCTGCCCGACGGGGTCGAGGTCGGCATCGTGGACGTCCCCGGCCACGAGCGGTTCGTGCGCAACATGGTGGCCGGGGCCACGGGGATGGACTGCGTCCTCCTCGTGGTGGCCGCCGACGACGGGGCCATGCCCCAGACCCGCGAGCACCTCCAGATCATGTCGCTCCTCGGCATGCGGGTCGGCGCCGTGGCGGTCACGAAGATCGACCTCGTGGACCCGGAGATGCGGGAGCTGGTCCTCGAGGACGTGCGGGGCCTCCTCGCCGGCTCCTTCCTCGAGGGGGCCCCCCTCTTCCCCGTGAGCAGCACGACGGGCGAGGGGATCCCCGCCCTGCGCTCGGGGCTCGAGGGGCTCCTCCGGGGGATCCCCGCCCGGGACTCCGGCGGCCCCTTCCGCATGCCCGTGCAGCGGGTCTTCACCGTGAAGGGCCACGGCACCGTCGCCACCGGGGTCCCGGTCTCCGGCACCGTCCGCCGCGACGACCGCCTGGAGCTCCTCCCCGAGGGGGCCCCCTGCCGCGTGCGCGGGATCCAGGTCCACCACCGGGAGGCCGCCGAGGCGGGGGCGGGCCACCGGACCGCGCTCAACCTCGCCGACATCGACTACCGCGAGGCCCGCCGCGGGGACGTGCTGGCCGAGCCGGGGATCTTCAGGCCCGCCCGGATCCTCGACGTCCGCTTCCGCTGCACGGGCGAGGACCGCCGCCCCCTGCCGCACCGCCTGGAGGTCGTCCTCCTCGTGGGCACCGCCGAGGCCCCGGGCCGGCTCCTCCTCCTCGAGGACGACGAGGTCGCCCCGGGGGGGGAGGTCTTCGCCCAGCTCCTCCTCGCGGAGCCCGTCGTCGTCGCCCCGGGGGATCGGTTCATCCTGAGGATGCCCTCGCCCGCCGCCACCGTGGGCGGGGGCGTGGTGCTCGGGGAATCGGCCCGGCGGCGCCACCGCCGGAAGCCGGCGACGATGGAGGCCCTCGCGGAGCTGGAGGCCGGCCTCTCCGACCCGGGGACCGCTCTCCGCGCGGCGCTTCGCGCCGCCGGCCCCGCGGGCGCGGACGCGGCGGCGCTGGCGGCGGCGGTGAAGCGGCGCGTCCCCGAGGTGAGGCGCCTCCTCGAGGGGCTCGTCGCCTCGGGCGCGGCGGCGGCGCCGGCCGGGGGCGTCCACCTGCTCCGGACCGCCTGGGAGGAGGTCCGGAGCTCGGCGCGGGCGGCCCTCGCCGCCTTCCACGACGCCCACCCGCTCCGGGACGCCATGCGGGCCGCGGAGATCCGCGCGGCCGTGCGCGCCCCCGAGGCCGTGGTGGACGCCGCCGTCCGGGACCTCGCGGCGGCGGGGGAGGCGGAGGCCCTGCCGGGGGGGCGCGTGCGGCTCGCGGGCCGGGGTCCGCGGCTGTCGGAGGCCGACCGCGACGCCCTCGACCGCCTCGAGGCGACGCTGCGCGCGGGCGGCTTCGCGACCCCGCGCGAGGACGAGGTCGCGGGCCTCCTCGGGCTCCCGGCGGCGAAGGCCGCCGGCCTCCTCGGGCTCCTCCTCGAGCGGGGGGCGGCGCTGCGCCTGAAGGACGGGGTCCTCCTCCACGCCGAGGTCGTCGAGGAGGCGAAGGCGCGGATCGCGGGCCGCATCCGGGAGACGGGGGGGATCGCGCCGGCCGACCTCAAGGACCTCCTCGGCGCGACGCGGAAGTTCGGCATCCCCTTCCTCGAGCACCTCGACTCGACGGGGTTCACCGTGAGGGTGGGGGACCGCCGGGTCCTGCGCGGGTCCTAGGGGGCGGGGGGCGCCGGACCCGGCGCCGGCTCCGGACCCGGCTCCGGCTCCCGCCGCAGCCCCGAGCGCCCGAGGCAGGCGTCGTAGTCGTCCGCCGCCAGCGTCAGTTCCGCGCCCGCGAGGAACATCACCCAGGTGAGGTAGATCCACAGCAGGAAGAGCGGCAGGACCCCCATCCCCGTCAGCACGGTCCGGGTGACCAGGGCGTGGCGAAGGTAGACCGCGAACCCCACCTTCAGGATCTCGATGAGGACCGCGCCCGCCGTGCCCCCGAGGACGGCCGCCCTCCAGCGGATGGGGGTCCCCGCGCAGAACCGGTAGGCGATGATGAGCCCGAGCCAGCCGGGGGTCAGGGGCACGAGGTAGCGGAGGAGGGCGAGGGTCCCCTCGCCGGGGACGAGCCCGCGCCCGGCGAGGGACTCGATGATCGCGGAGAGCAGGAGCGAGACCATCACCAGGAAGGGCGCCACGGCCACGGTCATCCAGAAGCCGGCGAAGCGGCGGATCCGGGCGACGAGGGTCGTCGCCCCGGCGATCTTCTGGAAGGTCCGGTCCAGGGTCCCGAGGAGCTTCCACGCCACGGGGAAGAGGGAGAGGACGCCGGCGAGCCCGAGGCCCGCGCTCGCGGTTCGCAGGGACTCCACGGTCGAGAGGATCGTCGCCTCCACGTCCCTGGCGGTCTCCGGGACCATGTGGGACAGGAGCCACCGCTCGACGGTGTCCATGGCGGAGGGGGAGACCCCGATGACGCCGAGGACCGCCAGCGCGAGGAGCAGGAGCGGCACGAGGGAGAGGAGGGTCGTGAAGGCGAGGGCCGCGGCCCGGTCCCCGGCGTGGTCCTCGCGGTAGCGGCGGGCGGCGAGCAGCAGGCACTGGAGGGCGCTCGCCGCGCGCCCGAGGGGGCCGGGGCCCGGCCGGTGGAGGAGGAAGCGCGGCTCGGCGGTGCCGATCCACCAGAGCAACCGCGCGCCCCCCCCGCTCGGGGGATCGGGGATCGGGGAGGAGGGCGGAGTCGCGGTCACGGGGGGAGGCTATCCCGGGGGCCGGCCCCCGGGAAGATCCGTCAGCAGAAGGTCAGGGTGGGCTTCTCGTTGTCCATGCCCTTCCCCTGGTTCCTCGACCGGGTGAGCTCGGTGAGCCGCCGCCGGAACTCCTCGAACTCGTCCTGCCGCTCCGGCGACCGCTCGTCCTCCTGCCCGAGGATCCTCACCAGCCCGTTGAGGGAGGCGCGGCACTCGGGGTTCTTCGCGAGGGCCCTGCGGAACCACCGCTCCGCTTCCTTGAGGTCGCCCCGCGCCAGGGAGGCCTCGCCGCGGAGGGCGAGGTACTCGTCGGTCTCCTCCCCGGTGAGGGAGAGCACCTTCGCCGCCTCCCGCTCCGCCGCGTCGGGATCGGGCTGCGCGCCCTGGGCCGGGAACTTCAGCAGGATGAAGGCGATCTTCAGGTGGGGCCGGGGATCCCCCGGGGAGAGCTCCGCCGCCTTGCGGTAGAGCTCCAGGGCCTCGGGGAAGCGGAACTGCTGGGCCAGGACCAGCGCGAGGTTGTAGGGGTGGACGAAGACGCCGGGGTCCTCGCGGATCAGGGTCCGGAGGATCCGCTCCGCGTCGTCCAGGTGGTCGAGCCGCTGCAGGGCGGCCGCCCGGTGGGTGAGGACGATCCGGCGCAGGCGGTTGTCCCGGGGGGTGCGGGGGTCCTGCATCGCCTCGGTGCCCAGGGCCAGCGCCGCGTCCACGTCCTTCAGGGCGAGGTGCTCCCTCCCCACCGTCGGGTCCATGAGGGCGCGGGAGCGGGCGAGGAGGCCGAAGAGCCGCAGCTGGTAGGCCTGCCAGGGGGCGAGGCCCTCGACCTTCTCCAGGCCCTCCAGCCCCTTCGTGAGGTTCTCCACGGCCCTCTTGAGGTCGGCCATCTGCTCCCGCACGAGCCCGTCCACGATCCACAGGCCGGGGAAGGAGCCGTCCCTGTGGGCGACGCGGTCGAGGAGGAGGAGCACCTCGCCCGCGCGGGCCTGGCGATCCCTCGGGGCCTCGGGGAACTCGCCGCGCGCCAGGCAGAAGGCGAGGTGGAAGGAGGCCGTCGCGCGGCGATCGTCCCCCGCCTCCTCCGGCATCCGCTCCGCCGCCACCCGGTAGTCCGCGCGGGCACGGTCCAGGAAGCGATCGTCGAGGGAGAGCCCGTGGAGGATCAGGTTCTGCTCCGCGCGGAGGAGGAGGTTGTCGATCTCCTGCACCGAGAGCGGCGGAGGGGA
>JAKLKS010000078.1:0-7393 GCA_023150535.1 Planctomycetota bacterium
CCTCTCCGGCCGACGCGAGACGGGAGCCCGGCGCCCTTCAGGCCCGGCCCCGCCGACCGGGTCTCATTTCCTCCCCGGTACGGGGGGCGCGGGGGATACTCCCCGTTCCACCCGGAGCGGTCACGCCTTCCGGGCTCCGATCCGCGACCCGTCGTGACGACCGTCAACCCACCGGCGAACACCCGCACCGCCGTCCCGGCCAGGCCGGGCGGCCGCCTGCAACGAAGGAGGTTCTCGTGAACAGCCGCAACAGGTTCCTCGGACTCGCCCTCGCCGCCGCCGCGGGCGCCCGCGCGGGCTGCGGCGACTCCGGCTCCTCCGCGGTGGAGCCGGCCCAGGCCGCCGAGAAGTCCCCGGCCCCGGCCGCCGCCGCCATCGTCCCGCCGGCCCTGCCGGCCGCCGTCGCGACCGCCGCCGCCCCCGCGGGCGTCGCCCCGGTCGTCGCCCCTCCCGTCGAGGGCGGCCCCGCCTACGACCCCGCCAAGGCCACCGGGGGGATCAAGGCGACCGTGAAGTACACCGGCAACCTCCCGAAGATGCGCCCCGTGAAGTTCGACGCCGACCCGGAGTGCGGGAAGCAGCACACCTCCGCCGTCCCCGAGGAGACCGTCGCCGGCAAGGACGGGAAGCTCCAGAACGTCATCGTCTACGTCTCCAAGGGCTTCGAGAAGTGGTCCTACAAGGCCCCGGCCGACCCCGTCGTCCTCGACCAGAAGGGGTGCATGTACGTCCCCCACGTCTTCACGGTCATGGCGGGCCAGCCCATCGCCATCAAGAACAGCGACCCCGTGATGCACAACGTCCACGCCATCCCGAAGGTCAACAAGGAGTTCAACCGCTCCCAGCTCAAGGGCTCCAAGGACCTCTCCGAGAAGTTCGACAAGCCGGAACTGCCCGTGATCATCAAGTGCGACGTCCACGGCTGGATGAAGTCCTGGGCCGGCGTCTTCGCGCACCCCTTCCACGCGGTCACCGGCGAGGACGGGACGGCCGCCATCAAGCTCCCCGCGGGCGAGTACGAGATCTCCGTGTGGCACGAGAAGCTCGCGGTCCCCGCGATGCAGAAGGTGACCGTCGCCGAGGGCGCCGTGAAGGACGTCGAGTTCACCTTCGAGATCAAGTAGCGGCGGGCCGGGCCGGCCGGCGGGCGCCGGCCGGATGAAGAGGGGCATCGCGGGAAGACGGAGGATGCGCGTGGAGGGATTCCGTTCGGTCCTCGGCGGGGGCCTGCGCCGATTCGCCGCCCCCGCGGCGGCCCTGGCCCTCCTCGCCGGGGCGGCCTGGGCGCAGGACGGGGGGGCCGCGATCCCCGTCCCGGAGCCTCCCCACGCGGGCGGGCTGTCGGCCCTCGGCCCCGAGAACATCGGGCCGCAGTACAGCCACGACGTGGACCACCTCTACCGGGTCATCCTCTGGCTCACGACGGGGGCCTTCGTCCTCACCCAGGGGCTCCTCCTCTTCTTCCTCTTCCGGTTCCGGGCGCGGCCGGGCGGGGTGGCCGCCTGGACCCACGGGAACCACCGGCTCGAGATCATCTGGACCCTCGTCCCCGGGGCCATCCTCTTCTGGCTCGCCCTCTTCCAGTTCTCGACCTGGAAGGACATCAAGATCGCCAGGCCGGACCCGAAGGAGGGGCTCGTCGTCCAGGTCATGGCCAAGCAGTTCGAGTGGCACTTCCGCTACGCCGGACCGGACGGGAAGTTCGACACCGACGACGACCTCCTCACCCTCAACTACCTCCACGTGCCCGTGGACACGAAGGTGACGGTGCAGCTGCGGACCCAGGACGTGCTCCACTCCTTCTTCCTGCCGAACCTCCGCCTCAAGCAGGACACCGTCCCCGGCCTCACCATCAACCAGTGGTTCGAGGCGAGGAAGACCACGGAGCAGGCGCGGAAGGAGCGCGGCATCGAGTCCTTCAACTTCGAGATCGCCTGCGCCGAGCTCTGCGGGCTCGGCCACACGCGGATGAAGGGCTACCTCGTCGTCCACTCGAAGGAGGGGTTCTTCGCCTGGGCGGACAAGGCCTACCTCGAGGAGCCCCACGAGTACGGGAAGAACCCGGACAACCTGCTGAACCGGTTCTGGCCGGCGACGGAGAACAAGCTCGAGGACCCGTGGCTCAGGGACAACTGGCCCGCGGACCTCAAGGCGAAGTGGCCGCCGAAGTAGCGGGAGAAGGACGAGCATGAGCGAAGCGGCCGCGCACGGTCACGGGAGCCACGGGGGACACGCCCCCGGGGGCTTCTGGAGCACCTACGTCTTCTCCACCGATCACAAGATGATCGGCAAGCAGTTCCTCTTCACGAGCCTGTTCTTCTTCCTCGTGGGGGGGCTGCTGGCGCTCGGCGTGCGGTTCGTCCTCGCCTGGCCGGGCCGGGCGATGCCCGTCGTCGGCGCCCTCTTCGGCGAGGGCGGCGTCCCGATGCCCGAGCACTACAACATGATGTTCACGATGCACGCCTCGGTGATGATCTTCCTCGTCATCATCCCGATGCTCAACGGCGCCTTCGCCAACTTCCTCATCCCGCTCCAGATCGGCGCCGACGACATGGCCTTCCCCCGGCTCAACATGCTCTCCTACTGGGCCATGTGGCCGGCCGCCGGCCTCTTCATCCTCTCCTTCTTCGTGCAGGGGGGCGCCGCCGCCGCGGGCTGGACCGCCTACCCGCCCCTCAGCGACCTCGCCGGGACGAACCCCGTGGAGATGGGGCAGACCCTCTGGACGGCCGGGGTCTTCCTCGTCGGCCTCTCCTCCCTCATGGGCGCGGTGAACTACGCCACCACCATCATCAAGATGCGCGCCCCCGGCATGACGATGTTCCGCATGCCGCTCACCACGTGGTCGCTCTTCGTCAACGCCATCCTGACCCTCTTCTCCACCCCGGTCCTCGGCTCCGCCATGCTGATGCTCATGGCGGACCGGGTCCTCGGGGCCTCCTTCTTCGTCCCCGGGGGGCAGGCCGTGAGCGACGTCCCCACCGACCGCGCGGGCGGGGGCCAGGTCATCCTCTGGCAGCACCTCTTCTGGTTCTACTCCCACCCCGCGGTCTACATCATGATCCTGCCGGCCATGGGGATCACGAGCGACATCCTCGCCACCTTCGCGCGCAAGCCGATCTTCGGCTACCGCCCCATGGTCTACTCCATGTGCGCCATCGCGGGCCTCGGCTTCATCGTCTGGGCCCACCACATGTTCCAGAGCGGCATGAACCCCTCCCTCGCCATGGGCTTCATGGTCTCCACGATGATGATCGCGCTCCCCTCGGCCATCAAGACCTTCAACTGGCTGGGGACGCTCTGGGGAGGCCAGATCCGGTTCACCTGCGCCATGTGGAACGCGCTGGCCTTCGTCTCGATGTTCGTCATCGGGGGCCTGAGCGGGCTCTTCATGGCGGCCACCCCCGTGGACATGCACATCCACGACACGTACTACATCGTCGGACACATCCACTACGTGCTCTTCGGCGGGTCCACCTTCGCCATCTTCGGCGGCATCTACTACTGGTTCCCGAAGATGTTCGGCCGCCACATGAACGAGACCCTGGGCAAGGTCCACTTCTTCCTGTCGATCCTCTTCTTCAACGGGACCTTCTTCACGATGCACCTGCTGGGCGCCCAGGGGATGCCCCGCCGCATCGCCAACCCCTACACCTACGACTACCTGGCCCACACCCAGCCCATGAACGAGTTCATGACCTGGTGCGCCATCGGCCTGGGGGCGACCCAGATCCTCTTCCTCGCCAACATGGCGTGGTCCCTCCGCGCGGGGAAGGCCGCCGAGCGCAACCCCTGGCGGTCCAACACGCTGGAGTGGTCGGCCCCGTCGCCCCCGCCCCACGGCAACTTCGAGGCGGTCCCCACGGTCTACCGCGGCGCCTACGAGTACTCCGTCCCCGGCGAGGCCGAGGACTTCATGCCGCAGGACCGGCCCGGGCGCGATCCCTCCGAGGACCACGGGCGGCCGGCGCCGTCGGGGGCCCCCGCGTGACCCGGGCGCCCGGCGGTCCGGGCGCGGCGGGGTACCTCCTCGACGACGGCGCGGGCGGGACGCGGGCCCTCCACCTCTTCTCGGTGGGGGTCGCCCTCTGGACCCTGGCCCTCCTCTTCGTGGGCGGCCTCGTGACCAGCCGGGAGGCGGGCCTCTCCGTCCCCGACTGGCCGCTCTCCTACGGCCACGTGAACCCCCCGGGCTGGACCACCACGCCCAACGTGAGGGAGGAGCACCTCCACCGGCTCCTCGGGTGGGGTCTCGGGGCGATGGTCATCGCGCTGGCCGCCTGGATCCAGGGGTCGGACCCGCGGCGGTGGATGCGGCGGCTCGGCTGGATCGCGCTGGGGCTCGTGGTCGTCCAGGGGGTCCTCGGGGGGCTCCGGGTGGTCCTCCTCCAGCACTACATGGCCGTCATCCACGGGGCCCTCGGCCAGGGCCTGTTCTGCCTGCTCGTGGCCATCGCGCTGTTCACCTCGCGGGGGTGGAAGGAGGCCGCGCCGCCCTCGGCCTCGGCGGAGGCCGCGCGGATGCACCGCCGGGCCCTCCTCGCCGCGCTGGCCGTCTACGTCCAGGTGATCATCGGGGCCGTGATCCGCCACTCCCGCGTCGGGCACTCCGTCCCCCACGTGGCACCCCACGCGGTCTTCGCGCTGGTGGTCGCCCACCTCGCGCTGTCGGCCATGATCCTCGCCCTCGGCCGGTGCGGGTCGGCGCCCGGGCTCCGGGTCCCGGCCCTCCTCCTCGGCGCGGGCACGGTGGTCCAGCTGATGCTCGGGCTCGGCACCTACTTCGCGAACGTCTCCGGGGTCGAGGAGTACAGCGGCCGGCCCCCCTACCAGTTCTGGACCGCCACGGCCCACCAGGCGGCGGGGGCCGTGGTGCTCGCCTCCGCGGTGGTGCTGTACCTCCGCTCCCGCAGGGTGCTCGCGGAGCCGGGCGCCCTCCCCGGGCGGCCGGAGGAGGCCCCCGGCGGGGCGGTGGCCGCGGGAGGGGCGGCGTGAGCGGGCTCCCCGCCGAGGGGGCGGCCGTGGACCTGCCGAGGGCGCGGGCCGGGTGGGCGGACTTCCTCGTGCTCGCCAAGCCCCGCCTCAACTCCATGGTCCTGGCCACCACCTTCGGCGGCGCCTGGTTCGGCGCCGGCGGCGCGCCCTCCGCGGCGCTCCTCCTCCACGCGGTGGGGGGGACGGGGCTCGTCGCCGTGGGGGCGAGCGCCCTCAACATGGTCATGGAGAGGCGGACCGACGCCCTCATGGTCCGCACCCGCGAGCGCCCGCTCCCCTCGGGCAGGATGCAGGCCGGGGAGGCGATCCTCTTCGGGGCCCTCTGCTCGGCGGCCGGCCTCGGCTGGCTCGCCGCGGGGACGAACCTCCTGGCCGCGGGGCTGGCGGCGGCGACGCTCGCGATCTACCTCGGCGTCTACACGCCGCTCAAGGGGCGGAGCGCCCACAACACCCTGGTCGGGGCGGTCCCCGGGGCCCTGCCGCCGCTCATCGGCTGGGCCGCCGGGGCGGGGGCGCTGGAGCCCGGGGCCTGGGTCCTCTTCTCCATCCTCTACCTCTGGCAGATCCCGCACTTCCTCTCCATCGCGTGGCTCTACCGCGAGGACTACGAGCGGGCCGGCCTCGTCATGATGCCCATGCTGGACGGGACCGGGGCCGCGGCGGGGCGCCACGCCGTCCTCTACGCGGCGGTCCTGACGGCGGGGAGCCTCTTCGCCGTCTCCGTCGGCCTCGCCGGGTGGACCTACCTCGGCGGGGCGCTCCTCCTCGGCGCCGCCTACACGCTGGCCGCCCTCTCCTTCGCCCGCCTCCGCAGCGACCGGACGGCCCGCCGCCTCCTCCGCGCCTCCCTCCTCTACCTGCCGCTCCTCTTCGCGCTGCTCGGGCTCGACCCGGCGCGCTGAGGGGCGGCCGTTCCGGCGACGCACGGGAAACCGCCCATGTCCGAAGACCACGCCCCGCCTCCCCCTCCCGCGGAGCCCCCCCCGGGCCGCCCCGGGGCCCTCGCCGTCGCCGCGGTCTTCACCCTGCTCGCGGGGGCGGCGGCCTTCACGGCGCTCCGGGCGGTGGAACCCCCGGCCCCCCGCCACACCCACGGCGAACCGGCCGGGGAGGGGGCGCCGCTCCCCGTCTACGACGTCGTCCCCCCCTTCTCCTTCGAGGAGCGCAACGGGGCGGTCGTCACGCGGGAGACCCTGCTCGGGAAGTTCTGGGTGGCCGACTTCATCTTCACGAACTGCGCCGGCATCTGCCCGGAGATGGCCACGCGCATGACCGCGGTCCACGAGGTCTTCCGGAAGGACCCCGACGCGCTCTGCGTCTCCATCTCGGTGGACCCGGAGCGGGACACCCCGGAGGCCCTGCGGCGGTACGCGGCGAAGTACGGCGCCTCGGAGGACCGCTGGCTCTACCTGCGGGGCCCGGTGAAGGACGTCCTCGCCCTCTCCTACGACGGCTTCCACATCGGCGACCCGGAGGACCCGCTCATCCACAGCCAGCGGTTCATCCTCGTGGACCGGCAGGGGCGGATCCGCGGCTACTACCGGGGGACCGAGACGGAGGAGGTGGAGCGCCTGCTCGCCGACTACCGCCTCCTGCGGCGCGAGGGGCCCTGACCGTGGCCCTCGAGGACCTCCCGCTGCTCAACGCCTCGCTCAACGCCGCCTCCTGCGCCGCGCTCCTGGCGGGGTGGCGCTTCGCGAAGGCGAAGCGGGTGGAGGCCCACCGCGCGGCCATGCTCACGGCGGTGTCCCTGTCGACCCTCTTCCTCTGCTCCTACCTCGTCTACCACTTCGGGAAGGAGGGGGTGGTCACCCGCTTCCCCGTGGGGGGGTGGCCGAAGGTCCTCTACCTCTCCATCCTCCTCACCCACACGCCCCTGGCGGCCGCGCTCCTCCCCCTCATCGTCGTCGCCCTCGTCCACGCCTTCCGGGGGAACGTGGAGAAGCACCGGAGGGTCGTCCGCTGGACCTTCCCGGTGTGGGTCTACGTCTCCGTGACGGGGGTGCTCGTGTACGTGATGCTCTACCGCATCCCGTGGGAGGGCTGAAACCGCGGCCCCGGCGCCCGCCCGCGGTAGCCTCCCCTCCGTGAACCCGCGCTCCCTTCCCGTCCGGATCGCCGCCGCCGCGGCCCTGCTGCTCGCCGCCGCCGGGCCGGCCCTCGCCTGACCCTCCTGCAAGGAGGCGGTCGCCTCCCAGGGGGACGGGGACGCGGTGGGGCGGGCCTACACGATGAGCGTGCTCGGCATGCTCGCCATGCCCTTCCTCCTCGCTGGGACCATCGGCTTCCTCCTCTGGCGGGCGTCGCGGGCGCCGGACGCGCCGGGCGCGGGCGGGGACGGCTCCCCCCCGCCCCCGCCCCCTCCCCCTCCCCCTCCGGCGGCGCCCTAGGATCCCCG
>JAKLKS010000078.1:7403-15368 GCA_023150535.1 Planctomycetota bacterium
GTCGTGTGCCTCCTCGCCCTCCGCCTGCGCACCGTTCCCGGCGTCCCCCTCGTGCTGGCGGCCAACCGGGACGAGGACCGGACCCGCGCCTTCGAGGGGCCCCGCCTCCACCCCGGCCCGATCCCCTTCCTCGCCCCCGTGGACCTCCGGGCCGGGGGGACCTGGCTCGGCGTCAACGCGGCGGGGATCGCGGTGGCGGTGACGAACCGTCCGGAGCGGGCGGCGCTCCCCTTCCGGCGCTCCCGGGGGCTCCTGGCGGCGGAGGCGCTGCGGGCCGGCTCCCTCGACCTGCTCCGCGGCGCCCTCGAGGACCACCTGCGCTCCCAGCGCGCCTCCTACGGGAACTTCCACCTCCTCGCCTCGGACGGGGCGGAGGCCTTCGTCGTCCGCTACCACGACGGGTGGACCGAGGTCACCGACCTCGACGCGGGGGACCACTTCCTCACCAACGAGGACGAACTGGACGAGCCCCGGGTCGAGGCGGTGGCGGCGGGCGCGGGCGGCTCCGCGGAGGAGGAGGCGGAGCGCCTCCGCCCGCTCCTCGGCTCCCACGAGGGGGTCCTCCCCGGCGGCCGCGCCCCCTGCAAGCACGGGGACGGGCGCGGCACCGTCTCCTCGGCGATCCTCGCGCTCCCCGCGGGGGGGCTGCGGGCCGGGGTCCTGCGCTTCGCCTCCGGCCCCCCCTGCACCGCCCCCTTCGTCGACCTGTCCGGCGCCCTCCGGAGCCTCGCCCCTTGAGCGGACCCGCCCTCCCCGTCCTCTTCGACCCGTCCTACTCCTTCGACTGGCCCGGCCACGTCTTCCCCACGGACAAGTACCGCCGCACCGCGGAGGAGCTGGTGCGGCGGGGCGTCGTGGCGGCGGACGGCCTCCTCCGCCCGCGCCCCGCCTCCCGCGAGGAGCTGCTCCGGGTCCACGAGCGGCGCTACCTCGACCTCCTCGACGCCATCGCCGACGGGCGGGCCCCCTGGGACCCGCGCATGGAGGTGCCGGTCTCCCGGACCGTGGTGGACGCCTTCACGCTCTCCGCGGGAGGGACCCTGCAGGCGGCGGCCCTCGCGCTGGAGCGGGGCGCGGCGGTGAACCTCGGGGGCGGCTTCCACCACGCCTACCCGGACCACGGGGAGGGGTTCTGCCTGCTCCACGACGCGGCGGTGGCGGTGGAGGCGCTGCGCGCGGAGGGGCGGCTGCGGCGGGCGCTCTTCGTGGACCTCGACGTCCACCAGGGGAACGGGACCGTCGCCTGCTTCCGGGACGACCCGGAGGTCTACACCTTCTCCGTGCACGAGGAGGACAACTACCCCTGGCCGAAGGAGGAGGGCTCCCTCGACGTGGGGCTCGATTCCGGGACCGGGGACCGGGGCTACCTCGAGGCCCTCGACGGCGCCCTCGAACGCGTCGCGGCGGAGTTCCCGCGCCCCGACCTCCTCGTCTACGTCGCGGGGGCCGACCCCTTCGAGGAGGACCGGCTCGGGCGGCTCCGCGTCACCCGGGAGGGGATGCGGCGGCGGGACGCGAGGGTCCTGCGCTTCGCGACGGAGCAGGGGGCGCCGGTGGTGGGGCTCCTGGCGGGCGGCTACGCGCTGCGCACCGACGACGTCGTCGGGATCCACGCGGACATGGCGGAGGCCCTCGCCCGCTGGCTCGCGGCGGGGCGCGTGGTACCCTCGGCCCCGTGAAGTCCTTCCCCACGTCGCTCGAGACCTTCCGGAACTGCCCGCGGAAGTTCGACTTCGACCGCAACCCGGACATCAAGCGGAGGTACCGGAAGCCCTCCCAGGCGATGTTCGTCGGGACCTGCGTCCACGACGCGCTCGAGCGGTTCTTCGACCCGCAGGAGACGCCGGTGCCGCGGCGGACCCACGAGGTGCTCGTCCAGTACCTCCGCGACGCCTGGGCGGGGAAGGGGCTCAGGGGGCGGCGGGCCCTCCAGCGGCGCGAGGAGCGGCGGCAGGTCTTCGGGGACGACCGCGAGACGGAGCGGGCGGCGGGGGAGCGGGCGAAGCACATGCTCTGGGGGTTCGTCCGGACCCAGGACCTCTCGGTGACGCCCTACACCCTGGAGCTGTTCCACGAGATCCCCTTCGGCGGGCGGCACGTGCTCGCGGGGAAGATCGACCGCATCGACCGGGACGGGGAGACGCTGCGGGTCGTGGACTACAAGACCGGGAAGGCGAAGACCGCGGCCATGGTGCGGGAGGAGGACCTCCAGCTCGCGGCCTACTCCCTCATCATCTCGCGGAAGTTCGGGGTCCCCGTGAGCCGCTGCTCGCTGCTGTTCCTCCAGGAGAGCGTCGAGGTCGGCTTCGAGCCCGACCCGGCCTGGCTCGCGGCCAAGGAGGAGGAGCTGCTCGGCCTCCTCGACCGCATCGAGGCGGAGGACGCCCTCCCCGACGGCCCCGGGAAGTTCCCCCCGACCCCCAATCCCCTCTGCTCCTGGTGCGACTACCGGGAGCTCTGCCCCGAGGGGAGGGAGTTCGCCGCCCGGGAGGAGGGAGTGCCCGCCGACGGCACCGACGAGGCGCCGCCCTTCTGATCGGTACGGAGCCAGGCTCCCTTTCTTCACCCCCTCCTTCGCGGCCTCCACCCCGGTGGATCCGCCCGTCCGTCGTCGGCGCGAGGCGGGAGCGGGGGGACGGCCCCGGCGGGATCGGGCGGTCGAGGGGACCGATGGGTGGAGGGCCCGCCCCGGACGGGGGGAGGGTGAAGAAAAGGAGCCTGGCTCCGTACCGATCACTTACCCTGACGCCCGTCACGGTCCCTTCACGAGGCCATTCCATGGACGCAGCCCTGCACGCCCCTCCCTGCGAGAACCGCCATCCCTTCGCGGCGGTCGATTCGAAGAAGCTCGCCATGTGGCTCTTCCTCGGCTCGGACGCCATGGGGTTCACGGGGCTGCTCGGCGCCTACGCGGTGCTGCGGCTCTCGGCGGGCCCGAACTGGGTCCCGCTCAACCCCGAGACGAACGCCCCCTTCCAGCTCCCCCAGGTCCTCACGGGCATCAACACCTTCCTCCTCATCTGCTCCTCCGTGACGATGGTGCTCTCGCTCAAGAACCTCCGCCTCGGGAACATGGCGAAGTTCCAGGGGTTCCTCTTCGCCACGATGATGGGGGGCGTCGGCTTCCTCTCCATCCAGGCGGTCGAGTGGACCCACATGATCCACGAGGGCGTCACCGCCCCGAAGTCCCTCTTCGGCGCCAGCTTCTACATGCTGACGGGCTACCACGGCTTCCACGTGCTGGGCGGCGTCGTGCTCCTCGCCTGGGCCCTCCTCCGCGCCCGCAAGGGGATCTACACGCCGCAGAACTACATCGGGATCGAGGTCGTCGGCCTCTACTGGCACTTCGTGGACCTCGTCTGGATCCTGCTCTTCACCCTCATCTACCTGCTCTAGGGGGGCCGCCATGACCGACCACGCCGCCGCCGCGCACGCCGCCGCCGACCACCACGAAGTGAACTACATGGCGAAGTTCTGGTGGCTCGTGGGCCTCACCCTCGCCGAGGTCGCGATCGCCGTCCTCGTCCCCGGCGGCCTCAAGCTCGCCGGCCTCGCCTTCTTCGCCTGCTGGAAGGCGGCCATCGTCATGAACTACTTCATGCACCTCAAGCACGAGAACACCGCGCTCAAGCTGGTGGTCGCCTTCCCCGGCGCGCTCGTGGTCATCCTCGTGACGCTCTTCCTGCTGGACGGCCACTTCCTCGAGCGGAGCTTCTGACCGGCTCTCCCGCGCCGCAGCGACCCTACTTCCCCTCGGGCGCGACGCCCGGGCCCACCTCCACGTCGGTCGTGACGAAGCTCATGGAGGCCCCCCCGCCCCCCCCGAGCGCCCCCTCGTAGCCCTCCTCGCGCCAGGACTTCCTCTGCTCGGCGTTCAATGCCTGGGAGACGCGGTCGTCGTACCTCTTCCGGGCCTCCTCCATCTTCCCGATGTCCGGCATGGCGATGGTGACCGCCCGGGAGGAGGAGCCGTCCTCCGCGGTGGACTCCGAGGCGACGACCTTCGTGGCCTCGCGCATGGCCTCGGAGCGCTCCCTGATGGCCGCCTTCAGCTCCTCCTCCTGGTAGCCCGTGAGACCGAGCGCCTCCCGGGCCTTCGCCCACCGCTCCTCCTCCGGGAGCCGGCGGAGTTCGCCGGACTTGCGCAGCCGCTCGGGGAGGGCGAGGGCGAGCGCCTGGAAGGCCGCGCCCGCCTCCACCGCCCCCTCGCGCCCCGCGGAGCCGAAGTGGACCTGCCCCGGGCCGAAGTGCCCTCCGGCGGCGGCCCCGCCCTCCTCGACCCTCTCCCGCAGGGCGGCGGACGCCTTCCGCTCCGCCTCCAGGGACTCCCGCAGCCGCGCGGTCTCGGCGGCGTTGGCGGCGAGGTTCCCCTCGAGGGCGGCGAGGCGGTTCCGCAGCTCCTCGAGCCCTCCCTCGGCGGAGGCGGGGCCGGAGGGGGAGGCCGCGGCCGTGGCGGAGGGGGCGGCGCCGCTCCCGGGCCCCCCCGCGCCCGGGCCGGGGGCGCCGACGAGGAGCGCGCCCACGACCCCCCCGAGGATCCCCGAGGCCGTCATCCCGAAGACGAGCATTCCCGTGCGCATGGACGACCCTCCCGGTGGGTGCCGACCCCCCTTCATACGGTCGTGACAGCCGCAATCCCGCATCGAAATCCCCCCGGTCGCGCGGGGGAGGGATCCCCTATCATGGCCCGGGGCCCCGCGGCCGGGGCCCATGGAGGTCCACATGCTCGGGAACCGCCTCGCCGCCGCCTTCGCCGCCCTCCTCGGCGGCGCGCTGCTCCTCGCCGCCTGCGGGGGCACCAACCCCGCCGTGGAGGAGCCCCTCGTGAAGGAGTTCGTCCGGGAGCTCGCGAGGGCGCTCGTCCAGAACGAGAAGGACCGGATCGCCTCCTACATCCTCCCCAACGCCGGCCAGGGGAACAACCCCATCGGGGCCCAGGAGTGGGACAACCCGGAGGGGCGGGAGAAGATCAAGGAAGGCAACCGCCGCCAGCTCCGCAAGACCCTCCTCGACGCGGGCATCATGTCGGAGGAGCAGCTGAAGACGGGGGTCGTGGACGAGGCGAAGATCGACCGGCTCATCCAGGCGCTGCGCGTCCACGTCGACGGCGTGAACGCCATCGGCCGGTTCGACATCGCCGGGGGCCCGGGGAGGCTCCCCGAGGTCGTCACCTGGAAGTTCATCAAGACCGACCAGCAGGTCTGGCGCCTCGCGGACTACGAGCGGGAGATGAAGACCCGGTAGCGGCCGCGCCGGCCCCGGCCCCGAGGATCCGCCGCCGCAGGCCCTCCGGGAGCGGTCCGCCCGCGGCGAGCGCCGCGCAGGCCTCCGCCGCGAGGTCCATGGACGCGAAGACCGACCGGCACCTCTCGCACACCACCTCGTTCCCGAGGGGGAAGGGGACCCCCCGGTCGAGCGCCTCCTGCTTGGCGGCGAGGAGGTCGAGGCAGACCCTCCGGGAGTAGGCCAGGGCCGGGCCGTCCCGCCGCGGCAGCCCCTCGACGACCGCCTGCCGCAGCCGCAGGCGCGCGCGATGGAGCCGCGTCTTGACCGTCGCCTCGCGGAGGCCGAGCACGCGGGCGGTGTCGGCGACGGAGAGCCCCTGGAGGTCCTTCAGCACCAGGGGGAGGCGGAAGGCGGGCGGGAGGTCCGCGACCGCCTCCTCCACGCGGGCCCGCGCCTCGTCGAGGGCCGCCCGCCCCGCGGGGTCCCCTCCCTCCGATCCCGGGAGGTCGGGCATCCCCGGCTCGCCGAAGGGGAGGAGCTCCTCCAGGGACGCCATCCCCGCGGGCTCCCCGGCGCGGCGCCGGTGGAAGCGGCGGCAGACCCGCGACGCGATGGAGTAGAGCCATGTGGCGGGCGAGGAGCGCCCCTCGAACCGGTCCCAGCCCCGCCAGGCCCGCAGGAAGGTCTCCTGCACGAGGTCCTCGGCCCGGTGGGCGTCGCGGCAGAGGCGGAGCCCGAGGGAGTACATCCGCCCCCCGTGCTCCTCCAGGAGGCGCGGGATGGCCACCTCCGCGGGGAGGTCCCACTCCCCGCGCGCGCCCCGCGCCCGCGTCGCGACCTTCCCTCCCGCCATGGGCCGCATCCTACCCGCGGGAATCCGGCGATTCCCGGGAACCTCCGCCCGGAACCCGGCACCAAGCACCGTCGTGACCCCGATCACCGCGGGCAGGGAGCCCCGTGGCGCGGGGGGCGGATCCGTGGGACAACAGGGGGTCGCCGCCGGCGGCCCGGGAGGCAGGCATGTACGCGTTCACCGTGCGGTTCCGGGGCTCCTTCGACGAGGCGATCGCGAGGACGACGGCGGAGCTGAAGCGCGAGGGCTTCGGCGTCCTCACCGACATCGACGTCCGGGCCACGATGAAGGTGAAGCTCGGCGTGGAGGGGCGGCCCTACCGCATCCTCGGCGCCTGCAACCCGAAGGCGGCCCACGCCGCCCTCCAGGCGGAGCCCGACATCGGTGTCCTCATGCCCTGCTCCGTGGTGGTGCGCGGGGAGGAGGACGGCTCCGTCTCCGTCGTCTTCACCGACGTGCGCGCGCTTTTCTCCCTCGTCGGCCGGCCCGACGTCGCCCCCCTCGCGGCGCAGGTGGACGCGGGGCTGCGGCGCGCCGCGGCGGCGCTGGAGGCGGCGGCGGAGGACTGCGGGGGCGGCGGCGGCTGAGCGCCTCCCCCCGGCCGGTCCGGCCGCGGGAACCGCGTCGTCCGCACCTGGTAGCGCCATCGGGAGGGGCCACCCATGACCGCCGTCCGCCGCAGGATCCTCGAGGCCGCCGCCTTCGCCGCCTTCCTCCTGGCCGCGGTCCTCTGGGCCGCGGGCGCCTTCCGCACCGGCCTCGTGGAGCCCGGGAAGGCCGCCCCCGCGGAGACCCTCCCCGCCCCCGGCGCCACCGCCGTCGCGGAGCGGGTCCGCGTCCCCCTCGAGGAGGAGGCCGTGGGCACCGTCCGGTCCCGCACCCGGGTCGCCGTCGCCGCCCAGGTCATGGCCCGCATCCTGGAGGTGCGCGCCGACGTCGGCGCCGCGGTGGCGAAGGGGGACCTCCTCCTCGTCCTCGACGACCGCGAGGCCCTCTCCCGCCTCGCCCGCGCCCGGGAGGCGGTCGCCGCCTCCGAGGCCGCCCGCACGCGGGCGGAGCAGTCCCGCGCCAGCGCCGGTGCCCGCCGGGACCAGGCCCGCTCCGCCTTCGAGCGCGCCCGGACCCTCCTCGAGAAGGGGGCCGCCACGGCGGAGGAGAAGGAGGCGGCGGAATCGGAGAGCCTCCAGGCGGAGGCCGCGGTCGCCGAGGCGGCCGCCTCCGTGGCCCTGGCGGAGGCCCAGATCCAGCAGGCGCGGGAGTTCGTGGAGGAGGCCTCCATCGCCCTCGGCTACTCCCGCGTGTCGAGCCCCATCGACGGCGTCGTCGTGGAGCGCCGCGCGGAGCCCGGCGACCTCGCCGTGCCCGGCGTGCCGGTCCTCGTCGTCCTCGATCCCCGCGCGCTCCGCCTGGAGGCGGAGGTCCGGGAGGGGCTCGTCGGGCTCCTCGCCCCCGGGGTCCGCCTCCCCGTCGTCCTCCCCGGCGCCGGGCGCACCGTGGAGGGGACCGTCGCGGAGATCGTGCCCGCCGCGGACCCCGCCACCCGCGCCTTCGAGGTCCGGGTGCGGTTCGAGCCACCCCCGGGCGTCTACCCCGGGATGTTCGGCCGCCTGCGCTTCCCCGCGGGGGAGCGGGAGGTGGTGCGCGTCCCCGCCGCCGCCGTCGTGCGCGTCGGCCAGCTGCGCACCGTCGCGGCGAAGGGGGAGGGGGGCTGGGTCCGCCGCCTGGTCGCCACGGGGGCCGACCTCGGCGGCGGCATGGTGGAGGTCCTCTCCGGACTCGAGGGCGGGGAGGCCGTGGGGCTCGGACCGGCGCGATGAGCGGCCACGCCCCGCCGCCCGTCCCCGCCCCCGCCCCCCCGGAGGGGGAGCACCTCCTCTCCCGCGTGG
>JAKLKS010000079.1 GCA_023150535.1 Planctomycetota bacterium
CGCGGCCGCCGCGGCCATCGGCCGGGGGGCGGCGGGGGAGGGGGCGGCCCCGGGTCCGCCGGCCCCTCCTCCGCGCCGCCGCCCGCCGCCTCCTGAGGCGGAGGGGCGGCCGCTCCCGTTTTCCCTTGGATCGCGGCGCCGCTTCCCGTTTCCTTCCTCGGATCCCGCCGCGATCCCCGAGGGGGAACCGGGGGATCTCCCGCACCGCCCGGTCCGAGGTCCCCGTCCGCCGCCGCCGCCCCCGAGGAGCCCATGCCCCGCCGCGAAGACATCCGGTCCATCCTCATCATCGGTTCGGGGCCCATCGTCATCGGGCAGGCCTGCGAGTTCGACTACTCCGGCACCCAGGCCTGCAAGGCGCTCCGCGAGGAGGGGTACCGCGTCCTCCTCGTCAACAGCAACCCCGCCACCATCATGACCGACCCCGAGGTGGCCGACCGGACCTACATCGAGCCCGTGACGCCGGAGATGGTCATCGCCATCCTCGAGAAGGAGAAGGTGGACGCCATCCTCCCGACCCTGGGCGGCCAGACCGGGCTCAACACCGCGGTCAAGGTCGCCGAGACCGGGGCGCTGGAGAGGCTGGGGGTCGAGCTCCTCGGCGCCCGCGTGGACGTCATCCGCCGGGCCGAGGACCGCCTCGAGTTCAAGGAGGCGATGAAGGCCGTCGGCATCGACCTCCCGAGGTCCGGCGTCGCCCGCAGCATGGAGGAGGCCCGCGCGGTGCTGGAGGAGGTCGGCCTCCCCTGCGTCATCCGCCCCTCCTTCACCCTCGGCGGCCAGGGCGGCGGCATCGCCTGGAACCGCGAGGAGTTCGAGGAGATCTGCGCGGGCGGCCTCGCCCTCTCCATGGTCCACGAGATCCTCGTCGAGGAGTCCGTCCTCGGCTGGAAGGAGTTCGAGCTCGAGGTGATGCGCGACCGCGCGGACAACTGCGTGATCGTCTGCTCCATCGAGAACCTCGACCCCATGGGCGTCCACACCGGGGACTCCATCACCGTGGCGCCGCAGCAGACCCTCACCGACCGCGAGTACCAGCGGATGCGGGACGCCGCCTTCAAGTGCATCCGCGCGGTCGGCGTGGAGACCGGCGGGAGCAACGTGCAGTTCGCCGTGGACCCGAGGACCGGGCGGCAGGTCATCATCGAGATGAACCCCCGCGTCTCCCGCTCCTCGGCGCTCGCCTCCAAGGCCACCGGCTTCCCCATCGCTCGCATCGCCGCCAAGCTCGCCGTCGGCTACACGCTGGACGAGGTCGCCAACGACATCACGCGCAAGACCCCGGCCTGCTTCGAGCCGGCCATCGACTACTGCGTCGTCAAGGTCCCGCGCTTCGCCTTCGAGAAGTTCCCCGACGCCAACCCCGGGCTCACCACCACGATGAAGTCCGTGGGCGAGGTCATGGCCATCGGCCGCACCTTCCCCGAGGCGCTCCAGAAGGCGCTGCGCGGCCTGGAGGCGGGCCGCCAGGGGCTCGGCCTCGACCGGAAGGACCCGATGGTCCGCTCCCGGGAGCCGCTCCCCGAGGAGGAGATCCGGGCGAAGCTCGCGACGCCGAACGCCGACCGCGTCTTCTGGCTCCGCCTGGCGATGAGGAGCGGCTGGAGCGCGGAGCGGGTGGCGAAGGCCACCTCCATCGATCCCTGGTTCCTCGAGGGGATCGCCTCCATCGTCCGCATGGAGGACCGGCTCCGCGCCTTCCCCTCGACCGCGGCCCTGCCGGACGACCTCCTCCGGGAGGCCAAGCGCATGGGCTTCGGCGACGCCCAGCTCGCCACGCTCTTCGGCGAGGACGAGCTGGCCGTGCGCGCCGAGCGCCTCCGCCGGGGGATCCGGGTCACCTTCAAGGTCGTGGACACCTGCGCCGCGGAGTTCGAGGCGCTCACCCCCTACTACTACTCGACCTACGAGGACGAGGACGAGGTGCGCCTCTCGACGAGGAGGCGCGTGATGATCCTCGGGAGCGGGCCGAACCGCATCGGGCAGGGGGTCGAGTTCGACTACTGCTGCGTGCACGCCGCGCTGGCGCTCCGCGAGGCCGGGTACGAGACGGTGATGGTGAACAGCAACCCCGAGACCGTGTCCACCGACTACGACACCTCGGACATGCTCTTCTTCGAGCCCCTCACCCGCGAGGACGTGCTCAACGTCTGGGAGCGGATCGCCCCGGAGGGGGTCATCGTCCAGCTCGGGGGGCAGACGCCCCTCAACATCGCCCGGGGCCTCGAGGAGGCGGGGGTCCGCATCCTCGGGACCTCGGTCGAGTCCATCGACCGGGCCGAGGACCGGGACCAGTTCGCCTCCATGCTGGAGAAGCTGGGGCTGCGGCAGGCCGCCAACGGGATGGCCGCCTCCATCGAGGAGGCGGAGGCCGTCGCCGCCCGCATCGGCTACCCCGTCCTCGTCCGCCCCTCCTACGTGCTCGGGGGGCGCGCCATGGAGATCTGCTACGACCGGGAGCAGCTCCACACCTACGTCGCGCGGGCGGTGGAGGTCTCGGCCGGGCGGCCGGTGCTCGTGGACGACTTCCTCGAGGAGGCCATCGAGGTGGACGTGGACTGCATCGCCGACGGGGAGACGGCGGTGGTCGCCGCGGTCATGGAGCACATCGAGGAGGCCGGCATCCACTCCGGGGACTCCGCCTGCTCGGTGCCCGCCGCGACGCTCCCCGCCGCGGTGCAGGACGAGATCCGCCGCGCGGCGCTGGCGCTGGCCCGGGAGCTCGACGTGCGCGGCCTCATGAACGTGCAGTTCGCGGTGCGGCAGGGGGAGGTCTTCGTGCTCGAGGTGAACCCCCGCGCCTCGCGCACGGTGCCCTACGTCTCCAAGGCCATCGGGGTCCCGGTGGCCAAGCACGCCGCCCGCATCATGGTCGGCCAGCGCCTCCGCGACCTCGGGTTCACGGAGGAGCGGACCGTCACCCACGTGAGCGTGAAGCAGCCGGTCTTCCCCTTCAACCGGTTCCCCGGGGTGGACACCGTCCTCGGCCCGGAGATGAAGTCCACGGGCGAGGTGATGGGCATCGACACGAGCTTCGGCGGCGCCTTCGCGCGGGCGCTGCTCGGCGCGGGCGTCGACCTCCCCGACGCGGGCACGGTGTTCCTCTCCGTCCGGAAGGCGGACCGGGGCGCGGCCCGCGTGCTGGGGAGGAGGCTCATCCAGCTCGGGTTCCGCCTCGTCTCCACGGAGGGGACCGGGACGGCGCTCCGCGAGGAGGGCCTGGAGGTGGGGATCCTGCGGAAGATCCGCGAGGGCCGCCCGAACGCGCTCGACCTCCTCAAGGACCGCCGCATCGACTTCGTCGTGAACACCCCGAGTGGCAAGGGGGCGCGCACCGACGAGGGGCGCATCCGGGCCTTCACCGTCACCCACGGGATCCCCTGCATCACCACGCTGTCGGGGGCGAGCGCCGCGGTGCGCGGCATCGAGGCGCGGCGCCGGGGGGGGCTCGCGCCGAGGGCGCTCCAGGACTACTTCCCGGCCGCGGCGAAGCCCTGACCGCCGCCCGGGCTCAGGACCCTTCCCGAACGAGGCGGGGGATCCGGTAGCCGAAGGAGGCCCGCAGCTCCCAGACGTCGGCCTCGGGGGTGTTGTTCGGCGCGGTCCGGGTGAGCTTGAGTTCGATGGTCCGGAACTTCGTGGACATGCGCTCCACGTTCCAGACGAACTGCACCGCCTGGTCCATCCGGATCCCCTTCACGGTGACGGGGACGAACTTCTCGAGGAACTCCTTGGTCGGCTTCTCCTTCCAGCCCTCGACCGTCACCTGCCCGTCCTGGATGCCGGCGTTGGAGTAGCGCTGCTTGAACCAGGTGTTGTAGTTCCGCTCCGCCTCGTCGGCGTCGCTCTCCCGGTACTCCTTGAGGAGGCCCTTCACGCCGTCGTACTGGGCGGCCATCCTCTTGAGGTTCTTCTCCCCGTAGGCGACGGCCTCCTGGAACTGGTCCCGCTTCGACCGCAGGAGGAGGAGGACGCCGACGAGGCCCACCAGCAGTATGCCGAGGAACCAGATGGCCGCGCGGGCGACGTCCACCTCGTCGCCGCCGCCCTCCTTCGCCGCCCCCTCCGCCTTCTCCTCCGCCATCACTTCCCCCCGTCCCTGGGGTAGAGGCACTCGAAGGTCACCGGGTACTTCCCGTTGCGGTCCTGCTTGACGGTCCCGGGGACGACCTCGGCGAAGACCTTCCGGTCCCCCTCCTTCTCCCTGATCCCCTCGAGCGCGTTCTTGACGATGTCCACGTGCTCCGGGGCGGAGAGGACGAGGCTGAGGTCGAGCCCCCGCTGGGTGAAGTTCCCCGTGTTCGCCAGGCAGTAGGCGAGCTGCTCCCGGACGGAGGTGAGGGCGGCGTGCACCTGGCGCAGCACCTCGAGCGAGGAGCGGATGGGGGGCACCTCGGTGGAGAGGCCCATCTCGTTGCGGAGGTAGTCGTGCATCTGGCCGACCCGGCGGGCGTAGTCGGGCACGGTCCGGAGGCGGTCCCCGCTGATCCTGTACTTCTTCGCGAACTCCTCCTCGGAGAGCTTGAGGTCGGTCCGGAAGGTCTTCTCCACGGAGTCCGCGGTGTCGCGGACCCGCGCGACCATGGTGTCGAACTCGACCTGGGCGACCTCCTTCTCCTTCTTCGCGCGCCAGAGGAGGAACCCGGTGCCGAGGAGGAGGAGGCCGAGGGCGACCGCGAGCCCGCCCTTCACCTGGTCGAAGCGGCGCGCGTAGGCGAGGTCGTCGCGGCGGAGATCGAGGGGGGCCGGCGAGGCCCCGAGCGCGCGGGCCGCGGCGCCGAGCGCGACGGCGTAGGTGGCGTTCGCCTCCTCCATCATCTCCGGGGGCACGGGGCTCGCGACCTTCGAGAACAGGTCGAGGGCCCGCACCTCGAGGCCGAGGCGGGAGCCCAGCTCCTCCCGCACCCCGGGGATCCGGGCGCCGCGGCCGGTCAGGAGGAGGAGGGGGAAGGTCACGGCCCCGGCGGACTGGGCGAGGGTGCGGGTCAGCTCCCGGGAGAGCCGCCCGAGGTAGTCGCCGCGGCGATCCTCCGCGACGGCCACCTCGAGCGCCGCCGCCGAGGTCTCGGCCGCGGGGAGGTCCCCGGGGGGAGCCCCGGCCCCGGGGAGCGCCACGAGGTCGTCGGGCCGCGGGCCGGGGAGGACGCGGTCCGCGCCCGTCCCCGGCGCGCCGCCGGTGTCCGCCTCGATGGCGAGGTCCATCGTGTCCACCCCCGAGCGGAAGGCCCGGGCGGAGCGCAGCCTGCCGTCCACGACGACGAGGATGCGGGTCGAGCGGGACCCGGCGTCCACGACCACGAGGTTCGGGTTCCCGGCGAGGACCCCCGCGACGGAGAGCCCGGCGAGGAGGCAGGTGGCGTCGAGGTCGACGCCGACGGGGTCCACCTTGATGCGCTCCAGGGACCCGAGGCGCTCCCGGAGGGGCGCCTTCTCGGCGCCGGCGCAGAACAGCCGGGCGCCGCCGTCCCTGGTGTCCCCGGTGGGGACGAAGTCCACGACGTAGTCGTCGATGTCGCGGCCGTGCAGGTGGGACTCGAACTCGAAGCGGAAGACCTTCCGGATCTGGTCGGGCTCCCGGAAGGGGACCTGGACCTCGCGGAGCACGCAGGATTCCGCCGGCCAGGTCAGGAGGACCTCGTCCCGGGCGGCGCGGGTGTCGCGGAAGAGGGCGTCCACGGCCTCCCGGACGGCGTCCTCGCGGCTGCCGCCCTCGGGGACGACGACCTCGCGCTCGCCCAGGCGGACGACCTTCAGTCCGCGGGGGCCCCCGTCCGCCTCGACGACGCGGACGTGGTGCGCGCCGACGTCCAGTCCCACGGCTCTCGCCAAGGCGTCCCTCCGGTCGGGCGCCCCCCGGGGGGGCGCGGGCGGTCCATGCTAAGGGCCGGGCGGATCCCGGCCCGGAAGTTTCAGCGGCGCTTCGCCGGGGTGAGGATCCGCCCCAGCCGGGCGTTGTACTCCGTCTCCAGGGCGGTCACCTGCTCCCCGTACTTCGAGTCGAACTCGTCGCGGAGCGCCTGGAGGGCCCGCTCGTAGCCGTCGAGGATGGCCTCGATCTCCGCGCGCTCCCCGGCGGTGATGCGGAACGCCCGCTCGGCGTCGAGGAGGTACTTCTCCTTGAAGGAGTAGGCCGCGCGCACCTCCACCGGGCGGACCGACCAGCCCGTGGAGAAGCCCGCGAGCCCGGCGAGGCCGAGCGTCATGGCGTAGAGGCCCTTCGTTCCGGTCACGGCTACCTCCCTCCCCCGAGACGGGGGCCGCAGATGGCGGCGAGGACGTCCTTCCTGTGGATGGCGGGCCCGTCGCCGTCCCCGCCGGCGGAGGGGAGGCGGGAGGACTGCCAGGCGGCCGCCGCCGTGGCGGCGACGAGGACCGCCGCCGCCGCCGCCGCCGCGCGGCGGAGGAAGGGGCGGAGGTCGAGGACGGCGGCGTCGCCCCGGCGGATGCGGGCGAGCACCGCCTCGCGCAGCCCGGGCACCGGGGCCGGGTCCTCCCCGGGGAGCGGGCCGCCCCTCTCGAGGAGGCGCTCCGCGGCGGCCAGCAGCGAAGCCTCGGCCTCCGCGCACCCGGCGCAGGCGGCCGCGTGGGCGCGGGCCCCCGCGGCCTCCGCGGGGGAGGCCTCGCCGTCGTGGAGGCGCCCGAGCGCCCTCCGGAACTCCTCGCAGGTCGTCGTCATAGTATCCTCTTATGATACACTTGGCCGGCCGCCGTCACTCCGCCTCCGCCGCCAGGCGGCCGAGGCGGGCCCGCAGGCGCTCCCGGGCCCGGAAGATCCGGGATTCCACGGTCCCGCGGCTCACCCGGAGCGCGCGGGAGATCTCGTCGTAGGAGAGGCCCTCGATCTCGCGGAGCACGAGGACCTCGCGGTAGGCGTCGGGGAGGGCGTCGAGGGCCTCGTCGATCCGGCCGCGGATCTCCCTGCCGCTGGCGCCCTGGACCGGGGAGGGCCCGGGGGCGGGGGGGTCCACGGCGCCGCGGTCGTCCTCGTCCCGGGAGGGGTCGAGGCGCAGCGCGGGGGGGCGCCGGCGCACCTTCTTGTTGTGGTCCATGGAGGTGTTGGCCGCGATGCGATAGAGCCAGGTGTAGAAGGAGGAGCGGCCGTCGAACCGGTCGAGGCGGCTGAAGGCCTTGAGGAAGGAGTCCTGCACGGCGTCCCGGGCGTCCTCCTCGTTGCGGATGAAGCCGCGGACGAGGCGCTCGATGCGGGCCCCGTAGCGGTCCACGAGGACCCCGAAGGCGTCCGGGTCCCCGGCCCGCACCCTGCGGATCGCCTCCGCGTCGTCCAAGGGCCCCGCCTCCCGCGCCGCCGGCCTTCCCCGGTGATTCAGGGTAACCGCCCGCGGCGCCCCGGGTTGCGTCCGGCGGCGGCGGGCCGGGACGGCTTCCCGGGCGGAGAGGGCGATGGCCACGGGTGGTTGGACGACCGGCGGGGGTGGTACCTTCCCGGCGGCGGCGGGGGGGAGGGCGGACCTAGCCGGGGGCCCCCCCGGCCTCCGGCAGGAGGTGCCCCATCTTCCTCCTCTTCACCTCGAGGTACCGGGCGTTCTCCGGCCGCGGGGGGATGTCGATGGGGACGCGCTCGGAGACCTCCAGGCCGAAGCCCTCCAGCCCGTAGAGCTTCTTCGGGTTGTTGGTCATGAGGCGCATCCGGCGGACGCCGAGGTCGAGGAGGATCTGCGCCCCGACCCCGTAGTCCCGCTCGTCGGCGCGGAAGCCGAGCTTCTCGTTGGCCTCCACGGTGTCGAGGCCGGCCTCCTGGAGGTGGTAGGCCTTGAGCTTCGCCTCCAGCCCGATGCCCCGCCCCTCCTGCCGCATGTAGAGGATGACCCCGCGGCCCTCGGCGCGGATGCGGCGCATCGCCTCGCGGAGCTGGGGGCCGCAGTCGCACCGGGCGGAGCCGAAGATGTCCCCGGTGAGGCACTCGGAGTGGGCCCGGACGAGGATAGGGTCCCCGTGCCGGAGCTCCCTCCCCTTCTCCGGGGCCGGCATCCCCACGGTGAGGGCGAGGTGCAGGGGCTCGTCCACGACGGAGCGGTAGAGGTGGCAGTCGAACTCCCCGGCGTCGGTGGGGAGCTTCACCGTCACCACGTGCTCCACCAGGCGCTCCCGCTCGCGGCGCGCGCGGACCACGTCGGCGACGCTGCACATCTTCAGGCCGGTCCGGGCCTGGAACCGCTCCAGGTCGGGCAGGAGGGCCGCCTCCCCGTCCTCGCGCAGGATGACGGAGATCACCGCCATGGGCTTGAGCCCCGCCAGCCGGCAGAGGTCCACGGAGCCCTCGGTCTGCCCGGTGCGCACGAGGACCCCCCCGGGGCGGGCGCGGAGCGGGTCCACGTGGCCGGGCTTGACGAGGTCGTCGGGGCGGCAGGCCGGATCGCAGGCCTTCAGGATGGAGACGGCGCGGTCCCGCGCCGATTCCCCGGTGCCCACCCCCTCGCGGGCGTCGAAGGTGACGGCGAAGGCGGTGTGGTGGAAGGAGGTGTTGCGGGTGACCTGGACGGGCAGGTGGAGCTGGTCGGCCCGATCCTCGGGCATGCAAAGGCACATCTTCCCGCGGGCCTCCTTCAGGAAGAAGTGGATGGCCTCGGGCGTGACCTTCTCGGCCGCCATGACGAGGTCGCCCTCGTTCTCGCGGCGGGGGTCGTCCTGGAGGATGATCATCCTCCCGGCGCGGAGGTCCTCGAGGATCTCCTGGATGGGGTGGTACGGCATGGCGGGTGGCTCCTCGATCGGCCGCGGAACGCGGGCCGGAGGGGCGATCCTAGCGGGGAGCGGGGGGGGGCCGCGGGTTTCCGTGGTCCCCGGGGGCGACCGGTTCCTTGACCCGGCGTCAAGGAACGGGGCGCTTCAGGCTCGATTCGGGGGAAGACCCGGCTCCAGCTGGTTCCGGACGGGGCCCTTGCGGGTCCCCGGGCGGCGCGCGGCGTGCGGCGGCCTCGAAGCGGACGGGTGCGGCGGGCCGGCCCAGGCCCCAGAGGCTTCTTCCATCAAGCCCTCCCTCCGCCGTGCCCCGGCGGGTTCGCGGGAACCCTACCACTCCGAATCCGCGGGGGACGGGATCGGGGCGTGAATCCCGCGGGATTCCCCGGGAGACCGTGACTTCGGGCACCATCCGGGCCCGCGGGCCGCCCGCGCCCCCCTCTCCCGGTCGGATTCCCCCTTCCCGGCCGTATACTGGGGGGTCCGCGTACGCTCCGGGCGCCGGGAGGGCTGGTCCTCCCCCGCCGGGCGATGGGGAAGAGGAAGACATGAAGACGTCCACGATGTCCATGCTGTTCGGCCTGGCGCTCGGGGCCGCCGGCCTGCTCGCGCTGCCGGCGCTGGCCGCCGACGGCGAATCCGGCCCCGCCCCGAAGGATTCGGCCAAGCCCTGCGACGCCCCCGTCTCCTGCGGCGAGGGGAAGGCGAAGGACGGGGCCTGCGGCGGCGAGGCGAAGTGCTCCGACGGCGACGGGGCCTGCGACTCGAAGGGCGGCGACTGCGCGAAGTGCGTGGAGGGCGCGAAGGAGGGGAAGGAGTGCTGCGTCGCGAAGAAGGCGGCCGCCGACCTCCAGGTCGTCTCCCTCGCGGTCCTGCACGCCGAGGGCGAGGGCGCGAAGGCGGTCGTCGCGAACCTCCCGGCCGAGACGGCGAAGAAGGTCGAGGCCGCGCGCGCCGAGGCCTGGACCGGCCTCGTGAAGGTCCGCCGCGCCATGGAGGAGACGAAGGCCGAGTGCAAGTCGGTCTCCGACGAGGCCAAGGCCGCGGGCAAGGAGGTCGGCTGCGAGGTGACCTCCGCCTACGAGGAGGACCTCAAGGCCCTGCACCTGAAGGCGCGGGAGATCCTCGACGGCCTCGCCGCCGTGGTGAAGGAGGCGGTGGGCGCGGACCGCGTCGCCGCGCTGGCCGAGGGCGTCCGGAAGGACGGGGACGTCGCCAAGGCCGTGATGGCGAAGGTCCACGCCGAGGCCGCCAAGCCCGTGGCCGAGAAGGGCGCCGCCGAGCCGGAGCAGAAGAAGGACGCCGCCCCCTGCTCCACCGGGGCCGGCACCTGAGCGAAGTAGCGACGGTCCCGTAGGGACCGAGGGAGCGGGAGGGGGCGCGCGGCGAGGCCGCGCGCCCCCTTCGATTCCCGGGCCGGGCGGGGAGGGCCCCGTGCCGGGCCCGCCCCGTCACCCCTCCTGGCGGTCGCGCAGCGCCAGCGTGAAGGCGGTGAGGGCGAAGAAGCACACCGCGAAGCCGCCGAGCGCCGACCAGAGGAAGTGGAGGCGGTTGCGGTCGTGCCCGTAGCCGAGGTAGGGCTTCTTCGGCGCTTCGGGGCGGATCGACTTCTCGCCGAGGTTGATGGTGACCTTCGTCTCGAGCGAGACCTCCTTCTCGATGGTCACCGGCTTCGGGGGCTCGATGGCGCCCGAGGCGACCATGTCCTCGAAGGCCTTCCCGAAGTCCGACGGCTTCGGGGCGTGCTCCACCTTGACGGTGTCCCTGATGGGGACCGTGCGCGACTCCTCCTTGCGGATGAGGTAGCTGGTCTGGGCGTTCAGGCGGTCCATGTCCACCGTGGAGCCCAGCGCCTCCACCGACCAGCGCGTCACCATGGCGCGCGAGGCCGGCTCCGCCGGCGCGGGGAGGGTGAAGATGGTCCCCGTGAGGAGGATCTGGCAGAAGACCACGAGGAGGACGATGTAGATGACGGTGTTGGAGTTCGGGGCGAGGGCCGAGAGCAGGAGCCCCATGAGGATGGAGGCGAGGGCCGTGAGGGCCAGCGTCACGTACATCTCCGCGTCGGGGCGCATGAGGATCCCCTCCGGCGGCGGGTCGACGAAGAGGAGCAGGATCCCGAGCAGGGCCGCGCACTGGACCAGCGCGAACCCGAACAGCACCACCACCTTCGAGAGCAGGTAGGGCGCGATGCGCAGGTTCACCATGCGCTCCCGGCGGTAGACCGGGCGCTCCTTCACCACCTCGTAGGCGGCGCCGAAGAGCCCGAGCAGCACCACGGCGAGCGACCCCATGAAGAGGAGCTTCTCCGTGTCGGCGAGGCGCGGGAAGACCGCCAGCATGGAGGTCTCCGCGGCGAGCTCCCGCTGGATCCCCGCCTCGTCCATCCCCGTGAAGTCGTGCCGCTTCGCCATGACGCCGAGCATGAGCCCGATGACCGGCATGACCGCGAGCAGGATGAGGAGCAGGAGCCGGTCGCGGAAGACCAGCTCCGCGTAGCGGCGGGTCAGGATCCCGAACTGCCGGATCGACCCGGCCGTGCGGCGCTCCAGGACCGGGGGCGGGCCGGCGCGGAGGCTCCCGGTGTCGGTGCGGGTGGCGGAGAGGAGCTTCTGGCGGTCGAGCACGTACTTGCGGAAGGCGGCCGACGCCCTGTAGCGCTTCTCGAGCCCCTCGGGGTCCTTCTCGATCTCTGTGTAGATGTCGGAGAAGTCCCGCACGCCGAAGTGCTCCAGCGCCTCGGCCGGCGGGCCGTACCAGACGAGGCGGCCCCGGGCGAGGAAGGCCACGTGGTCGCACTGGGTGATGTTGGCCGTCGCGTGGGTGACCATGATGATGGTCCGCCCGCCGTCGGCGAGCCGGCGCATCATGTACATCATCTTCTTCTCGAGCCCCGGGTCGAGGCCGCTCGTGGGCTCGTCGAGGAAGAAGAGCGAGGGCTCGGACAGCATCTCCACGGCGATGGAGACGCGCTTGCGCTGGCCGCCGGAGAGGGACCGGATGAGCTTGTCCCGGTGGGGGAGCATCTCCACGTCGCCCAGCACGCGGTCCACGGCGGCGTCGATCTCCCGGTCGCGCGTGTCCTTCGGCAGGCGCAGGCGGGCCGCGTAGCGCACCGCGTGGTCCACCGTGAGGTCCCCGTGGACGATGTCGTCCTGGGGGACGTACCCGATCATCCCCTTCCACTCGTCGTAGTGGACGCGGAGGTCCTCGCCGTTGACGAGCACGTCCCCCTCGACGCGGAAGATCCCCGCGAAGGCCTTCATGAGGGTGGACTTGCCGGCCCCCGACCCGCCGACGAAGCAGACGAACTCGCGGGCCTGGATGGTGAGGGAGATGTCGTTGAGGAGGACCCTGCGGGCCTTCGCCCCCCCGACCTCGCGGCGGAGGCCCACGCCGTCCACGCGGACGCGGCCCGCGCTCGACGACTGGGAGAACCCCCCGGAGGTGTAGACGAACTTCGTGGGGCCGATCCGGATCACGTCCCCGGGCTTCAGGAGGCGCCGCCCCTTCACCTGCTGGCCGTTGACGAAGGTCCCGTTGGTGCTGCCGAGGTCGGTGACGACGTGGCCCCCCTCGGCCCTCTCCACCTTCGCGTGCCGCCAGGAGACGAGCGACCCCTCTAGGTGGACGTCGCAGGCGGGGTCGCGGCCGAGGACGAAGGAGTCCTTCCCCTCGACGGCCAGGCGGCGGATGGCGATGGTGCTCAGCGCGTCGCGGACCTCGGCCCCCTCCTCGCGGTAGGTCAGGGAGACGGAGTTCCCGGAGGGATCGCCCATGCGGACGATGTCCCCGTCGGCGAGCTCGTGCGCGCCCTCCAGCGCGCGCCCGTTGACGGTGGTGCCGTTGGTGCTCCCGGCGTCGGTGATGGAATAGCGCCCCCCCTTGAGCTCCAGCGTCGCGTGGCGGCCGGAGACCGTGGGGAAGTCGACCTGGATCTCGTTCTCCGCGCCGCGGCCGATCCGCATGACGTCGGCGTAGAGCGTCTCCTCCCGGGAGACGCCGCCCGGGAAGCCGACGACCAGCCAGGGGCGGCGGAGCGCGCGCGTCCCGTGGCCCCCTCCCGCGGGGGCGGGGGGGGCGGGGGGCTCCTCGGGACGCGGCGGGGCCGCCGGCGCGCGGCGGGGCGGGGGAGGCGGGGCGGCGGGGGCGGGGCGCGGGGCGTCGAAGACGAGGTTCACGGTCCCCATCGCGATCCGGTCCCCGTCCCGCAGCGTCCGGGGGGTCCGGACCTCCTCGCCGTTCACGGAGCAGGGGTTCCGCTCGCTGCGGTTCTCCAGCACGACGCCGCGGGCGGAGCACCGGATCTCCGCCTGGTCCTTGGAGACCGTGGGGTCGGGGA
Source organism: Planctomycetota bacterium (assembly GCA_023150535.1). Classification (GTDB taxonomy): domain Bacteria; phylum Planctomycetota; class JAJSAM01; order JAJSAM01; family JAKLKS01; genus JAKLKS01. The sequence continues at coordinate 13,043 of JAKLKS010000079.1, forward strand.
GGTGGAGGTCGCAGCCGGCTGCGCGCCCGACCCTCAGGTCCCCGTCGGCGAGGTCGACGCCCTCGCCCGCCCGGGCGCCGTCGAGGATCCTCAGACACCCGCGCGGACCCATGCCGTCTCCCTGGATAGGGGGCGGAGCCCTCCGCCCGTGCCCTGCCGGCGACCGCCCGGAAGGTGAAGGTACCGCGCCGGGGGGCGCCTCCCTACGCCTCCTCGTGGTAGACGATCGTGACCGACTCCCCGGGGAGGCGGCCGAGGCGGCAGGTGTCCCCGGACTTCAGCAGGACGGGGGCGTGGACGGGGCGGTCGTTGAGGAAGGTGCCGCCGGAACTCCTCGCGTCGGAGACCCAGCAGCCGCCGTCGCGCATCTCGAAGACGGCGTGGGTCCGGGAGACGCGCGGATGGTCGATCACGAGGTCGGCGTCCCGGCCCCTGCCGACCCGCGTCGCGGCGGCGCGGAGGGGCTCCTTGCGGACGATGCCGCCGGGGAGGTGGACGAGGAGGAAGGCCGACCGGGGGAGGGGCCCGGGATCGGGCGTGTTCCAGGAGACCACGGCGCCGCAGTGCCGGCAGTACTTCTCCCCGGGCTCCGTCGGGTGCGCGCAGTGATCGCAGCGTCCGGTGTCCCCCATCGCGGCCGATTATGCGTCCGGGCCGGGGATTTCCGTGGGCAATCCGCCGCCCCCCGCGGACAACTCCCCGGGGCCCCGGCCCCGCGCCCGTGGCCACCACCGCCCCCGCCCGCCCCGTCATCGACGCCCACGCCCACCTCCTCGGCCTCGACCGGGAGGGGAGCGGGTGCGTGGTCTCCCGGGCCATGCGGCGGCGGATCTCCACGAGGTTCGTGCTCGGGCGCATCGGGGCCTCGCCGGGGGACCCGCCGGCCGACGTCGACCGCCGCTACCTCGACCACCTCTTCGCGAACCTCGACGCCTCCCCCTCGGTGGACCGCGTGGTGCTCCTCGCCCTCGACGGGGTCGTCGGGCCCGACGGGAGGATCGACGAGGACCGCACCCACCTCCTCGTGCCGAACGACCTGGTGTTCCGCGTCGCCGCCATGCATCCGAAGCTCCTGCCCGCCTGCAGCGTGAACCCGCTGCGCGCCGACGCCGTGGCGGAACTGGATCGCTGCGCGGCCCGCGGCGCGGTGCTCGTGAAGTGGATCCCCGCCTCCATGGGCTTCGACCCCGCCGATCCCCGGTGCGCCCCCTTCCTCGCCCGCTGCGCCGCGCTGGGGATGCCCGTCCTCAGCCACGTGGGGACGGAGATGGCGGTGACGACGGTGCGGGCCGCCGACGGCGTGCTCGGGAGCCTCTTCCCCGCGCTCGAGGCCGGGGTGCGGGTCGTCGTCCCCCACGCCGGGAGCCTCAAGTTCCTCGGGGACGCGAAGGACTGGGCCGGGCTCCTGGAGGCGATGGGCCGCTTCCCGGGGCTGTGGCTCGACGACAGCGCGCTGCTCATGGCCCACCGGCGGCGCCGCCTGCGGCGCCTGCTCGCGGCGGAGGGGATCCACGACCGGGTGATCCACGGGAGCGACTTCCCGCTGCCGGCGCAGCCGCTCGCCTTCGTCGACCTCGTCGGGTTCCGCAGGGCGCGGGCGATCTCCCGGATCCCCGGCGCCTTCGAGAAGGACGTGGCGCTCAAGGAGGCGCTCGGCGTCCCCTCCTCGTTCCTGCGCAACGGCGACCGGATCCTCCGCCTCAGCCCACCTCGCTCCACACGACCTTGAGGTAGCGGCCCGCGGAGTGGTGGAGGGCCCAGGGGTGGTCGGCGGCGGCCCCCCCGACCTCCAGCACGCGCACCTCCCGCCCCGCCCGCAGCGCGGCGCGGGAGAGGACGGCGAGGAACTCCCCCTCGGACACGAGCCCGGAGCAGGAGCAGGAGACGACGAGCCCGCCCCTGGCGACCTTCTCGAAGGCCAGCGCGTTCATGTCCTCGTACTTCCGCAGCGCCCCCGGCAGCTCCCCCCGGGAGGCGGCGAGCTTCGGCGGGTCGAGCACGATCAGGTCCGGTCGCGGGCCCTTGCGCAGGAAGTCGAACGCGTCCGCGTGCTCGAACGGCACGTCGAGCTTGTTCAAGGCCGCGTTCTCGCGGGCGAGCGCAACGGCCTCCTCGTCGAGGTCGACGCCGAGGACCTCGCGCGCGCCGCCCTTCGCCGCCGCAAGGGCGAAGCCGCCGGTGTAGCAGCAGAGGTCGAGGACGCGGCG
>JAKLKS010000007.1 GCA_023150535.1 Planctomycetota bacterium
GAAGACCGAGGACTTCGAGAACGACATCGGCTACGGCAAGGGCTCCATGGTCTTCCACCGCATCCGGCGCGCGGTGGGCGACGACGCCTTCTTCGGGGCGCTGCGCGACGTGGTGAAGGAGTTCACCGGCCGGCGCGCCTCCTGGGACGACCTCCGGCAGGCCTTCGAGAGGCGCGGCGGGCGGCAGTTGAAGGCGCACCTCGACCAGTACCTCGACCGCACCGGCGCCCCCGTGGTCCTGCTCGAGGGGGCGGCGGCCGCCGCCGACGCGGAGGGGTGGCAGGTGACGGGGGCGATCCTCCAGCGGGGGGAGCCCTGGTTCCTGACCCTGCCCCTCGTGGTGGAGACGGCCGCGGGCCGGGAGACCACCACCGTGGACGTCTCCGGGGAGAGGACCCCCTTCTCGGTGCGGACGCGCTCCCTGCCGCTCCGCGTCCTCCTCGACCCGGATTCCGAGTGCTGGCGCGGCTACGCGCCGGGCGAGGCGCCGGCCATGCTGGACGCGACCCTGCAGGACCCGGCGGGGGTGGTGTTCACCGTCTCCGCGGGGGGGAAGGAGCCGTTCCTCCCCGTGACGGAGGCGCTGCGGCAGAGGCCGGGGGTGCGGGAGGGGACGGCCGGGGGCGCGGAGGGCGCCTCCTCGCGGCTCCTCCTCCGCGTCGGGGATCCCGGGACGCTGGCGGACCTCCTCCCGCTCGGGAGCCCCGTGAAGCCGGTGCCGGGCGGGGTCTCCGTGGGGGGGCAGTCCTTCCGCGGGGAGGACGTCGCCGTGCTCGCCTCCTTCCGGCCGGCCGCCGGCTCACCCGCGGCGGGCGCCCGGTCCTGCACCCTCTACTGGGGCGCCTCCCCCGCCGCCCTCTCCTCCGCCCGCCGGGTGTTCTTCTACGGCGGGGACGGCGTGGTCGTCTTCAGGGCGGGGCGCCCGGTGCTCCGGCTGGAGCCCGAGGGGGACGAGTCCACCCGCGCCGCCCTGCTCGAGGGCCTCTTCCCCGGCGTCGACGCCGGGCGCTCCCTCGCCCTGGTGGAGGCCCTCTGCGCGAAGGAGGTGGAGGGGCGCCTCGCCGGATCCGTCGAGGGGGCGAAGGCCGGAAAGCTCCTCGCGGGGGCCCTCGTCGAGGACGGCCACGCGGTGAGGGTGCAGGAGTTCTCCTTCGAGGTCCCCACCTGGGACGGCACCCCCTCCTGCGACGGCCCCGAGCCCGGGTCCCGGCCCATGACCTTCAGCGCCCGCGCCGACGAGCCGGTCCCCGTGGACCCGGCCGGGCAGATCCTGGTGGGCCCGGAGACGAAGGCGGAGGAGCTGCTGGCGCGGGTCCGCGAGGCGGTGGAGAAGGGCGCCGCCGCGATCCTCGTCGTCGGACCGCCGGAGGTGCCGAAGGGGATCGCCGACTACGTCTTCCCCCTCCCGGCCGCCGGGTCGGGCGGCCCCGCGCCCGAGGCGGCCCTCGTCCAGGCGGGGGCGCAGGCCCGGGCCCCCCTCCCGGCGGAGCGGCTCGCCATCCCCGCCGCCTACTACCCCAAGCCCCCGGAGAGGAGCGCCCTCCCCGCGGGCCTGCGGGCGACGGTGGGCGTGCGGAAGGTGGACACCCGCAACCTCCTCGCCGTGATCCCCGGCTCCGACCCGGCCCTCGCCGGCGAGGCGATCCTCCTCGGCGCCCACCACGACCACCTCGGCCCCGGCTTCCCGGGGGCCAACGACGACGCCTCGGGCGTGGCCGCCGTCCGGGAGGCGGGGCGCCTCCTGCTCTCCCGGCGGGGGCTCCTCCGGCGCCCCGTGGTGCTCGCCTTCTTCGGGGCCGAGGAGTGGGGGCTCCGCGGCTCCCGCGCCTTCGCCGCCGCCCGGCCCGACGGGGTCCCCGCCGTCGCCGCGGCCCTCACCCTCGACACCGTGGGGCAGGCCGGCGTCCCCGAGGTGAACGTCGTGGGCGAGTCGATCTACCCCTCCCTCGCCCGGGTCATGGCCCGCTGCCTCGCCGGCGCCGGCCTCCCGAAGGGCCCCGACATCGACCGCTTCGCCTTCGCCCACGGCTCCGACCACTACGCGCTCCACGAGGCCGGCATCCCGGCCGTCGACCTCTTCTCCGCCGAGTACCGCCTCATGCACACCCCCGCCGACACCGTCGCCGCCGTGGACGGGGGGAAGATCTCCCGGCTGGCCCGGGCGGCGGCCGCCTTCGCGATCTCCCTCTCCCGCGACGGGATCCCCGAAAAGGAGGGCGCTCCCCGATGACCCGGAACCCGCTGGTCGAGCGCCGCGCGCTGAACGAGGCGGTGCTGGCGACGCTGAAGGCCCACGGGTTCCGCGCCCGCGTGGCGGACCTCCCCGAGGGGGACGAGATCGAGGTCTCCTGCGTTCCGAGGATCCCGGTCCGGGGGGCGCGGTTCTTCCTGCGCTCCGAGAGGATCCTCGCCGTCCCCTCCAGGGGGAGGAGCAAGGCCCCCCCGCCCCAGTGCCTCGTCTCCGCCCGGCTCCTCTCCTCCTGGCGGACCGTGCCCGAGCCCGTGGCCGTGGTCGGGCTCGACCCGGAGACCGGCGTCGGGCGCATCGGCGAGGCCCACCCCTTCCTGGCCGACCTCGACCGCCGCTCCCCCGGCTGGGAGAAGGGCTCCGCGCTGCTGTTCCCCCTCGGCGCCTCCATCGACGGCCCCGCGCTCCCGGCCCTGGCCCGGCGCGCGGCCGACGCCCACGTCCTCTACCGGCGCATCCTCGACCACCTGAAGTCCGGGGGCCGCGGGACGCCGCCCCGGGACGCCGACGCCCTCGAGGCGCGGCTGCGCCAGCGGGAGTTCGCCTTCTCGCTCGCCTGCCTCGACCTGCTGCGGGAGGCGGGGTTCATCGCGGAGGGGAGGGACCGGGAGCTGCACCCGACGGAATCCTGCGTCGCCGCCTTCGCGCGGGCCGCGGTCCAGCACGTCGTGGGGGCGCGGGGCCACGCCGACCCCGAGACGGCGGACGAGGCGGGCCGCTCGGCGGTGGTCCGGCTTCTCCTGTCGCGGCTCCCGGACGTGGCGGAGACCACCGTGGAGCGCTGCGCCGAGGTCCTCGCGCGGCTCCTGCCGGCGGAGGACGCCGACCACCTGCTCGGGCTGGGGGGCGGGGAGGAGGAGGACGGCGGGGACGGGGACGAGGAGGAGGAGTAGCCCCTACCTCTTCTCGAGCAGCTCCACCTGCTTCCGCAGGGTCTCGTTCTCCGGGAACCGCGCGAGCCCCCGCCGGAACGCCTCCAGGGCCTTCTCGGAGTTCCCCGCGGCCCGGTAGGTGTTCCCGAGCTGGATGTAGGCGTTCACGTGCCGCGCCTCGGGCGTCCCCCGCTCCTGCAACTCGACGAGCTCCTCGAACCCCCTGATGGACTCCGGCTGCCGGTTCAGGTAGGGGGGCCACTGGGAGAGGTTGAAGGCCCTCTGGAACCGCGCCTCCCAGTGGTCGGGATCGATCTTCAGGGCGTTCTCGTAGGACTGGAGGGCCTTCATGGCCCAGGCCCCCCGCTCGGGCCCCTCGGGAACGGAGAGGAGCTTCGAGGAGTAGGCGAGGCCGAGGTTCACGAGCGCCCCGGGCTCCGTCCCGTGGGAGGCGGCGTAGGCCTCCATCTCCTTCAGCGCCTCGTCGATCCCCCCCAGCTGCCGGGCCCGCTCCATGAGGGCGAAGGCGCCCTCCGCGGAGAAGGAGCCGGAGCGGATGGAGGCGACGAGGGCGTCGAGGGCGGCCCGCTTCTCCGCGTCGCCCGCGGGCACCGGGTCGGCGCCCCCCGCCGTGGCGGTCGTCCCGGAACCCCCGGCGGCCGCGGCCCTCGCCTCCCCGAGCGCCGCCTCCGCCGTCCTCTCCACCCTCCCGAGTCGGGGGTCCATCTCCGAAAGGCGGCGCTCCGCCGCCTCGAGCCGGCCCTCGACGTCGTGGAGCCGGGACTCGAGGTTCTCCGCCGAGGCGAGGTCGGACTCGTCCTCGGTCTCCACGGGCCCCGGCTCCCCCCCGCCGGAGAGGGCCGCGACGAGGGCCGCCGCCGCGAGGGCGAGGGCCGCCCAGGAGACCGCCGCCGCTCCCGCGTTCCCCGCCACGCTAGACCTCGAAGCCGCCCCTGGGCGGGGCGGCTGGCTCCGGCTCGGGGGCCGTGCCGGTGAGGACCTCCACGCTGACCCGGCAGGCCACCGCCCGGGCGATCCGCCGGAAGGCCTCCGCCGCCGGGCTCTCGGGGTGGGAGGCCACCACCGGCACCCCCGCGTCCCCCGCCGCGCGCACCGAGGGGTCGATGGGGACGCCCCCCAGGAAGGGGACCCCCCACTCCACCGCCGCCCTCTCGCCGCCGCCCCGGTCGAAGATCGCCGTCTCCGTCCTGCAGCAGGGGCAGACGAAGGTGGACATGTTCTCCACCACGCCCAGGATCGGGACCCGCGTCCGGCGGAACATGTCCACGCCCTTGCGGACGTCGATGAGGGAGACCTCCTGCGGCGTCGTCACCATCACGGCCCCGGTCATGGGGACGAGCTGGCTGAGCGAGAGCTGGGCGTCCCCGGTGCCGGGGGGGAGATCGACCACGAGGTAGTCGGGGTCCCCCCAGAGGCAGTCCGTGAAGAACTGCTCCAGGGCCTTGTGGATCATGGGCCCGCGCCAGACGACGGACCGCCCCTCCTCGACCAGGAGGCCGATGGAGAGGAGCCCGATCCCGTGGGCCTCCAGGGGGCGGATGCGGTTGTCGGCGGTGACCTCCGGGGAGCGCCCCTTCACCCCGAACATGAGGGGCTGGCTCGGGCCGTAGATGTCCGCGTCCATGAGGGCGACCTTCGCCCCCTCGTCCCGCAGCGCCAGCGCGAGGTTGGCCGCCACGGTGGACTTCCCCACCCCGCCCTTCCCCGAGGCCACCGCGATCACGTTGCGGATGGAGCCGAGGCGGACGGCGTTGGGCACCCGGAGCGTCCCCGTGCGGCTGGCGGCCCTCCCCGCGAGGAAGCGGACCGCCACCGACTTCACGCCGGGGACCTTCCCCGCGGCCTCCTTCACGCCCGCCTCGAAGACCCCCTTCAGCGGGCAGGCCGGCGTGGTCGTCTCGAGGACGACCGTGACGGCGCCTCCCCTCTCCTCCACCCCCTTCACGATCTCCAGGGTGACGAGGTCGTTGCGGAGCTCGGGGTCCCGCACCGAGCGGAGGGCATCGGTCACGAGCGCGGCGAGGCCGCTCACGGACGGCCGCCCGCGGCGGAGCGGGTCTCCATGCGCGTGAAGGGGAGCAGCCCGCCCGCCTTCAGGATGGCGATCTGGCGGGCGTTCAGCGGGTGGGCCGCCTCGAACTCCGTCCCCTTCGTCGCGTTGCGGACCTTCACCGGCTTCCCGGGGGCGAGCGACTCCCCGACCCCGGGCAGCTCGAGCCGGTCCCCCTGGGCGACGCCGTCGTAGTCCGCGGGGTTGACGAAGGTGAGGGGAAGGATGCCGAAGTTGATGAGGTTGGCGAGGTGGATGCGGGCGAAGGCCTTGACGAGGACCACCGACACGCCGAGGTACTTCGGGGCCAGCGCCGCGTGCTCGCGGCTGGAGCCCTGCCCGTAGTTGTCCCCCCCCACCACCATGCCGCCGCCCTTCTCCCTCGCGCGCGCCACGAACCCCCGGTCCACCCGCTCGTAGACGAACTCGGCGATGGCCGGGATGTTGGAGCGGAGCGGGAGCACCTTGGCGCCGGCGGGCATGATGTGGTCGGTGGTGATGTTGTCCCCGACCTTGAGGAGCACCTCCCCCGCGAGGGTCGCCGGCATGGGGGGGAACTCCGGCAGGGGCTTGATGTTCGGCCCGCGGACGACCTCCACGGCCTCGCCCGCCGGGGGCGGGGCGAGGAGCATGTTGTCGTTCCTCACGTAGGACTCCGGCTCCTCCACGGCGACCCACTCCATGCCGAGGTCCCGGGGGTCGGTGATGACGCCCCGCAGCGCCGTGGCCACGCAGGTCTCCGGCGAGGCGAGGAAGACCTTCGCGTCGAGCGTCCCGGAGCGGCCCTCGAAGTTGCGGTTGAAGGAGCGCACCGAGACGGCGCCGCTCGGGGGGGCCTGCCCCATGCCGATGCAGGGGCCGCAGCCGGACTCGAGGATGCGGGCCCCCGCCCCGATGATGTCGGCCAGCGCCCCCTCCTTCGCGATGGTCTCGAAGACCTGCTTGCTCCCCGGGGTCACGGTCATGGAGAGGCCCGGGGCCACGGCGCGCCCCCGGAGCATGGAGGCGGCGATGCCGAGGTCGTGGAAGGAGGAGTTGGTGCAGGAGCCGATGCAGACCTGCTGGGCCGGGGTGCCGGCGACCTCCCGCACCCGCACGACGTTGTCGGGGCTGTGGGGGCGCGCGATGAGGGGCTCGAGGCGGTCGAGGTCGATGTCCAGGGTCTCGTCGTAGGAGGCGCCCTCGTCGGCGGCCAGCGGGATCCAGTCCTTCCCGCGGCCCTGGGCCTCGAGGTACTTCCGGGTCTGGGCGTCGCTCGGGAAGACGGAGGTCGTGGCGCCGAGCTCCGCGCCCATGTTGGTGACGGTGAACCGGTCGGCCACGGGGAGGCTGGCGACGCCGGGCCCGGTGTACTCGACGACCTTCCCGACGCCCCCCTTGACCGTGATCCTCCGGAGGACCTCGAGGATGACGTCCTTCCCGGTGACCCAGGGCTGGAGGGTGCCGGTGAGGCGGACGCCGAGGACCTTCGGCATCGGCAGGAAGAAGGCGCCGCCCGCCATGGCGACGGCGACGTCGAGGCCGCCCGCGCCCATGGCGAGCATGCCGAGGCCGCCGCCGGTCGGGGTGTGGGAATCGGAGCCGAGGAGGGTCTTCCCGGGGACGCCGAAGCGCTCGCGGTGGACCTGGTGGCAGATGCCGTTGCCCGGGCGCGAGAACCATATGCCGTACTTCGCGCCGACGCTCTGGAGGTAGCGGTGGTCGTCGGCGTTCTTGAAGTCGTCCTGGAGCATGTTGTGGTCGACGTAGGAGACGGAGACCTCGGTCCGGACGCGGGGGATGCCCATGGCCTCGAACTGGAGGTAGGCCATGGTGCCCGTGGCGTCCTGGGTCAGGGTCTGGTCGATGCGGATGGAGATCTCCTTCCCCGGGGTCATCTCGCCGGAGACGAGGTGGGCCCGGAGGATCTTCCGCGTCAGGTTCTCGGCCATGGGGGCTCCTTGGTGGGAGGGGGCGGCGGGAGGGGATCCTAGCGGCCGGCGCTCCTGCGGCGAAGAAGGGGGAACTCGCCGCCCCCCTCACCCCGTGACCCCCGATGCCCCGTATGTTGCCCCCCCCGCCCGGCTGTGGGAGCATCGGGGCCACCGCAGGCCCGACGGCAGTCCGCCCCCGGGACCGGGTCGAAAGGAAGCCCCGCCTTGACCGCCCCCCCGAAGGACGTGCAGCGCGCCCTGGGCGTCCTCCAGGAGGTCTACGGCACCCTGGTCGAGCGCCTCACCGAGGCCGTCATCCAGGACGAGGACACGCTCCGCGATTCCCAGTACTCCTTCGCCTACCAGGAGGTCGAGGACCGCTTCGGCCCCCGCATCATCAACCTCTCCCACCTCATCAACGCCCTCCAGAACGCCGCCGGCCGCCCCACCGTCGAGGAGACCCGCGTCGAGACCGTCATCGCCTCCGCGGAGAACCTCGCCGAGGAGGTGAACCGCCGCCTGCGCACCCTGCGGGGCTCCTCGCTGCGCAGCCTCGACGTCCAGAAGCTCGAGGACGGGAACTTCCTGGTCCTCCTCGTGATGACGCGCACCGTCTACGCGCGCCCGGGCGGGCGGTAGGGCCGGGGCCCCGGCGGCATGGGCGCGGAGCCGGGGGGCAGGGGCACGTCGCGGACCCTCCTCCTCCTCGCCGCCCTCCTCGTCCTCGTCGCCTGGCGGTTCCCCGAGGGGCGGCTCGCCCTCTACCCCTTCTCCCTGCTCGCCACCTTCGCCCACGAGATGGGCCACGGGACGACCGCCCTCCTCCTCGGCCAGTCCTTCGACCGGCTGGAGATGCACCCCGACGGATCGGGAGTGGCGTACTGGGGCGGGGACCCGGGCCGGCTCACACGGGCGCTCGTCGCCGCCGGGGGGCTCGTCGGGCCCTCGGTCGTCGGGGCGGCGATCCTCGTCCTCTCGCGGAGGCCGGCCCGCGCCCGGCTGCTGCTCGGCGCCGGTGCGGCCCTCCTCGCCCTCGCCGCCGTCCTCTTCTGCCGCAACGGCTTCGCCCTCGGCTTCACCCTCGGCGCGGCCGCGGTCCTCGCCGCCGCGGCCTCCTGGCTCCCCCCGACGGCGGCCGCCTTCCTCGTCCAGCTCCTCGGGCTCACCCTCTGCCTGTCGATCTTCCTCGACCTCTCCTACATGTTCTCCCCGGGCGCGGTGGTGGACGGGCAGGCCCGCCCCTCGGACTCCCAGCAGATGGCCGACGCGCTCCTCCTGCCCTACTGGTTCTGGGGCGGGGTGACCGCGCTCTTCTCCTTCGCGGTGCTCGGGGCGGGGATGCGGGAGGCGCTGCGGGGCGAGGGGACGCCGGCCCGGTCCTGAGGTCCGGGGGCGGCCCTACTCCGCCGGCACCGCCACGGTGCAGGGGACCGCGTCGAAGACCAGGGCGCCGGAGAGGGCGTCCTTCGTCCCGTCCCCGTCGGTGTCCACGTCGGCGAGGAGTCCGAGGAGGGTCGCCATCCCGTTGATCTGGTCCGCGTCCTCCGGGAAGAGGAGGATCGCGAGCTGGATCGCGACCTCCGGGGGGAAGGAGAAGGCGACGATCCCCGCGTTCGCGGTGGGTGAGGCGGTCCCCTCGAGGTGGACCGGGCCCGCGAGGTCCAGGGTCCCGAGGCCGAGGGGCAGTTCCGCGAGGTCGAGCGTGAAGTGGTAGTCCCCGCCCGGTGCGAGGGGGCCCGTGGTCCGCAGCAGCGGGCGGCCGTCCGGCGCGGGGGGGGGTCCCCGTCGGTGTCGCTCACCGCCTCGAAGCCGGCCGTCACCGAGGGGTCCCCCGAGAAGGAGCGGACGTCCCACATCTCCACCGCCAGCAGGAGGGATCCGTCGGCCAGCGCCGCCGCGAGGGCCGCGTCCACGGAGGCGCCCGCGTCCCCGAGCCCGAAGGAGCCGAGCAGGGCGAGCATGGAGCCGAGCGCGTTGTTCGGCGTGCCGTTCCCGTCGAAGTCGTGGCCGGTGCCCGCGGGGGCGAGGGAGAGCGCCGAGAGGACCCAGGAGGCGGAGAGGTCCCCCCCGCTCCCGTCGTCGGGGACCGCCGCCGCGTGCCTCGCGGCCGCGGCGAGCGCGGCCAGCTCCCTCCTCCGCGTGGCGGAGGCCGCCGCCTTCGCGAGGAACCGGTCCACGAGGACGAGCCGCTTCTCCGCCGCGGCCAGGGCCTTCCCCTCGAGCGAGCCCCCGCCGAGGACGTCCTCCACGATGCCGCGGAGGGCGAGCACGTCCTCCCCGTACCCCTCCGCCGCCGCGGCGAGCGGGCCGGCGAGCCCCTCCACGGCCGCGAGCCTCCCCTCCACGAGCCCCGCCGCCTTCGAGGCCCCCTTCAGTTCGGAGGCGAGGCCGGCGTCCCCGGGGATCCGGTCGAGGGCGGCGAGCAGCCGGTCCAGGGACTTCCGGGTCCGGAGGTCCTCCTTCGAGACCGCGTCCGCCAGCGCGGAGCGGGCGTCTCCGGCGGCCGTGGAGAGGTCGTCGAGCCGGCCCGTGGAGCCCACCGCCAGCGCGGCGGAGGCGGCGAGGGCCAGGAGGGCGGAGGAGAGGATCGTCCGGGTCATGGGGGGATCCTACACCATCACAGCATCAGGACGCCGAGGGCCAGCGTCGCCGCCGTGGTGAGGGCGCCGAACTTCAGGTACTCGAGGAACCCGAGTTCGTGCCGCTCCCGCGCCCCCTCGGCCACGATGATGTTCGCCACCGACCCCAGGAGGGTCAGGTTCCCGGCGAAGGTGGTCGCCATGGCGGCGAGCAGCCACCCCCGGTCGTCGCTCCCCAGGGCCGCGATCTTCGGCGCCGCCACGAGCACGATGGGGACGTTGCTCACGACGTTGCTCCCCAGGGCCAGCGCCCCCGCCAGGATTCCCCGCCCCGCCGCGGTGCCGAGGTCCACCGGCGGCACCTCCTCCCAGGCCCGGTCGGCGACGCCCGTGAGGGCGAAGCCCCGCACCACCACGAAGAGCCCCGCGAAGAACAGCAGCACCGACCAGTCCACCTCGCGCAGCACGGGCGAGGGGTCCTCCCGGGAGAGGAGGGCCAGGAGCGCGAACCCCCCGAGCGCGCACCAGGCGAGCGGAAGCCCCGCGAGGAACCCGCCGGCCACGAGGGCCGTGGCCAGGATCGCCCGCCGGAGCCCCGGCCGCGGCGGCTCGGGGGGCGGGGGGTCGAGGTGCCGCGGCGGCCCCAGGGTCCGCCGGTAGAAGAGGACGAGGAGGACCGCGTTGAGGACCAGCGCCGCCGCCGCCACCGGCGCCATGCGGAGCGCGTAGGAGCGGAACTCCAGGCCCCCGAGGCTCCCGAGCATCATGCACTGCGGGTTCCCCACCAGCGTGGCCACGCTGCCCGCGTTCGCCCCCGTGGCCACGGCCATGAGGAAGGGGGTGTAGGGGAGCCCCATGCGGTGGCACAGCGCCACGACCACGGGGGTGAGGAAGATGCAGACGGCGTCGTTCACGAGGAGGGCGGAGAGGAGGCCGGAGAGGAGGGCGACCCCCGCCAGGAGCGCGGACGGGGACGGGAAGCGGCGCACCAGGAACCCCCCGGCGAGGCCGAAGAAGCCCGCCTTCGCGAGGTAGGCGACGATGCCCATCATCCCGAGGAGGAGGCCGAGGGTCGCGAGGTCCACCGCCCGGAAGGCCTCCTCCGGGGGGAGCCCCGCCACGAGCACCATGGCCGCCGCGCCGGCCAGCGCCGCCGCGGGGCGACCGAGGGGGAGCCAGCGGAACCTCCGGGCGGAGACGAGGAGGTAGGTGGCGGCGAAGATCCCCGTCGCCAGTCCCGGGTGGAAGTCGGGGCCGTGGCTAGCCGTAGGGGAGGTCCCCCGGGGCGTCGAGCAGTTCCGCTCCGTCGCCGACGAAGGGGTTCCCCGCCTTCTCCTCCCCCACCGTCGTGTCCGGCCCGTGCCCCGAGTGGACGACGGTCCCCCCCGGAAGCGCGAAGATCCTCCCGCGGATGGAGCGGACGATGGTCGGGAAGTCGCCGCCCGGGAAGTCGGTGCGTCCGATGGAGCCCTGGAAGAGGAGGTCCCCGGAGAAGAGGGTCCCCGCGCCGTCGTGGAAGCAGACGCCCCCGGGCGAGTGGCCCGGAGTGTGGAGCGTCTCCAGCAGGGCGTCCCCGAAGCGGATGCGCTCCCCCTCCGCGAGGGGCCGGTCCACCACGGGGAGGGCGGAGGGGGGCTCCAGGCCGAACATCGCCGCCTGCCGCTCCAGGGCCTCCAGCCAGTAGCCGTCCGCCGGGTGCATGCGGAACGGGGCCCCCGTGGCCTCGCGGAGCGCCGCCGCCCCCCAGACGTGGTCGATGTGGCCGTGGGTGGCCAGGATCCCGAGGACCTTCACCCGCTCCTTCCGGAGGAGGGAGAGCACCCCCTCCGGCTCGAAGCCGGGGTCCACGACCACCCCCTCCCGGGTGCGGGGGCAGAAGGCGACCCAGGTGTTCTCGACGAAGGGGCCGTTGACGAGGCAGCGGACCTCGAGGGGGGGCATGGGGAGGAGGATCGCCGCCGCCCCCGGGGGGGCGGAGGATTCCCGAGCCCCCGGGCTACAATCCCCCCGTGATCGACCCCGCCCTCCCCTACTGCCTGGACCCCTTCGGCTACCGCCGCCGCCCGACGCGGGCCGTGAAGGTCGGCCGCGTGACCGTGGGGGGGGGCGCCCCCATCAGCGTCCAGTCCATGACGACGCCCGACCCCGAGGACGTGGAGGGGAACGTCGCCCAGGCGCTGGCCCTCGCGGAGGCCGGCTGCGACATCGTGCGCGTCACCACCCCCACGGTGAGGGCCGCCGAGGCCCTCGGCCGCATCCGGGACGCCCTGCGCGCGAAGGGGTGCGAGGTCCCCCTCGTGGCCGACATCCACTTCAACCCCGAGGCGGCGCTGCGGGCCGCGGACTTCGCCGACAAGGTCCGCGTCAACCCGGGCAACTACGCCGACGGGAGGAAGGCGGGCGGCGGGGAGTACTCCGACGCCGAGTACGAGGCGGGGGTCCGCCGCGCGGCGGAGCGGTTCGCCCCCCTCGTCGAGAAGTGCGCCCGCCTCGGGCGGGCGATCCGGGTGGGCGTCAACCACGGCTCCCTCTCGGACCGGGTCATGAGCCGCTTCGGCGACAACCCCGAGGGCATGGTCGAGAGCGCCCTCGAGTTCCTCCGCACCGCCGAGTCCATGGGGTTCCGGGACGTGATCGTCTCCATGAAGGCGAGCAGCGTCCGCGTCATGGTCGTCGCCTGCCGCCTGCTGGCGGCCCGCATGGCGGCGGAGGGGTTCGACCACCCCCTCCACCTCGGCGTCACCGAGGCGGGCAACGGCTTGGACGGCCGGGTGAAGAGCGCCATCGGCATCGGTTCCCTGCTGGCCGACGGGATCGGCGACACCGTGCGCGTCTCCCTCACCGAGGACCCGGTCCGGGAGATCCCCGTGGCCCGGGCCCTCGTCGCCCCCTTCCTGGGCGAGGGGCGCCACGGTGGGGAGCCGATCCTCGCCCGGGGCGGGCTCCCCGCGGGCACGCCCGAGGCGCGCGACCCCTTCGACCCCCGCCGCCGCCGGTGCGAGACCGTCGAGTGGCAGGGGATCCGCCTCGGCGGGGAGGAGCCCGTCCGCGTCGGGCTCTTCACCACGGGCGGGGCGCCCGGGGGCCGGAACGGCGGCGCGGCGGAGGATCCGCCCGCCGGCGATCCGCCGCTCGAACTGCGCGGGGGCGCCCACCCCACGGACTTCCCGGGGGCCCGCGCCCTCCCCGCCGGGGCCTCGGAGCGGGAGGTCCGGGAGACCGCCCGGTCGGGGCTCCCCGTCGTCGTCTACCCCCGGTGGCGGTCGGGCGATCGCACCTCCGGCGTCGTCGCGCTCCGCATGGTGGCCACGGTGGCGGGGCTCCGGGCGGCGGGGGCGAGGGGGGTGATCGTGGAGATCCCCGTCTCCGGCGGCGGCCGCACCGTGGCCCGCGCCCTCTCCGCCGCCCTCGACCAGGCGGGGCTCCCGGTGCCGCTCCTCCTCACGGCCGACCTCGGGGACGGCCCCCTCGACGTGGCGAGGGACCTCGGCTCCCTCCTCCTCGACGGCATCGGCGACGCCGTGGAGATCGGCGCCCCCCCCGAGCGCGGACGGGAGGCGGTGGACCTCGCCTACACCATCCTCCAGGCCGCCCGGGTCCGCATGACGCGCACCGACTTCATCGCCTGCCCCGGCTGCGGGCGCACCCTCTTCGACCTCGAGGAGACCACGAACCGGATCCGGGCCCGCACCGGCCACCTCCGGGGCCTGAAGATCGCGGTCATGGGCTGCATCGTGAACGGGCCCGGGGAGATGGCGGACGCCGACTTCGGCTACGTCGGGAGCGCGCCGGGGAGGGTGAGCCTCTACGTGGGGCGGGAGTGCGTCGCGCGGTCCGTCCCGGAGGAGGAGGCGGAGGAGAGGCTCGTCGCGCTCATCAAGGAGAGGGGCCGCTGGGCCGATCCCTCCTGACCGGTACGGAGCCGGGCTCCCGCACGACACCCCGCGCCGCGGATTTGGGCCTCCCCGCCTCCGGCCATCCCCTACCCTGAGGACGGCGCGCGGTGCGGGCCCCGCGCCAGTGAACCGATCGATGAGAACCCTCCGCCCCCTCCGCCCCCTCCTGCCCGCGGCCGCCGCCGCGGCCCTCCTCCTCGTCCCGGCCGGGGCGGCCGTCCGCACCTCGGGATGGCCCGACGCGCCCGGCGACGGCCTGCGCGCCGCCGTCCTCGGGGCCGGGGAGGCCGCCGCCGACCTCTCCCTGGAGCCCGGCCGCCGCAACGACCTCTTCCTCGCCTGGACCGAGGGCCCCGGGAGCCTGCTGCGCGTCCAGCGCCTCACCGACGCCGGCGCCCCGGCCTACGGCGCCTCCGGCGCGGTCGTCCGCGCGGGGGGCGGCCTCGGCATCGCCGGCACCCGGCCCGCCGGGGACGCCCGGGGCCCCTTCGAACTGCTCCCGGCCACGGACGGCGGCGTCCTCGTCGCCTGGACCGAGGCCTCGGAGACGGGCCGCGCGCTCCGGGTGCAGCGCCTCGGGTCCGCGGGGGAGACCCTCTTCGCCGCCGGCGGCGTCCCCCTCCTCGACGGCCTCGGGCCCGACGGCGGCGACGCGGCCGTCTGCGGGGACGGATCCGACGGCGCCGCCGCGGCGGGGGTCATCGGCGAGGACGGGAAGGGCTTCGCCCGGGTGAACCGGGTGGGACCCCAGGGGACCACGGTCTGGCCGGTGCCGGGCCTCGCGCTGGATGCCGCTCCCGATCCGAAGAGCGGGCCCTCGGTGGCCGCCTTCCCCGGCGGCGAGACGGCGGTCTGCTGGAGGCGCGACGACGGGGCGGGGCTGCGCTTCCAGGTGGTCGATTCCACGGGGTTCCGGCTCCCCGCCGGCGGCGTCGCCCTCGGACCCTCCTCCGACGGCGCGCCGGGCATGCGCTCCGCCGGGTCCTTCCTGCCCGGCTCCATGCTCGTGGCCCATCGGTTCTCCGGGACGGTGCTGGTCAAGCTCGTGGGCTTCGACGGCGCCGTGGTCCGGGACGAGGCCGCGGGCTCCACCACGCTCGCGGGGCCTCCCCTCGTCACGGCCGTCAACGCGCAGATCGGCGGTCTCCCCGAGGGGATCGAGGTGAAGGGGGTCCGCACGGACGGGACCGCGGTCCGCTTCGTGCGGGACCTCACCGGGGCGTGGCGGGCCGTCGAGACCCTCTCGCCGCCGGGGGGAGTTCCCGAGGGGGTACCGGGGGCCCTCGGGGGGCCGGGCTGGTTCTTCGACCTCGGCGCCTCCGACCTCTCCCCCGCCGGGCTTGCGGCGGGCTACCGGTTCGGCGTGCCGGAGACCGGGACGCTGGACCCCTCCCTCGGGCCCTGGCTCGCCCTCGCCCCGGGGGCGACGGGGTTCCTGCGGTGCGCCGTCGGAGGGCCCTGGGTCTGGTCCGCCTGGGTGGACGGTTCGGGCTCCGCGGACGCCGTGGTCGCGGCGCGGTCCGGGGCCTTCGGGGGGCAGGACGTGCTCGATGCCCGGGGCCTCCTCCTGCGGAAGGCGACGGTGACGCGGCCCGCCGCGGGATCGGGGACCGTGAACGCGCAGGCGCCGGAGGCGGCGCTGCCGGGGACCCGGGACCCGGAGACGGGGAGGACGGCGCTCCCCTCGGAGTTCCGGCTGCGCATCGGGAGCGAGCGCGGGACGACGGCGTCGCTGTCGCTCGCCTCCTGGAAGGGGTCGAAGAGCCTCTCCTGGAAGGCCGCGGTGTCGGGTCCGGGGGGGATGGCGGGGACGGTGTCGGCGGGGCCCTCGGGACGGGGAATCCGGGTGAAGGTGAAGGGGATCCCGACGGACCCGGCGGAGCGGGTGCTCTGGATCCGGGTGGACCTCGACGACCGTTCGCAGGCGGCCACGGTGCTGCTCGCCCCGAAGGGGAGGACGGGGGCGAAGGGGATCTTCAGGGGGCCCTAGGTGCGTCCGGACCCTCCGCCAGCCGGCGGAGGGCGTTCCCGTAGCGAAGATAGCACTCCTCCAGGGCCTCCTCGAACCGTGCCCGCCTCCCCGGATCCGGTTCCGGGGAGACGAGGAGGGCCCCGCCCTCCACCCGCACCCGCAGGGGGGTGTCCTCCTGGATCCCGAGGAGAACCAGTTGTTCCCGGTCGAGGATCAGGGCGAAGTCGTCGCCGTGGCGAACGAGTCTCCGGATCATGCCTTCTCCGACTCCCCGGTCCCGCGATGGAGGTGCATCCCACCACCCCCCGGCCCGACCCGGCCTGCGACGGCAGAAGGACCGGACCTCCCCCTCGATCCCGCGCTCCCCCCCCGCTAGGATCCCCGCTCCGGCGTTCGGAGGGAGGCCACCATGGCGTCGAGGCGGACCATCGTCGTGCTGGGCGGGGCGCTCGCGGGACCCGCGGCGGCGGCGCGGGCGCGGGAGACGGACGAGAGGGCGCGCATCCTGCTGCTCGAGCGCGCCGGGTCGGTGAGCTACGCGGTGGCGGGCCTCGCCTGCCGCCTCTCCGGGGAGGTCGCCTCCGCCGCCGACCTCGATTCGCGGAAGGCCGCCTACTTCCGCGACCTCTACGACGTCGAGGTGCGCACCGGCGTGGAGGTCACCCGCATCGACCCCCGCCGCCGGACCGTCACCGCCGGCGGGCGCGCCATCCCCTTCGACGCCCTGATCTTCGCCGGCGGCGTCGGCACGGTCTTCCCCGCCGGCCTCGCCGAGGGCCCCGGCGTCCACGCCTTCCGGAACCTCGCCGACCTCCACGCCGTCGAGGCCGGCCTCCGGACCGCCCGCCGCCCCGCCGTCGTCGGCGGAGGCCCCTTCGGCATCGAGGCCGCCGACGCGCTCGCCCGCCGCGGCGCCTCCGCGGTGCTCGTGGAGAGGGCCCCGCGCCTCCTCCCCTCCTGGGCGCGGGCCGCGGCCGCCGCGGCGGAGAGGGGGCTGCGCGCCGCGGGGGTCGAGGTCCTCACGGGGGCCGGCGTGGCCGGCGTCGAGAGGAGGAAGGGCCACGTCGAATCCCTCCTCCTGGACGACGGGCGCCGGGTCCCCTGCGATCTCGTGATCGTCACCGCCGGCGTCGCGCCGAGGACCGCGCTCCTCGCGGCGGCGGGGGCCCGCCTCCTCCCCTCGGGCGCCGTCCGCGTGGACGACCGCTGCCGCACCTCCCTCCCCGGGGTCTTCGCCTGCGGCACCTGCATCGCCCCCCTCCACGCGGTCTCCGGGAGGCCCGCCTGGCTCCCCCAGGCCGCCATCGCCGACCGCTCCGCCCAGGTGGCCGGCTCCGCCGCCGCCGGGGGCGGGGAGCGCCTCGGGACCGTGCTCGGGACGGTGCTCCTCCGCGCGGGGGCCGCGACCGTGGCCCGCACCGGGGTCCTCCCCGTGGAGGCCCACGGCGCCCTCGTCACCCGCGTCCACGGCCCCTCCCGGGACCCCTTCCTCCCCGGGGCGGAACCGATCCACCTCGTGATCCGGCACGACCCGCGATCGGGGAGGCTCCTCGCCGCCGACGCCTGGGGGGTCGCCGGGGTGGACAAGCGCATCGACGTCCTGGCGACCGCCATGGCCGGGGGCCTCTCCGTGGAGGACCTCGCCCGCCTCGACCTCGGCTACTCCCCCCCCTTCGCCACCGCCCGGGACCCCGTGAACGTCGCCGGCGCCGTGGCCGCGGCGGTGCGGGCCGGGCTCGCCTCCTCCCTCTCGCCGGCGGAGGTCAACGCCCGCTCCGGCTCCCTCGCCCTCTACGACCTCCGCACGCCCGCGGAGAGGAGGGAGGCGCGCATCGCCGGCTCCCGCCCGGTCACGCTGGCCGCGCTGCGGGCCGACCCCGGGAGCCTCGGCGTCCCCCGGGGCCGGATCCCGGTCTTCGTCTCGCGCCACGGCAAGCGCGGCTACCTCGCGGTCCGGATCGCGCGGGCCCGGGGCTTCCCCCGCGCCGCCTTCCTCGCGGGGGGCATCGCCTCCTGGAGGGCGGAGGGGCTGCCGGTCGAGGGGAGGAAGCCCTGACCGGCGGCGTCGACCCGGTCGAGGGGGCCCGCCACGACCCCGCGGCGGTGTCCGAGGCGGGCCTCCGCAACCACCACGTCTCCAACACCGCCTACCCCCTCGCCCACGGGACCACCTGGGCCCCCTACCGCGTGCCGCGGGCGCGCATGTCGGAGACGCTGGTCCGCGGCTGGGAGGGGGTCCGCGAACTCGGCCTCTACGCGCACATCCCCTTCTGCGAGGTGCGCTGCTCCTTCTGCGAGTACACCGTGGTGGGCCGCCCGGAATCGGGGGAGGACCGGGCGGCGGCCTACGTCGACGCTCTCCTGCGGGAGATCGACCTCGTCGGCGGGCTCCTCGGGACGGCGGACCGGGTCGCGGGCGGCCTCGACATCGGCGGCGGCACCCCCTCCTTCGTGGACCCGCGCCACATCGGGCGGATCCTGGACGCGCTCCGGGCCCGCTACGCCTTCGGGCCGGGGGCGGACGTCTCCATCGAGACGACCCCGCGCATCGCCGCCGCGGAACCGGGGAAGATGCGCGCCTACCGGGCCATGGGCATCGACCGGATCAGCATGGGGATCCAGGTGGCCGACCCGGCCCTGCTGAAGGTCCTCCACCGGGAGGGGAACGGGGCCGAGCACCACGCCCGCGCCATGGGGAGCCTGCGGGCGGCGGGCTTCGACCGGGTGAACGTCGACCTCCTCTACGGGCTCGCGGGGCAGACGCCGGAGGGGTGGGAGGCCACGCTGGCCCACGCCGTCGACCTCGGGCCGGAGTACGTCACGCTCTACAGGATGCGCTACAAGCTGACGCGCATCTCCCGCCAGGCCCCCTCGGTGGCGCTCGACCAGGTGCGGGTCCTCCACCGCATCGCCGGCGAGGTCCTCCGCGCCGCGGGCTACGAGGCCAACCCGGGGAAGACGACCTTCAGCCGGATCCCCGGGGACGTGGGCACCAGCTCCTACCTCGCGCGCCGCGTGACGGAGGGGATGCCCTACCTCGGCTTCGGCCTCGGCGCGCAGGGGTTCTCGAGGACCACCATCTCCTACAACGACGGGGCGGCGGGGAAGAACCTCGGGCCCTACCTCGGGTCCGTGGTGGCCGGGAGGATCCCGGTGCAGGACCTCTACGACCTCCCCCCCTGCCAGGCCATGGCGAAGATGTGCTCGGTCTCCTTCTACTTCGGCGAGATCGACCACGGGGCCTTCGAGCGGCGCTTCGGGGTCCCCTTCGCGGAGGAGTTCGCGCCGGAGATCGACTTCCTCCTGCGGAAGGGCTGGATGGAGTGGAGCAGCCGGACCTTCCGCCTGACGAAGGAGGGCGCCCCCTGGACGAGCGGGATCATCCCTCTCTTCTGGGCGCCGGCCACCCAGCGGTACCTGCTCGACCGGAACCCCGACGACCCCGGGGACATGGATCGGAACCGCAGCGCGGCCCTGCGGGTCGCCGCCGGATCGGATCCCCTTCCCGAGGGGATCCCGGGATGACCTACGACTTCGCCAACATCCTCTTCGCGGGGCCCTGCAACCGGGCCTGCCCCTGGTGCATCGGGAAGAGCCTGCCGGACACCCTCAACGAGGAGAACCTCTCGCTCTTCCCGCCGCGGGGGATCGACGCCCTCGTCGAGGCGGTCAACGGGCACCGGATCCCCGAGGTGGTGCTCACGGGGACGGTGACCGATCCGCAGCTGTACCGGCACGAGGGGGCGCTGCTCGGGCTGCTCCGGGAGCGGCTCCACCCGGGGGCGCGGATCTCGCTCCACACGAACGGGGCGCTGGCGCTGCGGCGGATGGACCTCTTCAACCGCTACGACCGGGCCTGCATCTCCTTCCCCTCCTTCGAGCCGGCCACCTACCGGGCGATGATGGGGCCGGGGGGGGTGCCCGACCTCGAGGGGATCCTCCGGGCGGCGCGGATCCCGGTGAAGGTCTCCTGCGTGCTCGACGACCCGAACCTCCCGGAGGTGGACGCCTTCCTCGCCCGCTGCGCCCGCATCGGGGTGGGGCGCGTGGTGCTGCGGCGGCTCTTCGGGGACCGGAGGCCCTTCCGGGTGCTCGAGGGGCGGCGGCCGGCGCGGACCTTCCGCGGGAACCCGGTGTACGAGGTGGAGGGGATGGAGGTCACGGTCTGGGACTTCGACGCCGCCACCTGCCGGAGCGTGAACCTGTTCCCCGACGGGACGCTGGGGAGGGACTACCTGCTGACGGAGACGGGGGCGGCCCTCTCCCGCTGACCCCCGCCGGGTTGCGTTCGCTCCCGCGCCCCCGTCCGGTAACCTCGACGGGATGGCTCCCCCGACCGACCCCGTCCGCGCCGCCCTCGACCGCGCCGCCGCCGGCGGGCGGCTCGAGGACGCCGACGCCCTCCTCCTCCTCGAGCGCGCCCCCCTCGTCCCCCTCGGCCGCGCCGCCCGCGCCGTCTCCCGCCGCCTCCACCCGGAGGGGTTCCGCACCTACGTCGTGGACCGCAACATCAACTACAGCAACGTCTGCGACTCCTACTGCAAGTTCTGCGGCTTCTACCGCGTGAAGGGGGAGGCGGAGGCCTACGTCCTCTCGAAGGAGGAGATCCGCGCCAAGGTCGGGGAGCTCAAGGCCCTCGGCGGCACCCAGGTCCTCCTCCAGGGCGGCACCCACCCCGACCTCCCCATGGAGTGGTACGAGGACCTCGTGCGGTTCTTCAAGTCCCTGGACATCCACCTCCACGGCTTCTCCCCGCCGGAGATCCAGAAGATGGCGGAGGTCACCGGCCTCCCCGTCCGCACCGTGATCCGCCGGCTCCGGGACGCCGGCCTCGACTCCATCCCCGGGGGCGGCGCCGAGATCCTCGTGGACCGCGTGCGGGAGATCGTCTCCCCCCACAAGATCCGCACGGAGCCCTGGCTCGAGGTGATGCGCGAGGCCCACGGCCTCGGCCTGAAGACCTCCGCCACCATGATGTTCGGCCACCGCGAGACCCTCGCCGACCGGGTCGAGCACCTCCGCCGCCTCCGCGACCTCCAGGACGGGACCGGGGGCTTCACCGCCTTCATCCCCTGGGCCTTCCAGCCCACCCACGCCATGGCCCGGATGGAGGCCGCCGGGGCCCACGACTACCTCCGCACGCTGGCCGTCTCCCGCCTCTACCTCCAGAACGTCCCCAACATCCAGTCCTCCTGGGTGACCATGGGGCCGAAGGTCGGCCAGCTCGCGCTCCACTTCGGCGCCAACGACATGGGCTCCCTCATGCTGGAGGAGAACGTCGTCTCCACCGCCGGCGTGAGGTTCCGCATGGGGGTCGCCGAACTCCGCCGCGTCATCGAGGACGCCGGCTACCGGCCGGCCCAGCGGGACTTCTTCTACCGCCCGCTGGAGGCGCAGCCCGCCCCCGGGGCGGAGGCCGCCGTCGGGGCGGGTGCCTGATGGCCCCCGCGACCCCCGACGCCGAGGTCGAGGCCCTCGCGGTCCGCGTCGAGGAGGGGGGCCCGGTCACCCTCCCCGAGGCGGCCCGCCTCTGCGCCGGGGACGTGCTGGTCCTCGGGGAGCTGGCGGACGGGATGCGCCGCCGGGTCCGTGGCGAGGGCGCCACCCTCGTGCGCGTCGAGGTCCTCGGCTGGGCGGACGCCCCCGCCGCCGCGGGCCCGGAGCCGGCCGACGAGATCCGCATCGAGGGGGCGGTCCCCGAGGGGGCGACCCCCGCCGACCTCGCCGCCACCCTCTCCCGCGCCGCCGCGGCCTTCCCCGGGATCCCCCCTCGCGCGATCCGCCCCGCCGAGGTCGGGCCGCTGGCCCGCGCCGCGGGGCTCACCGACCGGCTGCTGCTCGCCCGTCTCGCCGACGCCGGCCTCGCCACCCTCGCCCACCCCCGGCCCGGGGACGACCCCGGGGCGACCCGGGAGGGGCTGCTGGCGGCCCACGGGGCGGAGATGGCGACGGACGCCCCGGTGGGCTTCGCGACCCGCTTCACGGCGGAGTCCCTCGCCGCCCTCCTCCTCTCCCTCCGGGACCTCCCCGGCGCCGCGGGCCGCTTCCGCTGCGCGGTGCCGCTCCCCGCCTCGCTCCCGGAGGAGTCCCCGCTCACCGCGACCACGGGCCTCGAGGACCTCCGGGTCTTCGCCTGCGCGCGGCTCCTCCTCCCCGCGGCCGTGCGCGTGGCCGCGGAGGCCGCCGCCGTCGGCCCGAAGCTCGCCGCCGCCGCCCTCTCCTTCGGGGCCGACACGCTGGCCGGGGCCCTCACGCTCCCCACGGAGCGCACGACCCCCGCGACCGCGGAGAGGCCCCGCCCCTTCAACGCCGACCGGGCGCGGCTGCTCCTGGCGGAGTGCGGCCGCCCCCCCTCCCCGCCTCCCCCCTTCCCCGCGAGGACGGCGTGAGGGTCTTCGTCCACCTCTTCGGCGCCGCGAGGGAGCGCCTCGGGCGGAGCGTCGTCGAGGTGGAGGTGCGCCCCCCGGCCACCGCGGGGGACGTGGCGGCCCAGCTCCTCCTCCACCACTCGGGCCTCGGCGACCTCCTCGCCACGGCGGCGGTGGCCGTGGACCGGGAGTTCGCGACCCTGGACACGCCCGTGACCGAGGGCTCCGAGGTGGCGCTCCTGCCTCCGGTCTCGGGGGGCTGATCGTGGCCTACCTCGTGGAGGGGCCCATCGACGCCGCCGCCCTCGAGGCGGAGGTGCGCACCCCCGCCGCCGGTGCCGTGGTGGTCTTCACGGGCACCGCCCGGGAGGAGACCCGCGGGAAGAGGGTGGTGCGGCTCTTCTACGAGGCCTACCACGGAATGGCGGAGAAGCGGCTCGCGGAGATCTGCGAGGAGGCCCGGGCGGCCCACGGGGCGCTCCGCGTGACCCTCCGCCACCGGGTCGGCACCGTCGAGATCGGGGAGGCCGCGGTCGTGATCGCCGCCTCCGCCGCCCACCGGGCAGCCGCCTTCGACGCCTGCCGCGCGGTCATCGAGGAGGTGAAGAGGTCGGCCCCGCTCTGGAAGAAGGAGCACTACGGGGACGGGTCGGCCTGGATCGGGCGCGGCTCCTAGGCCGTCACCTCTCCTCGAAGAGGACCCCCGCCTTCTTGGCGATCTCGAAGAGCTCCGCGGGCACCTGCCGGCGGCGGCCCGCCACCTCCTCGAGGAGGACGGGCATGCAGAGGCCCGCGCGGAAGGCGATCATCCTCCCCCCGGCCCCCCCGAGGAGGGCGGCCGCGGCCGCCTCCCCCATCCGCAGGGCGAGCAGGCGGTCGAAGAGGGAGGGCGCGGCGAGGCGATCGGCGGGGGGCTCCGGGAGGACCTTCACCTCGCGGCCCGGGAGGGCCGCCGCCATCCGCGCCGCCGCCTCCGCCGCCGTCCCGGCCCCCTCGGCCCGGAGGAGGACCACGGGACCCGCCCCCCGTCCCGCCAGGGAGGCCCACTCCCTCCAGGGGAAGGGGCGCTCCACGAGGATCGCGCCCGAGGCCGCGGCCCCCACCGCCGCCAGCAGCGCCGCGTGCCCGGTGAGGGCGCCGGGCACGTCCACGAGGAGGGCGCCGCCCGCCGCCGCCTCCCCGGCGATGCGGCGGAGGACCGCGTTCACGAGGGTGTCCACGCCGATGCAGGCGTCGGTCCCCCGCACGTCGTCCTGAACCGTTGCCGGGACGAGGACCGCCGGGAGGCCGGCCCGCGCGAGCGCCGCGGCGCCCGCGGCGGCCCCCTCCCCCCCGGCGACGACGAGGCCGGTGACGCCGGCCCCGCGGAACCTCCCGGCGAGGGCGACGGCCCCCTCGGGCCGCAGGAGATCGGGGAAGGGGGCCGGGGCGAGGTCGGGGTCGGGCCCCGCGGGATCCAGGGGGCGGGGGGCGCCGCCGAACCCGCCGGTCCAGGCGACCGCCTCCGCGCCCGCCGCGGCGGCGGCGGCGGCCGCCGCCCGTGCCAGGGTCCCGAGCCCGGGAGCCGCGCTCCCTCCGGCCACGACGGCGATGCGCGACATCGAGCCTCCGCTCTCCCTCCGTCCGAGTCTACGGCGGCGGGGACCCCTCCCCGAATTCGCCGCGGGCGGCGGCGATCCCCCTCCCCCTTCCGCCTTTTCCGTTGGCCGCGCCCCCCGCGGAGGTCACCTTGGGGACGACGCGGAACCGCTACCGGAGGTCCCCTTGGCCACCACCGCCTCGCAGAAGATCGGCGCCCTCCTGATGCCCCTCGGGGCCTTCCTCCTCGCCTGGGCGACCTCGGGCCCGGAGTGGAACCCTCCGCGGACCCAGGGCTCCTGGCGCGAGGTCATGCACCCGGAGCGGGGGCCTGCCGGGAAGGGGAAGGCCCCCGAGGCCCCCCTGCCCGGGGAGGGCGCGCCGGGAGCCGGGACCGGGGCCGCTCCCGGGGCCGGCGGGGGAGCCGTCCCGGCCCCCCCCGAGGCGGGGAAGGAGCCCGCCCCGACGCCCGCGGGGAAGTCCCCCCCGGAGTCCTCCGCCGCGAAGCCCCCCGCGGAGAAGGCCCCCGAGAAGCCCCCCGAGCCCCCGAAGGAGCCCGAGGGCCTGGAGTTCAAGGTCTCCGGCCTCGCCACCGCCGTCAACACCGTCCCCCTCCGGGTGCCCGCGGGGATGCGCCTCGACATCCACGTCCTCACCACGGGGGCGGTCCGCCTCGGCCCCACGGTGACCGACCCGGAGATGGCCCACGGGGAGATCAAGGGCTCCCCCCGGGAGAAGAAGGACGACGGCCTGCTGTTCCTCATCCCCCAGTCCCGGGCCAACTGGGACGACGTCCTCGCGCTGGCCGCCGCCGGCGTGAAGGCGGGGTGGTCGAAGATCGGACTCTGCGTGGGCGCCCCGGAGAACGCCGGGCAGGGGAGGGTGCTCCTCCTCGACGTGCCCTCCACGGAGGCCCCGACGGTCAAGGGGCTCGACGTCCTCACGGTGAAGGTGAAGCCCGGCATGGGTCCCACCCCCTCCTTCACCTTCAACGGGGAGGACCTGGCGAACCCGGGGGCGCTCCGGGCGAAGGCGACCACCCTCCACGCGGAGTACGAGGAGGGGTTCGAGGAGGGCTACTCGGCGGACCCCGACCAGACCCCCTGGACCGTGGACGGAGCGGGGGCTTCGGCGGGAGGGGTGGTCGCGGCCCTCGACGCGCTGCGCGATGCGGGGGTGAAGACCATCCGGGTCGCGGGTCTCCGGAGGGGCGGCGCCGAGGAGGGGAAGTAGGCGGGAGGAAGAGCGCGGCCTACCGGCCGGTCTTGATCCGGCCGCGGCACGGCTTGCGGCCGTGGTTCGCCTTCTTGGAGCGCCACTTCAGCTTGTAGTTCCTGCGGGGTCTGGCCATCCCCGGAGCGTACCCGAACCCCCGGGGGGGGGCGCCAGTTCTACGGGAGGGTTCCGGGCCCCGGCCCGGCCCGGGGGCGGGTTCCATGTTCCCGCCGTCGTCCGTCGAATACAATGCCCCGCCGAACCCCCCGAAAGGAGGACAGCCAGCGATGTACGGAAGCGGCGCCGCACCCCGCGCCCGCATGGGCGCCATGGAGGCCCTCGCCCGCGGCATCCCCGCGGAGCTGACGACCTTCGTCCGCAAGACCTACGGCATGCTCGCCTTCAGCCTCGTCCTGGGGGCGGCGGCCTGCTACGCCATGATGCTCCTGATGCCCACCCGGGAGGTGATGACGAGGTCGGGCGTCGTCACCATCCCCGCCTTCCCCCAGTGGGGCCTCTGGCTCCTCTGGGGAGGCACCCTCGGATTCTCCCTGCTCGGCTCCTTCGCCAAGAACGGGGCCCGCAGCGGCGAGGTCTCGGTCGTCGGCCTCGTCGCCCTCGTCGGGATGGTCCTCTGCAGCGGCGCCATGCTCGGCCCCACCATCGGGATCTACGTCGGCCTCGGCATGGCCAACGTCGTCGCCGCGGCCGCGGTCACCACGGCGGTCACCTTCTCGGCCCTCACGGCCCTGGTCTTCCTCACGGGGAAGGACTTCGGCTTCCTCGGGAAGTTCCTTTTCGTCGCCGGCATCGCCTTCTTCGTCGCCTGGATGGTGAACTTCTTCTTCATCCACAGCGCCGGCTTCCAGTGGGCCATGGCCGCCTTCGGGGCCATCCTGTTCTGCGGGTACATCCTCTTCGACACCTCGAGCGTGGTCCACCACTTCGGGCCGAACAACCTCGTCATCCCCGCCGTCATCGCCCTCTACCTCGACATCTACACCCTCTTCATCATGCTGCTCGTGCTCCTGGGCGGCCGCAGGAACGAGTAGCCCCCCTCCCGCGGGGGCCCGGCCGCTGCCGGGCCCCCGCCTCCCCCGCAGTCACTCGCCGCCTCCGGACTCCCCTCCCCGCGCCCCTCCCGCCCGGCTATCCTCCCGTGCCGGACAGACCCCCGGGAGCCCCCCCCATGAGAGCCTCCGCCGTCCTTCTCGCCGCCGCCGCCGCCGCCGCGGCCGCCTGCGCCTCCCCCGAAGCCCCCCTCGGAGTCCCCGTCGCCGACGCCCCCTTCGCGGGGATCGGGGTCCGGGCCGTCGAGGGGATCCCCGCGGAGAGGCATATCCGCAACCTCCGGCAGCTCACCTTCGAGGGGGAGAACGCGGAGGCCTACTGGTCCTTCGACCAGGACCGGGTCGTCTTCCAGCACCGCGGGGAGGGGGTCCCGGCGGACCAGATCTACACCATGCGCCTCGACGGGACCGACCTGCGCCTCGTGTCCACGGGCACCGGGAAGACGACCTGCGCCTACTTCCTGCCCGGGGACCGGGAGGTGATCTTCGCCTCCACCCACGGGGCCTCCGCCGAGCCCCCCCCTCCCGCGGACATGAGCCGCGGCTACGTCTGGGCCATCCACGACACCTACGACCTCTGGGCCGCCGGGCCCGGGGGCCTCCGGAGGCTCACCGACAGCCCCGGCTACGACGCCGAGGCGGTGGTCTCCCCGGACGGCTCCCGCATCGTCTTCACCTCCACCCGCTCCGGGGACCTCGACCTCTGGACCATGAACGTCGACGGCACCGGACTCCGCCAGGTCACCTCGGAGATCGGCTACGACGGGGGCGCCTTCTTCACCCCGGATTCGAAGCGCCTCGTCTACCGCGCCCACCACCCGGAGGACCCGAAGGAGCGGGAGGCCTACCTCGCCCTCCTCCGCGAGGGGTACATCCGCCCCATGGCGCTCCAGATCATGACGGCGGACCTCGACGGATCGAACGCCGTCCAGGTCACGCGGAACGGCTCCGCCAACTTCGGCCCCTACATGCACCCCGACGGGAGGCGCATCCTCTTCTCGAGCAACATGGGGGACCCGAAGGGGCGGGACTTCGACCTCTGGACGGTGAACGCCGACGGCTCCGGGCTCGAGCAGGTGACCTTCTCGCCGGAGTTCGACGGGTTCCCGATGTTCTCCGCCGACGGGAAGCGCCTGATCTTCTGCTCCAACCGGCACGGCGCCCACCGGGGCAACACGAACGTCTTCCTCGCCGACTGGGTCGACTAGGGCCCCCTCCGTGGGGCTGCCGGCCGGCGGGAAGGGGATCGCGCTCGCCGCACTGCTGGCGGCCCTCCTGCTCCTCCCCTTCCTCGGGGCCCGCCACCTGGAGAACCCCGACGAACCGAGGGACGCGGAGATCGGCCGCTCCTTCGCCGACGGCTCCTGGTCCACGGTGCCGCGCCTCAACGGCCAGCCCTACTGGTCGAAGCCCCCGCTCTTCACCGGGTCGGCGGGGCTCCTGATGAAGGCCCTCGGCCAGGAGGAGTGGGTGCCCCGCGCGGCGGCGGCCCTTCACGGGGTGGCGGCGGTCGCGGCGCTCGCCCTCCTCGCCGAACTGCTCCTCGGGGGCGGCGCGGGGATCCTGGCCGGGGCGATCCTCCTCGGGATCCCGTACTTCCTCCTCCGGATGCGCACCTGCACGACGGACGTCGGGCTCGCGGCCTGGATGACCCTCGCCATGGCGCTGCTCCTCCTCGGGGAGCGGAGGGGGAAGGTCCTGCCCTCCTGGCTCGGGGGGCTCGCGGCCGGGGGGGCGGCGCTGGCCAAGGCCGTGCACGGGCTGCTCTTCCCCTTCCTCGCGGTCGGGATCTGGAGGGGCTGGGAGCGGGAGGGGAGGGAGGGGTGGTGGCGGCGGCTCCTCCCGGGGTTCCTGCTGGGCGCGGCGGCCTTCGCGGCCTGGTGCCTGGTGCTCCGCGCCGTGGACGGGCCCGAGGCCATCGACGCCTTCCTCTTCGGGAACTTCGCGAAGCGCATGACCGGCGAGGCCCACCACGCGGGGGGGCCCTTCCAGTACCTGAGCCTCCTCCTGCGGGCACTCCCCATCACCTTCGCGGCGGCGGCGGGGTGCTGGGCCGCGGTGCGCCTTCGGGACGACCTCGGCCGGGGCCTCCGCCTCCCCCTCTGCTGGGTCCTGTCCATGGTGCTCGCGCTGTCGCTCGCGAAGGGGAAGCGGGACCTCTACCTCCTCCCGGTGCTCCCCGGGGTCGCCCTGCTGGCGGCCGGCGGGGTGGAGGCGGCGGCGCGGGGGCTGCTGCCGCGCTGGGCCGACGCGCTGGCGCGGTGGCCGGTGGAGGGAGTGGCGCTCCCCCTCCGCGTCCTCCCCTGGTTCCGGGCCGATCTCCGCCGGCGGGCGGTCGGTGCGGCGGTGCTGGTCGGGGTCCTATCCCTCGGCTACGAGGTCCTGGTGGAGGGGCCGAGGAGCGGGAAGGAGGCGGGGGTCGTGGCGGCGCGGGAGGCGGACCGGCTGGCGGCGGGGCGCCCGCTCGTCCTCTTCCGGATGTGGCAGGGGGAGGTCGGGCAGTTCTGCTTCCCGCTGCGGCGGGCGATCCCGGTGGCGGAGGATTCCGCGGAATTGCGGGCCATCGCCGCGGGGAGACCGGTGGTCGTCGTCGTCGAGGACCGGGTGGAGGAGGCGGCGTCGAGGAGGGGCCTCCTCGAGCCGGCCCTGCGGGAGCGGTTCACGCTGCTCGGGGAGTTCCCGGGGTCGGACAACTTCCGGGTCTACGCCTGGGACGGGAGGTAGGCGGGCGCGGCGCCTCCCCCTACCCCAGCGCCCGCTCGACGTCCGCGATCAGGTCCTCGACGTCCTCGACCCCGACGCTGAGCCGGATGAGCCCGTCGAGGATGCCCAGCTTCTCCCGGTTCTCCCGCGGCACCGAGGCGTGGGTCATGATGGCCGGGTGCTCGATCAGGGACTCGACCCCGCCGAGGGATTCCGCGAGCGAGAACAGGCGGAACCGCCCGAGGATCGTCCGCACCTCCTCCAGCGGCGCGTCCACCACGCAGGTGATCATCCCCCCGAAGCCCCTCATCTGCGCCTTCGCCAGCGCGTGCTGGGGATGGCTCTCGAGCCCCGGGTAGATCACCTTCGCGATCCGGGGGTGCTCCTCCAGCCTCCGCGCCACCGCCATCGCGTTCGAGCAGTGCCGCTCCATGCGCAGGTGGAGGGTCTTCGTCCCCCGCAGCGCGAGGAAGCAGTCCCAGGGCCCCGGCACCGCCCCCACGGCGTTCTGCACGAAGGCGAGCCGCCGGTGCCACTCCGGGTCCCGGGTCAGGATCGCCCCCCCCACCACGTCGGAGTGCCCCCCGAGGTACTTCGTGGTCGAGTGGACGACGAGGTCGGCCCCGAGGTCGAGCGGCCGCTGCAGGCAGGGCGTGGCGAAGGTGTTGTCCACGACGACCGCGATCCCCCGCTTCCGCCCCAGCGCGGCGAGGCGCGGGATGTCGAGCACCATGAGCATCGGGTTCGAGGGGGTCTCCAGCCAGAGCACCTTCGTCTCCGGCCGGAGGGCCGCCTCCACCGCCGCGGGGTCGGTGAAGTCGAGGAAGTCGAAGCGGATCCCCCCGCGGGAGAAGACCTTGTCGAAGACCCGGAAGGTGCCGCCGTAGACGTCCGCCGCCACGAGCACGTGGTCCCCCGCGGAGAGGCAGTGCATCACCGCCGAGGCCGCCGCGCATCCCGACCCGAAGCAGAGCCCGAAGCGCGCCCCCTCCAGGGCGGCGAGGTTCGCCTCCAGCGCGTCCCGGGTGGGGTTGCGCGTGCGCGAGTACTCGAAGCCCCGGTGCTCCCCCGGCTTCGCCTGCACGTAGGTCGAGGTCTGGAAGACCGGGGTCATGATGGCCCCCGTGGAGGGGTCCGGCTCCTGCCCCGCGTGGATCGCCAGCGTCCCGATGCGCCCGCCCCCGCCCCCGTACTCCGCCATGTTCCGCCCTATCCCTTCGCGCGCGCCGCGCGCTGTCCCTGGGCCATGTAGTCGATGAGGTCGAACTTCGTGACGATGCCCGTCAGCGTCCCCCCGTCCAGCACCACCGCCACGTCGTCGGCGTCGAAGATGGCGTGAAGGGCGTCGAGCTCCGTGTCCACCGACACGACCCCGTGGATCGGCTTGATGAGGGAGTCGAGGGGGTCCTCGATGGTCCGGTGGCCGTACACGACCGCCTCCAGGAGGTCCACCTCGTGGATCATGCCGAGGATGCGGCCGTCGGAGGAGAGGGCCGGCATCTGGGAGACGGCGAACTCCTTCATCCGCGAGACCACCGACTGGATGGTCTCCCCGGGCCTGCAGGTGTAGAGCGCCTTCGGCTTGCGCGACAGGAGGTCCTTCAGCGACCCCTGGGTGCGGGCCGGCGCGAGGAAGCCGGCGTCCTTCATCCACTCGTCGGAGTAGCACTTCGTGATGTACCGGGAGCCGGAGTCGGGCGCGACGACGACGACCCGCTTCCCCTTCCCCAGCTCCGCCGCGACCCGGAGCGCCACGACGACGGCCGCCCCCGAGGACCCCCCGGCGAAGAGCCCCTCCTCCCGGGCCAGGCGGCGCGTCATGAGGAGGCTCTCGCGGTCGTCCACCTGCTCGATGCGGTCGAGGACGGTGAAGTCCAGCGCCCCGCAGAGCATGTCCTCGCCGATGCCCTCCACCTTGTAGACGCGGGGGGTCGGGAGGGTCCTCTTCGTGAACCAGTCGTGGTAGACGGAGCCGTAGGGGTCGGCCCCGACGTTGAGGATGGAGGGCTTGCGCTCCTTGAAGAGCCTCCCGGCGCCGCTCATGGTGCCGCCGGTGCCGAGGCCCGCGACGAAGGCGTCGAACTCCCCGCCGGTCTCCTCCCAGATCTCCCGCCCCGTCGAGTGGTAGTGGGCCTCGATGTTGAGGGGGTTGTGGTACTGGTTCAGGTAGTAGGAGCCGGGGTTGTTGCGGTGGATGCGCTTCGCCGTCTCGTAGTAGGACTCGGGGCTGTCGGCGGGGACGTTGGTCGGGGTGACGACGACCTCCGCCCCCATCCCCTTCAGCATGTTGATCTTCTCGCTGCTCATCTTGTCGGGGAGGGTGAGGATGCAGCGGAGCCCCCAGGCGGCGCAGACCATGGCGACGGCGAAGCCGGTGTTGCCCGAGGTGTTCTCGACGACGAGCCCCCCCGACAGCTCCCCGTTCGCCCGGGCCTTCTCCAGGATGTACTTCACCATGCGGTCCTTGATGGAGCCGCCGGGGTTCATGAACTCCGCCTTGAGCCAGACCTCCGCGCCGCCGACGGGGGCCACCTTTCCCAGGCGGACGAGGGGGGTGTTGCCGATGCAATCGAGGACGTCGGACCTGACTTTCACGGTCGGCCTCCCTGCCCGGGGACGACGGCGGCGCGCATCCTAGGTGGGAGGAGGGGCGGGGTCAAGGCGGGGAGGACCCGGGCGACCGGGCAGATCACGCCGCGCGGGCCGTCACTCCCCCGAAAGCCCCTCCGCCACCTCGGTCCGCCAGGCCGCGGCCGCCGGGAGGAGCCCCGCCAGGGCGCAGATCCCGACCGCCCCCGCGAAGAGGAGGATCTCCTCCGGGGCGAAGGCCGTCGGCCGCACCCTCACCCCCGTCCACTCCGTGAGCGCCGCCGCCCCCGCCGCCACGATGCCGTGCCCCAGCAGGAGCCCGAGCCCCGCCCCGAAGGCCCCCGTCGTCGCCGCCTCCCCCACCATGAGCCCCGCCAGCACCCGCCGGGGGGCCCCGAGCGCCCGCATCATGGCGAGGTCCCTCCGGCGCGCCCGCATCCCCGATATCATCGAGACGAGGATCCCGAGCGCCGCCACCACCACGACCAGGACCGACACCGCCACCAGCAGCCGGTCCGCGCTTCCCACGAGGTCCAGGAGGCTCCTCACCTCGAGGAAGGGGCGCGCCGGCGTCAGCGTCTCCGAGGACCGGACCTCGAAGAAGAGCGCCCCCGCGAGGAGCGGGTTCGCGGCCTTCACCAGCACCGAGGAGATCCGGGGCTCCGCCCCCTCCCCGCGCCCGGCCGTCGCGTCGTGCCCCTCCATGGCCCAGGTGGCGGCCGCGTGGACGAGCACCACCCGGTCGAGCGGCGTCCCCGTCGGCGCCAGCACCCCCGTCACCGTCCAGGGGGCCTCGTCGTGCTCCTCCCCCTCGATCCGCTCGTCCATCCCGTGGGCCGCCGTGAGGACGGAGCCGGGGCGGAGGCCCTCGCGCGCGGCCACCGTCGCCCCCGCCACCGCCTCGAAGTTCCGGGCCGCCGGGTCGAAGGACGCGAAGGGCCGGCCCTCGGCGCAGCGGATCGGCACGCCGCGGCGCGCCTCGGCCCGGAAGAGGTCCTCCGAGGTCCCGACCACGCGGAACTCGTGGAACCGGTCCCCCAGCACCACGGGCACCGCCAGCGCGACCCGGGGGTCGGCGCGGAGCCTCTCCAGGGCGGAGACCGGCATCGTGTCCGTCGCCTCGCCGAGGTGGAAGAGGCTGGAGAGGGTCAGCGCCATGGGGCTCCCCTTCGGCCCCACCACGAGGTCCCAGGTCCCCGCCGCCCCCTCGAAGTTCGCCCGGGCCTCGCGGCGCAGCGTGTCGATGCCGACCACGAGGCCGACGCCGAGCGCGATGGAGAGCGCGGAGAGGACCGTCGCCAGCAGGCGGTGGCGGAGGGAGCGCAGGACGAGCCGTTCCAGGGTCACGACGCCGCCCCCCCGGCGAGGTCGCGGATCGCGAGGCGGGACGGGAAGGCGGCCACCACCGCGTCGTCGTGGGTGACCACGAGCAGGGTCGCGCCGTTCTCCGCCGCCATCTCCCGGAGCAGGGCGACCACCTCGTCCCTGCGGCGCCCGTCGAGGCTTCCCGTGGGCTCGTCGCAGAGCAGCAGCGGCGGGCGGTTCATGAGCGCCCGGGCGATGGCCACCCGCTGCTGCTCGCCGAGGGACATCTGCCCCGGCCGGTGGCGGGCCCGCCCCTCGAGGCCGACGCGGGCGAGGAGGGAGCGGGCCCTCTCCGCGTCGCCGGGCGCCTTCCTCCCCGCGAGCAGCGGCGCGGCCAGCAGGTTCTCCTCCGCGTCGAGGTGGGGGAAGAGGTTGAGGGACTGGAAGACGAGCCCCACGGAGGCGCCGCGGAAGCGATCGCGGCCGGCCTCCGGCAGGGAGGCGAGGTCGGTGCCCAGCACCTCCACCCGGCCGCGGTCCGGGAGGATCACCCCGGCCAGCAGGTGGAGGAGGGTCGTCTTCCCCGACCCGGAATCCCCCGTGAGGGCCGTCTGCGCGCCGGCCTCCACCTCCCACCGGCCGACGCGGAGAGCCTCCAGGCTCCCCCCGTCGGGGGAGGGGAAGGACTTCGCGACGCCTTCCATCCGTATCACCGGGCGTTCCGCCATGCCCCCGTTATGACGCGGGGCGGCGCGGAGTCGCACCGGAATCGCGTAGGATCCCCCCGTGGATCCCGACGAGGCGGTCGTGGCCCGGCAGATCGGACGCCCCCCGCGGGGCCTCCGGCGCGTCGAGGCGCGCTGCGCCTTCGGCTACCCGACGGTGGTCTCGGTGGCCCCCTTCGTCGGGCGTCGCGGGGACCGGCCGGGGGCGGAGCCCTTCCCCACCCTCTTCTGGCTCACCTGCCCGATCCTCGTGGAGCAGGTCTCCCGGCTGGAGGCGGCGGGCGGCGTGCGCTCCGTCGAGGAGGAGGCGGGGCGGGATCCCGCCCTCGCCGCCGGCGTGGCGAGGGACCACGCCCGCTGCGCGGAGGAGCGCTGGGAGGCGGCCGGCCCGGGGGGGAGGGCGCGGGCGGAGGCGGAGGGCGTGGCGGGGATCCTGCGGGAGACCGGGATCGGCGGCGTCCGGGACCGGGCCTTCGTCAAGTGCCTCCACGCCCAGGTCGCCTTCCACCTCGCGCGCGGCGGGGCCGTGGGTGCCCTGCTCGCGGCGAGGCACCGGCTCGAGGAGTGCGACCCCGGGTCCGTGCGCTGCGACGCCTACGGGGTCAAGGTCCCGGGCCGCGGGGATCGGACTTCGCGGTAGTCCCCCCGGGCGCCGGCTGCGGGCGCCCGGGGAGGATCCGTGACACCCGTCATCCGCCGCCGCCGCGCCCGCGCACCGGCCCCCGCGATCTGCATCCTCTGCCGCGCCCCCATCGACCCCGCCGACCTCGCGGACGCATGGACGCGGACCTTGACGGACGTCGGCCCCGCGACCGTGGAGCGCGCCCACCGGGAGTGCGCCTTCGAGGCGGGCCTCCTCGATCCCCCGGACCCGAGGACCCGGGATGCGTGCTGACGTCCCCGCCCCTCGGCCGGATTTCCGCCCCCCTCCGGAGAATTCCGCGGAACGGGAGCGGGGCCGCGGGGCCGCCGGCCTCGGCCGCGGCGGCACCGGTTTTGCGAAGTTCCCTCCGTCGGCGGAAGGACGCACCGACGCTCCGCCGGCCCCCATCGCGTTTCTCATGAGGGAGGCGGTCTCCCTCTGCGGGCGGGGGGCGCGCCGGCGCCCCCCTGCCCGTCCACCCCGGAGGCCGCCATGAGCGCCTTCCTCTCCATCCGCCGCATCCTCGTCCCCGTGGACTTCTCCCCCGCCGCACCCGGCGTCGTCGAGTACGCGCTGGACGTGGCCCGCGACCGGGGGGCGGAGACGACCCTCCTCCACGTGATCGGGGTGCCCGTCGCCCCCTTCGACCCTGCCTACGGCGCCGCCGCGGACCCCAGGATGATGGTCGACCTGCAGTCGGGCGCGGAGAGGGGGCTCGCCGACCTCGCGGCGAGGTTCCCGGGCGCGGACCTGCGCAGGAAGGTCCTCGCGGGGTCCCCCTCCCGGGAGATCGTCCGCGAGGCGAGGGAGTGGGCGGCCGACCTCGTCGTCATCGGCACCCACGGGAGGACCGGCCTCCGGCACGTCTTCCTCGGGTCCGTGGCGGAGAACGTCGTCCGCCTCTGCCCCTGCCCCGTCCTCACCCTCCGCCTCAAGGGATTCGAGATCGAGAGGCTGTGAGGCCGGACCCGCGCCCTCCCCGGGATCCCCGGGGCCGGGCCCGGTCCCGCTACTCCTCCTTCGATTCGAGGAGTTCGCGGAGGCCGAACTTCTCGACGCGGTAGCGGATCTGCTCGCGGTTCATCCCGAGGAGCCGGGCGGCGCGGGTCTGGTTGCCCCGGGTCCGCTTGAGGGCCTGCTCCACGAGGCTCCTCTCGAGCTGCTCGAAGTCCACGCCCCCCGGGGGGAGGAGGAAGGGGACCCCCTTCCCGTCCCCCTCCCCGCCCCCGGCGGCGGCGACGGCGGGGGCCCGGGAGCCGAGGATCTCCTGGGGGATGTCGTCCACCCCGAGGTCCTCGCCGCGGGACAGGAGCACCATGCGCTCCACGGCGTTGCGCAGCTCGCGCACGTTGCCGGGCCAGCGGTAGGCCTCCAGCACCTCGAGCGCCTGCGGGGAGAAGCGCCGGGTGGCGGTCCCGAACTCCGCCGCGTAGCGGTCGAGGAAGTGCTGGGCGAGGATGCCCACGTCCCCGTCCCTCTCCCGCAGGGCCGGCATGTGGAGCGGGATGATCTTCAGCCGGTAGTAGAGGTCCTGCCGGAAGCGGCCCTGCCGCACCGCCTCCTCGAGGTTGCGGTGGGTGGCCACGAGGATGCGCACGTCCGCCCGGAGGTCCTGGGTGCCGCCGACCCGCCGGAAGGACTTCTCCTCGAGCAGCTGGAGCAGCTTCGCCTGGAAGGAGGGGGGCACGTCGCCGATCTCGTCGAGGAAGAGCGTCCCCCCGTCGGCCAGCTCGAAGAGCCCCTTCTTGCGCTCCTTGGCGTCCGTGAACGCCCCCCGCTCGTGCCCCATGAGCTCGCTCTCCAGCAGGGTCTCCTGGAGGGCGGTGCAGGTGACCGTCAGGAAGGGCATGGCGGCCCGGGGGGAGGCGTCGTGGATGGCCCGGGCGGCGATCCCCTTCCCGGTCCCGGACTCCCCGAGGATGAGCACCGTGGCGTCCGTGGGGGCGACCCTCTCGATGATCCGGAAGACCTCCTCCATGACGCCGCTGCGGGCGAGGATGCGGTTCGCCGCGGCGCCGGACTCCATGGAGCGCCGGAGCGCCCGCAACTCCCTCCGCAGGCGGGTCGTCTCGAGCCCCCGCTGTACCGTGAGGGCGAGGTGGTCGAAGTCCACGGGCTTCGGCAGGTAGTCGTAGGCGCCGAGCTTCATGGCCCGGACCGCGCTGTCCACGGTGGCGAAGGCGGTCATGAGGATGCAGGGGAGCGCCGGGTCGGAGGCGCGGGCCTCCTCGAGCAGCTTGAGCCCGTCGGTGTCCGGGAGCTGGAAGTCGAAGAGCGCCAGGTCGAGGTTCCCCCGCTGGAGCACGGGGATGGCCTCCGCGCCGCTCGCCGCCTCCTCGACGCGGAAGTCCTCCTGCTGGAGCCGGTCCCGGATCGACCAGCGCAGGAGCTTCTCGTCCTCGACGACCAGGATGCGCGCCTTGCTCATGGACCTCCGCCGGGAGGGGGAAGCGGCGGATTCTACCCCGGGGGAGGCCCGGGCCCCCACTCTCCGCGGCGCCCGGGGCCCCCTCCCGGGGGCGCCCCGCTTCCCGCCCGCCCCCTCCCCGGGTATCGTCGTCCCCATGGACCCGCACGCCCCCCCCCGCGAGGGGCTCGACCTCGCCTCCCTCTTCTCCATGGACCCCGCGAAGGGCCGCATCTCGCTGGGCCGGGAGCGCATGCTCCTCGTCTCCGCGGACGCCATGGGGGCCCTGCGGCGCGAGCTCCACGAGGCCCTCGGATCGGCGCTGGCCGCCGAGGTGCTCTTCCGGTTCGGCCGCCGCTGCGGCGAGGAGGAGGCGGAGCGCATCCTCGGGGAGCACGGCGTCGACGACCGGGAGGCGGCCCTGCTGATGGGCCCCCTGCTCCACGCCTTCGAGGGGGTGGCCCTGGTCCGCACCACCCGCCTGCGGAGCGACCCCGCCGAGGGCTCCTTCTACATGGAGGGGACCTGGGAGGGCTCCTACGAGGCGGACCAGCACCTGCGCCTCTTCGGCGCCTCGGAGGAGCCGGTCTGCCGCACCCTCACCGGCTACGCCACCGGCTACGCGACGGTCATCCTCGGCCGGGAGCTCCTCTGCCGGGAGACGGCCTGCCGCGGCAGGGGGGACCCGGGCTGCGCCTGGACCATCGCTCCCGCCCCCGCCCCCGAGCCGGAGCACCTGCCGGAGGAGCTGCGCACCGCCTACCACCACCTGGAGCAGCGCATCCGGGGGCAGCAGGAGCTCTTCCGCTCCCTCACGGAGGTCTCCGACGCCATCGGGACCATCGTCTACACCGTGGATGAGCGGGGGGTCGTCACCTCCTGGAACCGGACCGCCGCCGAGACCTTCGGGTTCGCCCCGGAGCAGATCCTCGGTCGCCACGAGCGACTCCTCTTCCCCGGGGACCGGGTCGCCGAGCGGGAGCCGGAGCACCTCCTGGAGAGGTGCCGGCAGGGCCGGGTCGAGGAGGGGGTCCGCCGCCGCATCCGGGCCGACGGGACGGAGTTCAGGGTCCGCGGCGGCCGCAGCCCCGTCCGGGGCGCCGACGGCCGCCTCCTCGGCGCCACCGTGGTCCTCTCCCCCCTCTCCCCCGACCTCCCCGGGCTCCCCACCGGCTCCCCCGAGGCGGAGCGCACGCTGAAGGCCCTGCTGGAGAACGTCCCCGCGGGCATCGCTCTGGCGACCGCCGACCAGAAGCTCGTGGAGTGCAACCGCGGGTTCCGGGAGATGCTCGGGCTCGCCGACGGCCCCATCGAGGGGCTCTCCTGCTACGCGCTGCTCGCCGGCGTCGGCAGCCCCTGCACCGACTGCCCCTCCCACCTCGTCTTCGAGGGCGGGATCGAGGCCCGCTGCCGCCCCTCCTTCGTCCGCTCCGACGGGCGGCGGGTCTACTTCGACCTCCGCTCCTTCCCCCTGCGCAACTCGGAGGGGAAGGTGACCCACGAGCTCAAGTACGTGCGGGACGTGACCCCCGAGGTGGAGCGGGAGAGGGAGTTCGAGGACCACCGGCGGCTCGCGGTGGTCGGGGAGATGGCGGCCCGGGTCGCGCACGAGGTGAAGAACCCGCTCGCGGGGATGCGGGGCGCCCTCCAGGTGCTCGCCTCGCGCCGGCCGGCGGGGGACCCCGAGAAGGAGATCCTCGGCGAGGTGGTGGCCCACATCGACCGCCTCGACGTGACGGTCCGGGACCTCCTCTCCTTCTCCCGGCCGTCCCAGGCGCGCCTGGAGCCGACGCTCCCCGCCGACGTGGGCGAGGCGGTGATCTCCCTGCTGCGGTCCTCCCCCGAGATCGACGGCGTGGACCTGCGGTTCGAGCGGGGGGCCGCGCCGGAGGTGCCGCTCGACCGCCAGCAGATGGTCCAGGTGCTGACGAACCTCCTCCAGAACGCGGTCCAGTCCCTGCGGCCCGGGGACGACCGGACGATCCTCCTCTCCACGGGCGTCACCGCCGACGGGCGCTCGGCGGAGTTCCGGGTGCGGGACCGCGGTCCCGGGATCCCCCCCTCCGCCCGCTCCCGGGTCTTCTCCCCCTTCTTCACGACCAAGGCGCGGGGGACGGGGCTCGGGCTGGCGATCTGCCGGAAGATCGTCGAGGCGCACCGGGGGGTCATCGAGTTCGAGTGCCCGCCCGACGGGGGGACGGCCTTCCGCGTGACGCTCCCCCTGCGCGCCCCCGTGGAGGACGTGTAGGGGCGGGGATCAGGCCGAGGCGGCGACGGCGAGCGTCCGCCGGAGGTCCCGGGCCTCCCGGGCCGCGGCGGCCCCGGGGAACCGGGTGAGGATCTCCTCCAGGGCGGCGCGCGCGTGGGCGATCCGTCCGGCCGCGAGGTGCTCCCGGGCGTCCCGGAGCTCCCGGGCGGCCGCCTCCTCCAGGAAGCGGGCCCGGGCGGCGGCCACCTCCGGGGCGAGGGAGGGGTCGGCGGCGAGGGCGCGCTCCAGCTCCCGCAGGGCCGGTTCCGCCATGCCCCGGGAGGCGGAGACCTCCGCGATCCGGAGGAGGCCGGCCCCGTCGGTCGGGTCGGTGCAGGCCCTCAGGCAGTCGAGGAGGCCGACGGCCTCGGCCTCCGCGAAGGGGACGAGGACGGGGCCCCGGCGGGGCCAGACGGAGCGGAAGCGCAGGGTCTCGCCGATGACCCCGAGGGGGCGTCCGACGAGGGTGCGCCCGTCCACGAGGAGGAGGCGGGAGGCGCGGCAGGCGCCCTGCTCCCGGCACTCCGGGAGGCAGGGGGCGGCCCCCTCGGGGATCGGGCAGTCGGGCTGGCGGCGGCCTGCGGGCCGAGGCATGGCCCACGGCATAACAAATGGCGTTCCCAACCCGTCCCGAGGGGGAAGGGGGCGGGAGGGGCCGGGGGAGGGTCGGAGAAATCCCGCGGGGCGGGTGTGATTCCCGGTCCCGGGGCGGAAACCTTGACGGATGTCGTGTTGGGAGCCGGTCTCAGGTGATCAGTACTGAACCCGACCCGTTTCCGTCACACCGACCCCTGATCAGTACTGAACCTGATCAGTACTGAACCCGACCCGTTTTCGTCACCCTCCCCGATCAGCACGGAACCCGACCCGTTTCCGTCACCGGACCCGCCCCGTCTTGGTCCTCTCCACCATGGACTCCCGGGGGCGTCCGGGGCAGGATGGCGCCATGGGTTCGGGAACCACCAGCCGGATGTACATCGTCGTCGCCCTCATCCCCCTGGTCGTCCTCTGCATGCTCCTCGTCTCCCGCGCGAACCGGCGCTCCTTACCCTCCCACCCTCCCGAGCACCTCGTGGAGGGGATCGTCCTCGACGCGCAGGGGAGGCCCGTGGAAGGGGCCTTCGCCTGGGCCCTGTCCCGGAACTCCCCCGACCCCTCGCTGGACGTGGGCTGCAGCGACGGCGCGGGGAGGTACCGGGTCCACGTCTCCTTCTCGGAAGGCCGCGTCCTCGTCGTCCATCCCGACGGGCGGACCGCGGAGGCGGAGATCCGCCGCGGTGGGAAGGACTACTGGGAGCGGATCACGACGCCCCCCACCCTGGAGAGGGCCGTCCTCGCCCGTGTCCCACCTCTCGAAGGCCGCGTGCTCGACGGGGAGGGGAGGCCCGCGCCGGGTCTCGTGCTGGAGGCGCGCGTCGCCGCCCTTCCCGGTCGGGCGTTCGCCGTCGCCTGCGGGGACCGGGTGCTCCACCTGCCCCCCGCGAGGGCGACCTCGGACGGGGAGGGGAGGTTCTCCCTGCCCGTCGTCCTCCCCTTCCCCCACGTGGTCACGGTCCCCTCCCTGGAGGGGCATCCCCTGGGCATTCCCGGGTCCGGGCCGCTCCTCGAAGGCGGGAATACCGGAGCGCCCGGAGGGCCCCCCCTGGAACTGCGGGTGCGCCGGGTCGGGGACCTCCCCTTCTCCGTCCGCGACGCGGAGACGGGAGGGCCGGTGCGCCTGGTGAGGATGACCTTTCCACCGGCCCGCGGGCCCGCGGGATTTGAGGATCCGTTGCGGGTCTCCTACACCTTCCTGGACGGCGCCGACTTCCTCATGGACGCGGGGGAGCAGCCCTTCCTGGTCTCCGGCCCGGGCTTCCGCGAGCGCCTCGTCGAGGATCTCGCCTCCCTTCCTCGGGACGGTGTCGGGAGGTTCCTGGTGCACCTGGAGCCCGACCCCGACGCCCCCCTGCTCCGCCTGCGGTGGGACCCCGCCCTCGAGAGGGGCCCGGGGGTGGTGACCCTCCACATGTCCCCGGGGGGAGCACCCATGGACCGCCTCCGCCCCTCGCCCACCGGTGGGGCCGCCCTCCTCGAGCCTCCGTCCACGGGGCCCCTCCGCTGGGTCTTCGAGGCGCCGGGCCGGGCCCTCCTCGAGGGCGAATGGGACGGGCGGGAGGCGCGGCGGGTCGACCTCGCGCCGCCCCCGGAGGCGCGGATCCTCCTCCGGTGGAAGGAGT
Organism: Planctomycetota bacterium; assembly: GCA_023150535.1. Taxonomy (GTDB): domain Bacteria; phylum Planctomycetota; class JAJSAM01; order JAJSAM01; family JAKLKS01; genus JAKLKS01. The sequence continues at coordinate 40,622 of JAKLKS010000007.1, forward strand.
GGGAGGCGTCCCGGGATCCCCGGGTGGCGCTGCTGGACGGCCTGGGCCGCCCCCTCCCCTTCCTCGCCTCGAACATGTACTCCCTGCACCAGGCCCCGAACTACTTCCTCCAGGATCCCGTCTCCGGAGGCGAGAGGCACGAGGGCGGCGGACTGGGCCAGGGGCTGCTCCTCGGCGGCCTTCCCGCGGGGGAGGCGAGGCTCCTCCTCCGCGCCTCGGGGAAGGACCTCGACCGGACCCTCCGGCTCGAGGCGGGGGGAACGGTGGAGATCGAGCTTCCCTGATCCACCGCTCCCCGGCGCTCCGGCGCCCCGGCGCGGAGGAGGGCCCGGGCCCGATCACGGAGAGGCGGCCGCCGGGGAGTGCAGGGGGAAGCGGGCGGACGGGTCGGCCGCGGTCGCTGCCGCCGGAACTGTATCACATCGTGATACTATCGCGCCCCCGCCGCCTGCGGCCGCCCCCGGAACAGCAGCTCGCACTGCCCGCACATCCCGTCCCCCGGGGTCCACCCCGGGCGGGAGGCGCGGGCCCCCTCGAGGAGCCGCCCCGGGAGGGACTCCGGCTCCGGGACCCAGTCGTGGGTGGGGAAGCGGCAGAGGGGGCAGGGCCCCCCCGGCGGGAAGGGGGCGCGCGGCCGGGGGGCGGCGCCCGGGGAACGGGCCGCGCGGACCCCCGGCAGGGTCCCCGGGTCCCGGGCGAAGCCGAGGAGGTCCCCGTGGGTCAGGGCCGGGGCGGCCGCGAGCGCCGCGCGGGCCGCCGCCGCGTCGCCGGGGTCGAGGACCGCCCCGAAGACCGCGAGGAAGGCCCGCTCCCCCTCCGCCCCCCGCGCCGGGGCCCG
>JAKLKS010000080.1 GCA_023150535.1 Planctomycetota bacterium
CCGAGGCCGTCGGCGTCCGCCATCTCCTTGCCGAGGGCGAGGAAGGCCTTCACCGCCTCCGCGCCGTCCGCCTTGCCCGCCCGCAGGCGCAGGGCCGCGGCGTGCATCCGCTCCTCGCTCCAGTCGCCGGGGTCCCCGTCGCCGCCGAGGGCGGCGAGCACGGCCGCCTCGCCCGCCTGGGGGTCCAGCGCCAGCAGGGCCTCCATCGCGTCCATCCGCACCGCGGGGAAGAGGAGGACCATCCCCCCCGAGGGGGGAGGGGCGGCGGGCCCGGCGAGGCGGCGGAGGAGGGTCGTGCAGCCCTCCTTCGTCGCGGGGATCGGCTCCTCCGGGGGGAGGGGGGCCTTCGGCGGCTTCGGGACCTTCTTCCCCTTCCCCTGGGCGGCCCCGGGCCCCTTCCCCGGGACGCCGGAGGTCGTCCCGCTGGCGGGGGGGGCGGGCGGGGTGTCGGGGGCGCGCCGGGAGAGGGCGAGCCAGCCCACCCCCGCCGCCGCGACGACCACGACGATGCCGAAGAACACGCCGGCCCTGCTGTCCGCCATGGGGAATCTCCGCTCCTGGGTTGCGAGGGACGCTGAGGTTAGACGAACCGGGGGCGCCTCCCAAGGACGGGAGGCGCCCCCGGGGGGGGCCCGGTCACGCTACTTCGCCGGGGCGAGGACGATCCGCTGCTCCTCCGCGGCGTCGATGGCGCGGCACCAGGCGACGAACTCCCGGTACTCGTCGGGGGAGTAGCGGCAGGGGGAGAAGCGGACCCGCCGCTCGACCCGGACCCTCCCGTCCTCCTTCTCCACGACCAGCGAGTAGGTGCCGATCCGCCCCACGGCCGTGTGCCCGCGGGGGAGGGAGGCCACGGTCCAGCTCCCGCCGAGGTCGTAGGTCACGGCGTCCGTCCGGACGTCGGAGTCCTGGAGCAGGAAGGGCCAGTTCCGCTCGGGCCGCTCGACGTAGCGCCCGGAGGCGTCGAGGGGGTCGATGCCGAGGCCCAGCACCATGGAGCCCCCCTCCTCGCGGAGCGCCTGCGGGAGGCCCCCCGAGGCGGTGAGGCGGAAGGGGAGGCCGGCCTCCAGCAGGCCGGGGTAGGAGTAGTCCTTCAGGTTGGCGGCGGGGAGGAACCGCTCCACCGTGCGGGCGGTGTCCTTGCGCCGGTCGTCCTCGTTCATGTCCTTGATGCGCTCCTTCGACCCGTACCACCCGTCGTCGGGGTTGCGGTGGTCGAGGGTGAAGGTCGTGTCCGCGGGGGCGGCGCCGAGGACCACGGCGGCCGCGGTGCGCATCTCGAGGTCGCCGTCGTCGCCCGCGGGCATGCGGAACATCGCGGGCCCGTGGGGGTGGGGGACGAAGGCGCGCTTCCCGCGCGCATCCTCGGGGACGCGGCCGAAGGGGGTGTGGCGGGCGAAGGGGAAGACGAAGGCGTCGTCGTCCATGGCCGCGTCGTCGGGCCCCCGGACGAGGAGGCCGACGGAGGGGAAGAGGTCCTCGGAGGCGATCTCCCAGGTCTTCCCCTCCTCCGGTCCGGTGGAGACGCGGACGAGGTCGAAGGGGATGCGGGCGGCGGTGAGGAGCGCCCCGAAGCAGAGGAACCGGTTGCCGCTCCTCTCGAGGAGGACCCCGGTGGGCCCCCAGTTCCCGGCGTTGCCGAGGATCTCGGCGTTCACGGCGTCGTAGAGCGCCTTCGCCCGGGCGAGGTTCCCCTCGATGCCGGAGGTCGCCGCCCGGGCCTTCTCCTCCAGGATCGGGGAGGTGGCGAAGCGGGGGAGGAGGTCGAGGGCCTCGAGGTTCACGTTCTCCCAGGAGCCGGGCTGGTGGAAGTGGGCGTAGGGGCAGATCTCCTCGGCCCCGGGCATGCCGGGCTCCGCCTCGACGCGGTCCTGGTCCCTCTTCTCGAAGACGAAGACCTTGCGGCCGCCCTCGACGGCCGGGGCGGGGGCGGGGCCGTAGTTCCGGAGGAGGAGCGGGACCTCCATGGAGGCGGGCATGTCCACCACGAGCTTCGAGAGGATCACCGGGTCGGGGTCCTCGCCCCGCTCGAAGCCGGGGTCGCGGAAGTACCAGCCGCCCCCGTCGTAGCCGGTGTCGGCGCGGCGGCCGTCGTTGAGGTAGCGGGTCTCCACGGTCCAGCCGGCCTGGAGGCCCTCCAGGGTGAAGGTGTTGCCCCGGGCGCCGATGGGGAGGAAGACCTCCCCCTCGGGGGAGATGGCGCGGACCTCGAGGACCTGCCCGGGGAGGGTGATCTCGGAGTACTTCTCCCGCCCCTTCTCGTTGAGGATGCGGTGCACGTCGTGGGTGATGGAGGTCCAGGAGCCGTCGTCGTTCACGCGCACGACCTGCATGTCGAGGACGTGCACGGAGACGGCCTTGGGGTACTTCTCCTGCCCGCCGACGTCCTTCGCCAGCGCCACGCCGTCCACGATCCAGGGGCGGGCGAAGTCGAAGTCGCCGCCCTCCAGGCGCTCCAGCTCCCGCCGCAGGGGGCCCTGGGCCCCGTCGAGGTCGAGGGAGCGCCTCCAGGCGGCCTTCGCCCCCTCGTCGTCCCCCTTCAGGCGGAGGAGCGCGCCGATCTCGCGGGGGTAGGAGGGGTCGAGGGGGGACTGCGCCTCCAGCCACCGCCAGCAGGCCAGGGCCTCGTCCCACCGCTTCCCCGCGGCGTGGTGGCGGGCGAGCTCCGCGCGGGCGTCGAAGTCCGAGGGCCAGGTCGCGACGATCTCCTCGAGGGCCTTCCGGCAGCCCTCCCCGTCCCCGCGGTCGCGGAGGATCTCGGCGAGGCGCCGCGCGGCGCGGGAGTTCCCCCGGTCCGCGGCGAGGACGCTGCGGCAGGCCGCCTCGGCCCCCTTCGCGTCCCCGTAGCCGTCGGCGAGCCGGAGGAGGTGGTTGAGGGCCCCGGCGTGGCGCGGGTTCGCCTCCAGCGCATTGCGGGCGGCGTCCTCCGCCTCCTTCGGCCAGTTGCGGGCCTGGCAGAAGAGGGAGCGGGTCCACCACCCCTCGGCGAGCAGGGGGCGGTCCGCGAGGAGGGCGTCGAGGCCGGGGAAGATCCGGCGGCTCCGCTCCAGGGCGGCCCGGGTGGCGGCGGCGGCGGCGTCCGCCTCCCCCTTCGCCTCGGGCAGGGGCTTGATGCCGGCGAGGGCCTCCTCGGTGCGGTCCTCGCCGCTCAGCATCCCGGCGAGGGCGAGGACGGCCGGCACGTGGCCGGGGGAGGCCTCCAGCACGTTCTCGTAGAGGGCGCGGGCGCGGTTCTTCCTCCAGCGGGGCTCCGGCATCTCGCGGAACTCCTCCACGAACTCCGCGAAGCGGAACTGGATCCCGGGGTCCCTCGGCGCGAGCGCGGCCGCCTTCTCGAGGTCGGTCCAGCGGGTCCAGGGGAGGTCGTAGGAGCCGGCGAGGAAGGCGCGGACGACCCGGTCCTCGGGGGTCGCGGGCTCCGCGGCCAGCACCGCGTCGAGGTTGGAGCGGAAGGCGACGGAGGCGGGGGCGGGGAGGGCGGGGACGGCGGGGTGGAGGACGGGCTTCGTCTCGACCTCGAGGCCCCGCAGGGGCAGGCCGGTGTCGGGGTCGCAGACCTTGAGCGCGAAGCCCTCGGTCCCGGCGAGCTTGACGAGGATCCGGTTCCAGCCGGCGGCCAGGGTCACCGGGACCCAGGCGGTGCGGGCCGGCTCGGAGCGGAGGCGGTCCCTCTCGAGGACGAGGGCGCCGTTGAGCCGCAGGGAGTGGGAGCCGCGGCAGGTCATCTTGAGGACCGCGGGGCCCCCCTTCTCCGAGCGGACCTGGGCGAGGGCGAAGGCGACCCCGTCCGTGGGGCGGAGGTACTGGTGGGGCTCGACGATCTCCCCGATGCCGAGGCTGCGGTAGGGGATCCAGCGCACGGGGCCGCGGCGGCCGGGCATCTCCTTCTCGAGGTCGATGGAGGTCTCGGGCGGGTAGGGGACGTGGACGGCGGCGCGGGCGGCGACGCCGAAGGTGCCGCAGACGAGGAAGTCGCCGAGGTAGCCGGCGTCCACGCCGACGGCGGCCCGCTTCGCGAGGTCCCCGCTCTCGAGGTACCGCTCGCCGAGGAGGCGCCGGACGGTCTCGTCGACGTCCCCCTGGAGGCCGCCGCGGGCGAGGAGGGCCTCGAGGCGCTTCACGTGGGGCCCGACGTCCCGGGACCCGTCCCAGAGGGGGCGGGCGGCGACGAGGGCGGCCTGCCCGAGGGGGCCGGCGCGGTCCCGCTCGACCACCCCGAGGAGGGCGGCGAGGGCGGCGTCGGCGTCCCCCTCCGCGAGGCCCGGGGGGGCGACGACGACGGCCGCGTCCCCGGCGGCGAGCGCCGGCGCGGCGGCGGCCAGGGCGAGGACGGCGGCGAGGAGGCTGGAGCGGCGGAGCATGGTCCCTTCCTTCCGTGGTGCCGGGCTCCCTCGGCCCGGGTGCGGCCGGGCGGACGGCCGCGGGGCCCGGGCCCCGCGGCCGCGCCCTCCTACTTCCCGCCGCCCTCCGGCGGGGCGCCCTCCGCGGGCGCCGCCTCCGGCGCGGCGGCGCGCTCGAGGACGATCTTCTCCGTGAGGGCGTTGGTCGCCTTCGCCACCATGTCCCGGAAGGCCGCGTAGTCCTCGGTCTCCAGGCGGTGGGCGGTGAGGGCGGTGGTGCGCTCGAAGGAGACGGCGTCCCCCTCGGCCTTCGCCTTCACGACGAAGCGGCCGAAGGGGGTCTCGATGGAGCGGTCGCCGGGCACGGAGGCGACCTTCCAGCCCTCCGGGACGCGGACCACCGCCCTCTCCGTGAAGGCCATGGGGTTCATGAGGACCAGGTCGTGCTCCCGCTTCTCCGTGGCGGCGACCCGGCCGAACTGCTGGAGGACCCCGAACTGGATGAACTTCACGGGGACGGACATCCGCCCTCCCTCGACCACCCCGAGCCCGTCCACCCGGAACTTGAGGCCGACCTCGACCTCGGGGCTCCCGATGTCGGCGAGGTCGGGGAAGCGGGTCTCGACGATGGAGTGCTTCCCGAAGGACTGGCCGAGCATGCCCTGGAGGACGAGGGGGCGCTTCCCCTCGACGGAGAAGAGGCTCCGCGCCATCACCGAGAAGTCCCCGGTGAAGCGGGCCTTGCCGTCGAGGGTCGCCGCGCCGGACCCGTCCAGGGCGACGTCGTACTCCTGGACGAAGGCGAACTCCTCCGGGGTGTTCCAGGGGATCTGGACGACCTCCGCCCCGTCCGGCTTGACGATGAGGACGCGGGCGCCCCGGTCCATGGCGGGCACCGAGTGGAGGGAGTTGTACTGGGCGGTGCCGTCGAGGAACATGCCCGTGCCCTTCCCGTCGGCGTCGGGCACCCAGGCGATGCAGTGGTTGAACTTCCCGATCTGGGGGAGCGTCATGTCCTCCTCGCTGCGGCCCTGGGCCGCGTAGATGAGGACGGGGAATGCCTCGATGCCGACCACGTCGAGCATGGTGCGGATGAGGATGGCCTTGTCCTTGCAGTCCCCCCACTTGCGGTTGAAGATCGCCGTCGCCGCGTAGGGCTTGTAGCCGTGGACGCCGAACTCCCAGGCCTGGTACTGGATGTCGGTGACCACGAAGTCGTAGATGGCGCGCACCTTGTCGAGGCGCGTCTCCTTCCCCTTCACCAGCTCCGCCACCTTCGCCCGCATCCCGTCGTCCACGGTGAACTGCTTCTTGATGAGGTTCCACCACCAGGTCGCGAACTGGTTCCAGTCCCGGTAGGTGGAGACCTCCACCACGGGGTGGGTCTCGGCGGGGTTCGGCATCCCGGGCTCCATGCGGATCTTGGGGAGGTCGGAGAGGGACCAGGTGCGGACGGTCCACTTCCCGTCCCCGGACTTCGACACCGCCGGCTCCCCCTTCCCCTCCGGCATGTTCTTCACGTGGACGGCGAGGTCCTTCTCCGCGGGGCAGATGACGGTCCACTCGCTGCGGACCACGGGCACGCGGTCGGAGAACATCCAGGAGTCGCCGAAGTAGTCCCCGAAGAAGGTCTGCCGGAGCTGGTCCACGCGGTGCTGGACCTCGATGGCGTCCCCGGGCTCGAGCTTCGGCCACCGGACCATGGGGGAGCCGGACTGCACCTGCGCCTCCTCCACGGACCCGTCGGCGCGCCAGACGCGGGCGGTGCGCCACTCGAAGGCCTGCTCCGCGGCGAAGAAGGAGCCGGCGAAGTAGGAGGAGTTCTGCTTCACGCCCTGGTTGCTGAGGATCTTCACGATCTTCTGGGTGAAGGAGGAGTAGGTCCCGTCGGTGTTGACCCGGACGACCCCCTTGTCGAGGACCACGACGGAGGGGTCGTTCTCGGGGTTCTCCTTCTCCCGGCCCCGGACGGCGGCGAGCAGGGTGTTGGCGTCCTCCACGTAGGGGAGCTCGAAGGGCTTCACGGAGGGGTCGAGCCACTCGACGTAGCGCTTGAGGACGGCGTTCTTCGGGTTGACCCGGAGGGCCTCCTTCCAGCGGGCGACGGCGTCGTCCTTGCGGCCGAGGCGGTGGAGGACGCGGCCCTGGAGGTCGAGGAGGTACTCGTCCTCGGGGGCGACCTCGAGGCCCGCGGCGGCGGCGGCGGCGGCCTCGGGGAGCCGGGCGAGGCCCTCCAGGAAGAAGGACTTCCGGCGGTGGGCGTCGACATCGAAGGGGTTGAGCCGGATGCGCTCGTCGAAGACGCCGACGGCGTCCTCGGCGAGGCCCTCCCTCTGGAGGACCCGCGCGAGGCGGCCGCGGCTGGCGGCGTCCTCGTGGTCCACGTCGAGCGCCCTGCGGCAGGCGTCGGCGGCGGCGGCCATCGTGCCGGCGTCGTCCCCGGCCTCGGCGCGCTCGCGCAGGAGCGCGGTGCGGCCCTCCCACTCCTTCCGGGCGAGGATCCCGCGCAGCTCGATCTCGGCCTCGGTCGCGAAGCCCCGGCGGCGCAGGACGTCCACGAGGAGGAGGTGGGCCTCGAGGAAGGAGTCGTTCACGGCGATCGCCTTGCGCACCAGCTCCTCGGCGCGGGGGAGGTTGGGCAGGGAGAAGGTGTAGTAGGCGGCGAGGGCGAAGTAGGCCTCCGCGTAGTCGGGGTCGAGCTCCAGGGCCTTCTCCCGGCCGCGGCGCTGCGCGTTCTCCTCCTTCTCGACGGCCATCTCGATGGGGCGGGTGGCGCTCTCGGCGGCGTGGAAGCGGTAGACCGGGTCGTCGGGGCGGAGCCGCGCGGCCCGCTCGAAGTACTTGCGGTCGGTCTGGTCGGCCTTCTGGTCGTCGTACTGGCGGGAGCGGTGGAGGAGGCCGAGCCAGAAGTAGGCGCGCGCGTCCTCGGAGCCCTCCTCGGCGGTGGCGCCCCTCGGGGCGGCGGGCTCGAGGGCGTCGAGCGCGCCGCGGGAGGCCTCGACCTTCCCGGCGGGCGCGTCGGCGGCGGGGTCGGCGGAGGCGGCGGCGAGCTCCTCCTCCGAGGCGGGGACCGCGAGGTCGGTGATCGGGGTGCCGTCCCTCTCCGTGACGCGGAGGCGGAAGCCCCAGGGGCCGGTGTTGTCGCAGACCTTGAGGAGGATCCGGTTCCACCCCTTCGCCAGGGAGACGCCGACGACGTCCTGGTCGAAGCCGCCGTTGCGGATGACGTCCCGGCGGAGGACCTCGGTCCCGTTGACCCAGGCGACGACGGCCTCGTCGGACCCGATCCGGAGGGCGACCTCGCGGGGCCCGTCGCAGCGGATCCAGGTGGCGGCGTAGGCGAGGCACTGGTCGTTCGGGCGGAGCATGGCGTCGAGGTCCACCCAGCCGTAGGGGTGGACGGCGGGGACCGCCCTCCAGGCGACCTGGCGCTCCTTGCCGGTGTAGACGGCGGAGAGGTCGACGGCGAGGCCCTCCTCGGAGGCGGGGCCCTGCTTCTCCGCGAAGCCCCGGCCGCGCTCGTTGTCGAAGGGGCCGACGATCCACCACTTCGTGACGAAGCCGAGGGAGCCGAGGAGGTCGCGGGACTCGTCCACCATGCCGGCCTGGCGGAGGAAGCGGACGCGCTCCCAGTCCACGCGGCCCTTGAGGACGGGGCCGAGGTCCGAGGTCGAAGGCCTGCCGGAAGGAGTCCAGCGCCTCCTCGTACTTCGCGTGGGACTCCTGGCGGAGCGCGAGGTCCTCCATCTCGTCGATCTTCGAGGAGGTCTCGTCGGCCCGCAGGGCGGCGGGGGAGGCGAGGGCCAGCAGGGCCGCCGCGAGGGCGAAGCGGGGGGAGCGAAGGCGCATGGGGGGAGGTCTCCCGGGGGGGGTGGAAGAGAAGTCCATGAGTATATACGGCCGGGGTCCGGATCCCTCACCGACCGAGGTGCCCGGAACGGAACCGGATCAGGTGCGGGGCCGGCTCACTCCGCCGCGGTGATGGTGGCCTTGCCGGTCTTCCCGGCCACGGCCTTCGACACCATGGTCCCCTGGACGGTCCAGGTCCTCCCGTGGAGGAGGACGCCGCAGGGGATGTAGTCCACGGTCCGCGTCTCGGTCCGGTCCCGGAGGCCCATGGCCTCGAGCCTCGCCCCGAAGTCCCCCTTGAGGGTCGCCGTGACCTTCGCGACCGTCCCCGCGGGGACGCCGCCCCCGTCCTTCGGCCACTTCGCCTTGAGGACGATCTTGCTGCCGTCGGGGAGGGCGCCCTTCCCCTTCGCGTCCAGCGTGAAGGTGCGGATCGCCCCGGCGACGCAGACCTGCACCTCCACCGTGTCCGGGAGGAAGCCGCCGGGCAGTTCGAGGGAGCCGGTGAGCTTCGCCTGGTCCTTCCCCGGGACCTTGATCACCCGCTTGAGGAGCCCCTTCGCCAGGTCCAGGGAGGAGTCCGCCGGCGGGGTCATCCCCCCCGGGAGGAGGGAGCCGTCGGAGACCGCGATGATGCGCAGGGCCGAGCCCGCGCCGTCGGAGTTGACGCCGGTCACCAGGGCCGGGTAGAAGCCGGCCTCCTCGTAGGTGTTCTCCTGGCTCCCGCCCGTGGCGGTCTCCCCGTCGCCGAAGTCCCAGGTGTAGATCCCCTCCGGGGCGCCGGAGGCGGCGAATTCCACGGAGAGGGGGGCCCCGCCGGAGGAGGGGCTGGCGGTCATCGCGACCTCGGGGCCGGGGGGGAGGACGCCGCCCCGGAAGGCGAAGTCGACCTCGCCGCCGGCGCGCCCCGAGTGGAAGTCCACCGCGACGTTGCCGCCCCCGACGACGGCCATGGCCGCGGCGGTCCCGGCGAAGGGGCCGCCGGAGCAGGTGACGAGGCGGGAGCCCGGGGAGGTCGCCAGCGAGTAGCCGCCGTGCTCCATGGAGGTGGTGCTCGCCCCCCCCTGGATGGAGACGGTCACGCCGCCGAGCCCCTCCCCCCTGTCGTAGCGGAGGTTCCCGTTGGCGTCGCGGAAGACGACCCCGGTGATGAAGCGGTCGGCGGTGGACCTGTAGGCGGTGTGGATGGCGCAGAGCTTCGTCGGGAGCGGCTTCGGGAGGCCGAACTCGGGGAAGGAGTCGGTGCCCGCGGCCCAGCCGAAGCCGATCTCCCGGTGGTCGAGGTAGCCGGCGGCGAGGGCCAGCAGGTGGACCCGGTGGCCGGCCCCGACGACGTCCTTGTCGATGACGAAGGTCTTCACCGCCGCGGGGGTGGTGGCGACCTGGTTGACGCTCCGCATGATGGACTCGATGGAGTTCGCCGTGCCATAGGAGGCGCCGAGCCCGTTCCCGAAGAGGTCGTAGCCGTTGTCCACCGCCATCTGGTTCGCGCCGATGCCGTAGAGCGTGCTCACGTGGCCGTACTCGTGGTGGTCGAACATGACCTGCGCGTGGAAGTGGGCGGAGCCGGTGAGGTTGCGGTTCACGGCGAGGGGGGGCGCCGCGGCGACGGCGGATAGGTCGAAGCCGATCTCGGCGCCGTAGGCGGGCGGGTCGTTCCGGGCCCGGTTCAGCTCGTAGATGCCGAGCTGCTCGTCGGCCGTGGGCTCGATGGCCCCGTAGGGATCGTGGTCGGCGAGGACGGGGAGCGCGGCGGCGGCCAGGGCGGCGGCGGCGGAGAGGATCCTGCGGGTCGCGGGCATGGCGTCCTCCGGGGTGGGGAGGCCATGGCGAGGCCCGCCCCCCGATACGGTAACCGCGGGGGGGCCGCCGGCGGACAGGGGGGAGGGGGCTCCCCTCCCCCGGGGGGAGCCTACTTCCAGGAGTGGATGGCCTTCATGTAGTTCGCCCGCTCGAAGGCGCTCGGGTCGGGGCAGGTCTCCCGGCAGAGGATCCCCTGGGCGTCGGCCAGGCTCTCGTACTCGTGCTGCTCCAGCCACCGCGCCATCCCGTCCCGGATCTCCCCCAGGCGCGCCGGCCCGTGCTTGAGCAGCGCCCCGCAGAGGTGCACCACGTCCGCCCCCGCCATCACCAGCTTGAGCGCGTCCTCCGCCGTGTACACCCCGCTCGTCGCCGAGAGGGAGCAGTGCAGGTGGGAGCGCAGGATCGCGATCCAGCGCAGCGGCAGGAGCGACTCCGAGGAGGTCGAGAGCACGAGGTGGGGATCCACCTCCAGCGTCTCCACGTAGATGTCGGAGTTGTAGAACCGGTTGAAGAGCGCGATGCCCCCCGCCCCGGCGCGCTCCAGGCGGCGCGTGAAGTTGGGGAGCGAGGAGAAGAAGGGCCCGATCTTCGCCGACACCGGGATCCTCACCCGCCGCTTCACCGCCTCCAGCACGTCGAGGTAGACCCTCTCCACGTCCTCGCCGGTCCGGTCGGGGTCCGTGGGGATGTAGTAGATGTTGAGCTCCAGCGCGTCGGCCCCGGCGTCCTCGAGGAGCTTCCCGTACTCCGTCCAGCCCCCGGGGGTGACCCCGTTGAGGCTCCCCACCACGGGGATGGAGAGCCGCTCCTTCGCCGCGCGGACGAGGTCGAGGTAGTCGTTGAGCCCGTGCTGGTAGCGGTCCGGCGCGGGGAAGAAGGAGAGCGCCTCGGGGAAGGAGTCGACCCCGCGGTCGAGGAACTGCTCCAGCTCCCTCTGCTCCGCCATCACCTGCTCCTCGAAGAGCGAGTGGACGACCACCGCCGACGCCCCGGCGTCCTCCAGCCGGAGCAGGCTGTCGAGGTCGCGGCTCAGCGGCTGGGCCGCCGAGGGGACGAGCGGATGGGGGAGCCTGAGCCCGAGCCAGGTCGCCGAGAGGTCCATCTCACACCTCCAGGGGGAGCTTCGGGGCCTTCGGGGCGGGGGCCGCAGCCGCGGCCGCCGCGGCCGCCAGGACGTCGGAGGCCTTCGCCGCCTCCTCCGGCCCGATGGTCCCGCGGGCGAGCAGCCGGTACAGCCGCTCCCGGGCGTCCGCGTCCTCCTGCGCGAGCCGCAGCAGGCGCTCCGCCTCCGCCGGGGCCATGCGGGTGAGCATCTTCCAGCGCACCTCCTCGTACATGGCGTCCTTCAGGCGCAGCCTCGGCGGCGCGCTGTCGATCTGGAGCGGCGGCAGGCCCTCGGCGGCCCGGCGCGGGTCGAAGCGGACGAGGTTCCACAGCCCGCTCTCCACGGCGCGGCGCTGGTGCTGGAGCCCCTTCTCCATCTCGATGCCGTGGGCGATGCAGTGGCTGTAGGCGATGATGATGGACGGCCCGTGCCAGGACTCCGCCTCGAGGAACGCCCGCAGGGTCTGCCGGTCGTCGGCCCCCATGGCGACGCGGGCCACGTAGACGTTCCCGTAGGACATGGCCAGCATCGCCAGGTCCTTCTTCCCGGTGGGCTTCCCGCCCGCGGCGAACTTCGCCACCGCCCCCATGGGGGTCGCCTTGGACATCTGCCCGCCGGTGTTGGAGTAGACCTCGGTGTCGAGCACGAGCACGTTCACGTCCCGGCCCGAGGCGAGCACGTGGTCGAGGCCGCCGTAGCCGATGTCGTAGGCCCAGCCGTCCCCGCCGACGATCCAGACGCTCTTGCGCACGAGGAAGTCGGCCAGGGAGAGGAGCCGCTTCGCGTCCCCGGACCGGGCACCGTCGAGCGAGGCGAGGCGCTTCTTCAGCTCCGCCACCCGGATCCTCTGGTCCCGGATCCCGGCCTCCGTGGACATGTCCGCCCCGAGCAGGCCCTGGACGAGCGCCCCGTCGAGCGCGCCGCCGAGCCGCTGGAGCAGCTCCTTCGCGAAGGCCTCCTGCCGGTCCAGCGTGAGCCGGAACCCGTAGCCGAACTCGGCGTTGTCCTCGAAGAGGGAGTTCGACCAGGCCGGCCCCCGCCCCGCGTCGTCCACCGCCCAGGGGGTGGTGGGGAGGTTGCCCCCGTAGATGGAGGAGCAGCCCGTGGCGTTGGCCACCAGCGCCCGGTCGCCGAAGAGCTGGGAGAGGAGCTTGACGTAGGGGGTCTCGCCGCAGCCCGAGCAGGCGCCGGAGTACTCGAAGAGGGGCCGCAGGACCTGGGAGGAGTCGATCTTCGACGGGTCCACGAGGGTCCGGTCGGCCTCGGGGAGGTCCAGGAAGAAGGAGAAGGTCCGCTTCTCCTCCTCCCGCACCTTCGCGAGGGGGGCCATGTTGAGCGCGCGCCGCTTGTCCCGGACCCAGCGCGGGAGCCGTCCGTCCCCCTCGGGCTTCGCGAACCTCGACCCGTGCCTCGGCGACGCCACGGTGTGGGTCGGGCAGACCTCCACGCAGAGGTTGCACCCGGTGCAGTCCTCGGGCGAGGTCTGGATGGTGTACTTCATGCCCTTCATCGAGAGGGATCGGTAGTCGCGGCTCTTGAACCCCGCCGGCGCCCGGTCGAGCAGCGAGGGGGGGTAGACCTTCGTCCGGATGGCGGCGTGGGGGCAGACCATGGCGCACTTGCCGCACTGCACGCAGGCGTCGGGGTCCCAGAGCGGGATCTCCAGGGCGATGGCCCGCTTCTCCCACTGCGAGGTCGCCGTGGGGAAGGTCCCGTCGGGGGAGAAGGCGGAGACCGGCAGGTCGTCGCCGCGCCCCGCGAGGATGGGGGCGGTGAACCGCTTCACGAACTCCGGGGCCCCGTCGGGGACGGTGGGCGGGAGCCCGATCCCCGAGGCGGCCGCCGCGGGGAGCGGGATCTCGTGGAGGGCCGCGAGGCTCCGGTCCACGGCCTCGTAGTTGCGCCTCACGACGTCCTCGCCCCGGCCGCCGTAGGTCTTCTTCACCGCCTCCTTGATCTTCGCGATGGCATCCTCCCGCGGGAGGACGCCGCTGATGGCGAAGAAGCAGGTCTGCATGATGGTGTTGATGCGGGTGCCCATCCCGGTCGCCTCGGCGACGGCGTAGGCGTCGATGGCGAAGACCCGCAGGCGCCTGGCGATGCAGTCCTCCTGCACCTTCCGCGGCAGGCGGTCCCAGGCCCCGGCGGCCCCGCCCGGCGCGTTGAGGAGGAACACCGCACCCGGCGCGGCGTAGCGCAGCATGTCGTACTTCTCGAGGAAGACCCACTGGTGGCAGGCGATGAAGGAGGCCTCCCGGATGAGGTAGGAGGAGCGGATCGGCCGCGGGCCGAAGCGGAGGTGGCTCGTGGTGATGGCGCCGGACTTCTTGGAGTCGTAGACGAAGTAGCCCTGGGCGTAGTTGTCCGTCTCCTCGCCGATGATCTTGATGGAGTTCTTGTTGGCGCTCACGGTCCCGTCGGCGCCGAGCCCGAAGAACATGGCGCGCACGACGTCCGGCTCCTCGGGCAGGGCCTCGGGGTCGAAGTCGAGGGAGCTGCCGGAGACGTCGTCCCGGATGCCGAGGGTGAAGCGGTTGCGGGGCTTCCTCTCGAGGAGTCCGTCCAGCGCCGCCTTCACCATGGCGGGGGTGAACTCCTTGCTCGACAGGCCGTAGCGCCCGCCGACGACGCGGGGGGCCTTCTTCATGGGCAGCGCGCCCTCGGCCTGCGCCTCGGCGACGGCGGAGAGGACGTCCTTGTAGAGGGGCTCCCCCGCGGCGCCGGGCTCCTTCGTGCGGTCGAGGACGGAGAGGGCCTTCACCGTGGGCGGGAGCGCGGCCAGCAGGTCGGCGGGGACGAAGGGGCGGAAGAGGCGGACCTTGAGGACCCCCACCTTCTCCCCCGCGGCGACGAGGCGGTCCACGGCCTCGTGGGCGATCTCGGCGCCGGAGCCCATGAGTACGACGACCCGCTCCGCCTCCGGGTGGCCGGCGTAGTCGAAGAGGGAGTAGCGCCGGCCGGTGATCGCGGCGAAGCGGTCCATGGCCCTCTTCACGGCGGCGGGGAAGGCCTCGTAGAAGGGGTTGACCGCCTCCCGCGCCTGGAAGAAGACGTCGGGGTTCTGGGCGGTGCCGCGGAGCACCGGCCGGTCCGGCGTGAGCCCGCGGGCGCGGTGGGCGGCGACGAGGTCGTCGTCGATCATCGCCCGGAGGTCCTCGTCGGCGAGGGTCTCGATCTTGGAGACCTCGTGGCTGGTGCGGAACCCGTCGAAGAAGTGGAGCACGGGGACGCGCCCTTCCAGCGTGGCGGCCTGGGCGACGAGGGCGAAGTCCTGGGCCTCCTGCACCGACCCGGAGCAGAGCATGGCCCATCCCGTGGAGCGGCAGGCCATGACGTCGCTGTGGTCCCCGAAGATGGAGAGCGCGTGGGTGGCGACGGTGCGGGCCGACACGTGGAAGACCGTGGAGGTGAGCTCCCCCGCGATCTTGAACATGTTGGGGATCATGAGGAGGAGGCCCTGGCTCGCCGTGAAGGTGGTGGTGAGGGACCCGGTCTGGAGGGCCCCGTGGACCGCCCCGGCGGCGCCCCCCTCGCTCTGCATCTCCACGACGAGGGGCACGGTGCCCCAGATGTTCTTCCTCCCCCTGGCCGACCACTCGTCGGCGTGCTCCCCCATGTTGGAGGAGGGGGTGATGGGGTAGATGGCGATGACCTCGTTCAGGCGGTGGGCGACGGAGGCGGTGGCCTCGTTGCCGTCGCAGGTGAGCATGGGTCGGCGAGCCATGGGGGGCTCCTTGGTCGGGAATCCGGGCGCGGCGGAGACGGCCTTCCGGGCTGTGATGAGCATGGGGCGTGCCGGGGGGAGGGGGGCCGGGAGGGAATCTGCAAACCCCTGGCAGCCATGGGCTTGGGGCGGGGGGGCGGGGGAGGGGAGGGCGTGACGGCCGTCGGGGGTGCGGAAGAATCCGCGGGGAGGACTCCGACCCCGCGCTAGGGGAGGTCGGCGGCGGTGATCTCCTCCGTCCGGAAGGAGGCGTAGGACTCCTCCAGCCGGAGGGTGGCGGTGCCGGTCGCGAGCCAGGCCCGCCGACCCATGGGATGGAGGGTGGCGCCGTCGATCCAGAGCTCGACGGCGACCGCGGTGGCGGGGTCGGGGTGGAGGGTGTAGAGGAGGTGGCGGGTCTCGGTCGCGTCGTCGG
>JAKLKS010000081.1 GCA_023150535.1 Planctomycetota bacterium
GGTCCCCGCGGCCGCCCCTCCGCCCGCGGCGCCGCCGCCGGCCCCCGCTCCCGCACCCGCGCCTCCCCCCCGCGGGGCCCCGCCCGGGGAGGAGGAGCGCCTCCCCTTCGCCGTGACGGTGGCCCTCTCCCTCCTCGCCCTCGTCGCCCTCGGCCTCATCCTCCGGGCATACTTCGGGAACTGAGCACCTCCACAGGAGTCGACAGACCATGGCCGACAGGACCTGCCCCCGCTGCGGCGCCGTGGCCGCCCAGCGCCTGAAGTTCTGCCGGGAGTGCGGCGGCCGGCTCGACGAGGCCGGTGATTCCCCTCCCCCGCAGCCCGCGTCCTCGGGGGACGAGACCCTGGCCTCGAGCCTCCCCGGCTCCCGGTCCGCGCCGCCCTCCCCGGCCCCTCCGCCGCCCGCCGACGACGACGGGGAGGAGGAGCCGCCGGAGGACCCGGGGGACAGGACCCTCATCTCCGGGCTGCCCCGGCCCGCCCTCGATCCCTCCGTCCCTCTCAAGGGCACCGGGACGGCCACCTTCGTGGGCGGCCTGCCCGGCGCCCCCGCCCCCGGCGCGACGGGGGACGAGACCATGGTGGGGGGGTTCCACCAGGGCGGATCCCCGGCGTCCCGGGGCAGGGGCGAGACACCCCCGGAGGACGAGGGGAACGTCACCCACAGCACGGCCACCTTCGTGGGCACGGTCCCCCCGGGGATGGCGGAGCCCTTCCCGCCGCCGCCCCCCCCGCCCCCTCCCCCCCCTCCTCCCCCTCCCCCGCCCGCGGCCCGGGAGGAGGAGGAGCCGGAGCCCATCACCGACGAGTTCGATCTCGGCGGGGACGATTCCGGACCTTCCCTCGCGGCGCCTCCCCCCTCCCTCGCCCCGCCGCCGCCCCCTCCCGCGCCTCCCCCGCCGGCGGGGGCGGAGCTGCGCCTCGACCACTGGTCCCCGCGCGTGAAGGGGGACGTGGTCCGCCTCCGGGGGGCGGAGACGGTGGTCGGACGGGACCGGGGGGACATCCAGTACGCCGACGACCACCTCCTCTCGAAGAAGCACGCGCGGTTCTTCCGCGACGCGGAGGGGCGGCTCGCGGTCGAGGACCTGGGGACCCTCAACGGGACCTTCCTCCGGGTGCGGACGCCGATGAAGCTCGAGCACCGGGACGTCCTGTCCGTGGGGCACCACGTGTTCCGCTTCGAACTGCTCAAGTACGAGGAGAAGGACGACCGGACCATCGAGGGGGACCCGCTGACGAAGGTCCAGGGGGTGCAGGGCATGGCCCCGCGGGCGCGGATCGTGAAGCGGCAGGAGGAGGGGTTCAGCGGGATGCCCTTCTTCTTCGGGACCCACCGGTACGTGCTCGGGAGGACCGAGGGGACCCACCGGTTCACGAAGGACGACCTGATGTCCCGGCGGCACGCGGCCATCACCTACCGCGAGGGGGACTACTGGCTCGAGGACCTCGGGAGCCAGAACGGGACCTTCCTGCGCCTGCGGGGGGTGCACGTGCTCCACTCGGGGGACGTGATCCGGATGGGGGACCAGTACTTCAAGTACGCCTGAGCGGGGCGCGGGCCGCCCCCCCCGGGGAGTGCCGTCCGGGAGACGCCCGACCCCGCTCCGGGATTCCCCTCGCGGCTCCGGGTCGGGTTACACTGTCCCCATCGGCACCGCCCCCCGCGGGAGGGGGCCGGCGTCGCCCGGAGGTTCACCCCATGCACCTGCGCGATTCCCTTGCCCTGGCCGCCCTCGCCCTCGCGGCCCTCGCCTCCCCCCTCGCCGCCGCCAACTACGGGCGGGAGCTGGTCCTCGGGGAGACCCTCACCTCCGGCATCGACCCCTCCTCCGACGCCGACGACTACGTCTTCGAGGGGGCCACGGGCTGGAAGGTGACGGTCAAGGTCAAGGCCGCCAAGGGGACGGACCTGCGCCCCGTCCTCGAGCTCGTCGATCCCGACGGGAGCGTCACCACCGAGGGCGTCAAGGCCAAGGCCGGGAAGACCTCCGCCAGCCTCTCCGCCACGCTGGCCGAGGGGGGCCGCTTCGCGGCCCGCGTCCGGGGCGCCTCGGGTACCGGCGGCTACTCCCTCTCCTGGAGCCTGAAGGCCCCGAAGAACCCGGCGGCCAAGAACATCCCCCTCGGGTCGAACACCACGACGCGGTTCGCCTTCCCCGCGCGCGGCGGGACCCTCGTCTCCTGGACCCTCAAGTTCAAGGGGGACGGTTCGGCCCAGGTCGCGGCGGTCGAGGACCCCGACGGCGGCGACGCCGGCTGGGACCCGGAGGACGACGAGTGGGTGAAGCGGACCCTGACCTCGGAGGCGGTGAAGGACTGGCCCCTCCCGGCCGACGGCCCCGGCGGCTCCTGGAAGCTGGTCGTGGAGAACAAGCTGGGATCCTCCACCGCGTCCCTCTCCATCAAGATGAAGCTCCCCAAGGCGGAGAAGACGACGGCGAGCCTGACCCTGGAGGAGCCGGTCCTCGACTCCATCAGCCACTCCACGAGCACCTGCGGCGTCGTCGTCACGCTGCAGGGGGACGACCTCGGCACCTCGCCGCGGGGCGTCTGGTTCGGCCCCAACGCGGCGACGGGGGTGGCGGTCACGGGCGGGAAGACGATCACCTGCTCGGTCCCCGCGGGGACGGGCCTCGTGGACGTCGTCTACGTCGCCGCGGACGGCCAGGTCGCGTTCCTCGAGGACGCCTTCACCTTCCAGGACCTCCCCACGGTGACCGGCTTCGAGCCGACCTCGGGCCCGAACACGGGGAACATCGAGATGAGGATCTTCGGGGCGGGGTTCCTCCCCTCCACCCTGGACCTCTACTCGGTCCTCATCGGCGGGGTCCCCGCCTCCCAGGTGCGCGTGAACGACGAGGGCGACACCATCACCTGCCGGATCCCCTCCCACGTCTCCGGGCCCAAGGCGGTCGTCCTGCGCAACGCCTGCGGCGAGGAGATCCCGGTGCCCGGGACCTTCACCTACGGGACGGGGCTGTTCATCAGCAGCGTCCGGCCCGAGGCCGTGCCGGCCTTCGGCGGCGTGCCCGTCGTCATCGGCGGGGCCAACTTCGCCGCCACCGACACCGTCTCCCTCGACGGGGTCCCGATCGCCACGACGCCGGTGCTCTTCGGCTCCGCCGTGATCGCGCACCGCATCGAGGCGGAGGACCTCCCCGCCCACGCGCCGGGCAAGGTGGACATCCGGGTGCAGAACGCCTCCGGGGCCTCGGTCACCAAGTCCCCGGGCCTCGCCTACTTCTCCTTCTCCGACGCCACCTCCGGCATCCCCGCCGCCACCGCCAATGACGACTGGGGCGGGCAGTCCCTCGCGGTCGCCGACCGGAACGGGGACGGGACCGCCGACTGGATCATCATCTCCCAGCCCGACGCCATCGGGACGCGCCCCGGGACCCGGGTCCTCCTCAACAACGGGACGGGCGTCTTCACGGACGTCACGGCGACGGCCATGCCCGCGGTGACGGCGGACGAGAACTGGGGCGCCAACACGGTGCTCGCCGGCCGGCTCACCGAGGACAACATCCCCGACCTCTACCTGTCCCGCGCGGGCACCGGCGTCTACTGGCCCTCGGGGAACTGGAACGAGGCGCGCATGCTCGCCGGGAACAAGTTCGTCGATCCCTGGGCGACGCTGCTCTTCCCGGACTCCTCGGGGAAGTTCACGGCGCCCGTGGTGGAGGGGGACGCGAGCCTCCTCAACATCACCGGGTTCCTCACCTGCAACTCGACCTGGGCCTGCTCCGGGACCAAGCGCGGCGCCTCGGTCTGCTACCTCTACGACTACGACTTCCGCTCGGTCTCCGCGGCCATGGGGGACCTCGACGGGGACTTCGACGCCGACATCGTCCTCGTGAACGACGAGTCGCTGGCCGACTTCACCGGCACCTCGGCCGGGGTCTGGGTCTCCTGCGACGGGTACAACAAGGTCGACTACCAGTACTACGAGGCGGTGGGCTACGGCTGGGCCACCCGCATCCTGTCCTCCGGGAGCAACGGCGGCCTCACCGACCGGACGGCCAACGTCATGGAGACGGCGGCCACCGCGGACGAGGACATGAGGGCGGTGGCGGCCACCGTGGCCGACCTCTCCGGGGACTTCCTCAACGACATCCTCATCGTCCACGACGAGGGGATCGACAAGAACGGGAGCCCGCAGGCCGCGGCCCGGGTGCTGCTCCAGAAGAACACCGGGAGCACCGTCTCCTACAAGCTCGACACGGCCTTCTTCCCCAAGCCCTCCTCGGGGACGGTCGACGACTTCCGGGGGAACGCCATCGCCAGCGCCGACCTCAACAACGACTTCTGGCGGGACGCGATCGTGGCCGTCGACGGGCCCCCGCCCCTGGACGCGGCCTTCTCGACGCGGATCGTCCTCAAGGACCCCGTGGGAGGGAACGGGAAGAACCGCACGTCGCAGATCCTCACGGGGGTCTTCCCCGCGGGGGACGACGGGCGGGCGCGCGTGATCGTGGCCCGGGACATCGACAAGGACGGGGACACCGACCTCCTCCTCGGCACCCCCGGCGACACCGGGTCCGGCAACCGCAAGACGAGGTTCCTCCTGAACCTGGGCACGGACGAGGCGACCGGCGACCCGATCTTCATGGACGCCTCGGAGCTGCTGCCCCCCGTGGCGACCGACCCCGGGAACGCCGTGGACATCAAGCTCGCGGACATCGACGGGGACAACGACCTCGACATCGTCCTCACCGACACGCACGTGAGCAGCGGCACCGTCAAGCGCACGCGGATCTGGAAGCAGGACCGGTAGGCGGGCGGCGGCCGGCCGGACCTTCGCGACCGTCACCGGGCTCTTCGCCGCCTCGTGCGGGTTGCTCCGGGGGAGTTGCGCGCCTGGCGGCGCGCGGCTCCCGACGGGGGATCGTCCCGAGAGGCCGGGACGATCCCCCGTCGGGAGCTTTCCAACGGCCGGGAATGTGGAACTTCCACCGGGGGCAGGGAAGGGGAGGCTCCGGGGCGGACGATCCTCCCGGTCCCGGGAATCCTGCGGGGCCCCTACATCCTCCCACTCCAGGGAGGGCGGAGAAACCGGGATGGGATCCCCCCCCTGACCGGGAACCAAGGGAACCCGACCGGGTATCGCCCCCCCGTGCCTCTCCCAGAGCTCCCGGGAGGGGATCGTCCCGTCCTTTCGGGACGATCCCCTCCCGGGAGCCACGCGCCGCCAGGCGCGTAACGCCATCGGGGCAATCCTCACGAAGTGGCGAGTGACCGTCACCCCGCCCCCCCGTCCCGTTGCCGCCCCCGCGGGACGGCGTCCGTTAGAATGGAGGGGCGGTCCGTCGACCCCCGCGGGAGGGTCCGGTCGTGGCCGCCCCGTCAAGGAGCCCGCACCATGCGCCCCCAGCCCCCGTACCTCCTCTCCCTCATTGCCGCCGTCGCCGTCCTCCTCCTCCCCTCCGACCTCCCGGCGGCCAACTACGGCAGGGCCCTGGTCCCCGGCGAGACCCTCAACAGCGGCATCGACCCGGCCGCCGATTCCGACGACTTCGTCTTCGAGGCGGGGACCGGCTGGAAGGTCTCCGTCAAGGTGAAGGCGGCCAAGGGGACCGATCTCGCCCCCGTGGTGGAGCTGGTGGCGCCGGACGGCGAGGTCACGACGGAGGGCGTCAAGGCCAAGGCGGCGAAGACCTCGGCGAACCTCAAGGCCACCCTCGCCGAGGGGGGGCGCTTCGCCGTGCGGGTCCGGGGGGCCTCGGGCACCGGCGGCTACGCCCTCTCCTGGACCATCAAGCAGCCGAAGGTGCCCACCGCGAAGGACGTGGCGCTCGCCTCCAACAGCACGACCCGCTTCCCCTTCCCCGCCCGCGGCGGGACGCTCCTCTCCTGGACGCTCAAGTACAAGGGGGACGGCTCCGCCCAGGTGGCGAAGGTGGAGGACCCCGAGGGCGGGGACGCGGGCTGGGACCCCGAGGACGACGAGTGGGTGAAGAGGACCCTGACCTCCGAGGCGGTGAAGGACTGGCCGCTGCCGGAGACCGCGCCCGGCGGCACGTGGAACCTCGTCGTGGAGAACAAGCTGGGCGCCTCGACGGCCTCCATGACCATCAAGATGAAGCTCCCCAAGGCCGTCAAGACCACGAGCGACCTCACCCTCGCGGAGCCCGTCCTCGAGTCCATCAGCCACTCGACCTCCACCTGCGGGGTCACCGTGACCCTGTCCGGGGAGAACCTCGGGACCTCCCCGCGGGGGGTCTGGTTCGGGAGGAAGGCGGCGACCTCCGTCGAGGTGACCGGCGGGAAGACCCTGACCTGCAAGGTCCCCGGCGGCTCCGGCACGGTGGACATCTCCTTCGAGGCCGCCGACGGGCAGGTCGCGGTCCTGGAGGACGCCTTCACGTTCAAGCCCCTGCCCTCCCTCACCGGGTTCGACCCCGTGGTGGGGCCCGGCGTCGGACGCATCGAGATGAAGATCTTCGGGGCGGGGTTCGAGACGGAGGTCCAGGGCCTCTACGAGGTCCTCGTCGGGGGCGTGCCGGCCTTCCGCGTGGACGTCCTCAGCTCCAGCGTCCTCTCCTGCCGGATCCCGGCCCACGTCTCGGGGCCGAAGGACGTGGTGCTGCGCAACGCCTGCGGCGAGACCGTGGTCGCGCCGGGCGTGTTCACCTACTCGAACCTCCTCACCGTGAGCGTCGTCCTGCCCCCCGCCGTGCCCGCCTTCGGGGGCGTGCCGGTCACGGTGTACGGGGCCGGGTTCCAGTCCACGGACACGGTCCGGCTGGACGGCGTCGTCGTCCCCACGACCCCGGTCGTCTACTCGGGGACGGTCATCGGCCACGCCATCGCGGGCGAGGACGTGCCTCCCCACGCGCCGGGGAAGGTGGACGTGAAGGTGGTGGCGGCGGGCGGCAACGAGTCGGTGAAGACCGCGGGCCTCGCCTACTACGCCTTCACCGACGTCACCGCCTCGGCCATCCCGGCCGCCACCGCCACCGAGGACTGGGGGGGGGATTCGACGGCCGCCGTCGACCGGGACGGCGACGGGACCGTGGACTACATCGTGATCTCCCACGCGGACGCCCTGTCGGGGACCCGGCCGGGGACCCGGATCCTGGTGAACGACGGGAACGGCGTGTTCTCCGACGGCACGACGCCGCGCATGCCCACGGTCACGCCCGAGGAAGGGTACGGGGCCGCGAAGACGCTGTCGGCGCGGTTCAACCTCGACACGGACCCCGACCTGTTCCTGGTCCGCCCCGGGACCGGCACCGAACCGCGGCGCACGAGCGACAAGAAGTTCATCGACGCGTGGGCGAAGATCCTGGTGGCCAACGGGGCGGGCGGCTTCGACGCCCTCCCCAGCTCGGGGGCCGACTCCAAGTTCTCGGTCCCGGGCCAGCTCACCTACTCCAACTGCTTCATCTACGACTTCGACTTCCGCGGCGTGACGGCGGCCGTCGGGGACCTCGACGGCGACCTCGACCAGGACGTCCTCCTCCTCAACGACGTGTCCATCAAGGACTTCACCGGCGTCAACTGCAACTACAAGTGGATCTCCTGCGCGGGCGGCTACTACACCGCCTGCTACTCCTTCACCACCGTGGACTTCGGGAGCGCCGTCCGCATCTGCACCTCGGGCAGCACGGGGAGCTTCTTCGACCGGACCGAGTACATGCTCACCTCGGCGCCGACCCCCACGGAGGACTTCCGCGGCGTGGCGGCGGCGGTGGGGGACTTCAACGCCGACTTCCTCAACGACTTCGTCATCACCCACAACCAGGCCGTCGGGACCTCCTCCGCGACCCGCGTCTTCCAGCAGAAGAACACCGGGGTCCAGGTCACCTTCCAGAAGACCTCGGGCTTCGTGCCGAACCCGACGGGGGGGGACGACTGGCGGGGGGACGCGGTCGCCCTCGTGGACCTCAACGGCGACCTCTACCGGGACCTCGTCGTCTCTCTGAACGGCCCGATGCCCAACGGCGGCCCGCTCTCGACCCGCGTCCTCGTCCAGAACACCGCCACGGCCAAGCTCGAGGACAGGACGACGGCGGTGCTCGGGGGCGTCCTGCCCGCGGGGGACGACGGGCGGGCGCGGTTCATCCTCTCGACCGACATCGACAGGGACGGCGATCCCGACCTCGTGCTGGCGACGCCCGGCGACACGGGGGCGGGGAACGGGAAGACCCGGTTCCTCCTCAACGCGGGGAAGGACGAGGCCACGGGGCTGCCCGTGCTGCTGGACGCGAGGGACATCCTCCCGTCCCCGGACGACGACGCGGGGAACGCGGTGTGCATCCTCGCCGTGGACATCGACGGCGACGACGACCTCGACCTCGTCGTCACCGACACCCACCAGGGGAACGCGGTGAAGCGGACCCGGATCTGGAGGCAGGACCGGTAGCGGCGGCTCCTAGAACTTCGTCGGGTCGATGCGCATCCGCGCGTCCACCGCGACGCAGTCCCCGGCCGTCTCGCCGACCATGAAGGGGTTGATGTCGAGCTCCACGATCCCCTCGAAGTCGGCGACGAGCCGGTCGAGGCGCAGCAGGGCGTCGCGGTAGGCCTCGACGCAGAGCGGCTTCCGCCCGCGGAACCCCTGGAGGAGCCTCGCCCCGCGGAGCCCCGCGACCATCTCCGCGGCGTCGGACGGGGTGATGGGGTGCACGCGGAAGGCGACGTCCGCCGCGACCTCGACCAGCACCCCGCCGATCCCCGCCATGAGGAGGGGGCCGAAGGTCGGGTCGGTGGTGACGCCGAGGATCATCTCCTGGGCGCCCCTGCGCATCTCCTGGAGCAGCACCCCCTCGATCCGGGGCCTCGGCTCGATGGCCTTCGCCCGGTCCATCATCCCGTCCCAGGCGGCGAGCAGCTCCTCCTTCGTGCGGAGGTCGGTCGCCACGCCCCCGACCTCCGTCTTGTGGCTGATGTCGGGGGAGAGGATCTTCATCACGAGCGGGTACCCGACCGCCTCCGCGGCGGCCCCCAGGCCGGCCCGGGTCTTCGCGACCCGGGACTTCGCGAAGCGGATGCCGTAGGCCTCGAAGACGGCCCGCGCCTCCTCCAGCGCCAGGTGCTCCCGGTTCCCGGAGGCCGCGGCGGCGAAGACCCGCGCGGCGGCCTCGCGGTCGACGTCCAGGACCGGGGTCTCGTCCACGGGCCGGTCGCGGAGCGTCCGGTAGCGGGCCATGGCGCCCATGGCCTTCACCGCGGATTCCGGGAACCGGAAGATGGGGAGCTTCTGCCCCTCCATCTTGAGCACCGCGTTCAGCACCTCGTCCCTCGCCATGAAGACGCAGAGCACCGGCTTGGTGCTGCCCCGGGCCGCCTCGAAGATCGACCCCGCGACGGAGATGGGATCGTGCATGACGGGGGGGACGTAGAGGGTGATCACCCCGTCCACGCCCTCGTCCTCGAGGATGATCCTCAGGCAGCGGGCGTAGTCCTCCCCCCCCGAGTGGCCGAGCATGTCCACCGGGTTGGCGACGGAGGCGTCGGGGCTGAGCCCGTCGCGGAGGCGCGCCTTCGTCGCCTCGGAGAAGCGCGCGAGCTTCAGGCCCGCGGCCTTCACCGTGTCGGCGGCCATGATGGCCGGTCCGCCGGCGTCCGTGAGGAGCGCCACCCTCGGGCCCGTGGGCAGGGGCTGGAAGGTGAAGGCCATGGCCATGTCGAAGAGGTCCTCGATGCTGTCCGCGCGGAGGACCCCGCACTGGCCGAGGAGCGCCTCGACGGCCACGTCCGCCCCCGCCATGGCGCCGGTGTGGGAGACCGCCGCGGCGGCGCCCTCGGCGGTGCGGCCGGCCTTCACGACGAGGATCGGCTTCTTGCGGGTGATGCGGCGGGCGACCCTGGTGAAGTTCCGCGGGTTGCCGAAGCTCTCCAGGTAGAGGAGGAACAGGCTCGTCCCCGGGTCGTCCTCGAGGTAGAGGAGGAGGTCGTTGCCCGAGACGTCGGCCTTGTTCCCCATGGACGCGAACATGGAGATGCCGAGGCCGAGGGACTTGGCGTGGTTGAGGATGGCGGCCCCCATCGCCCCCGACTGGGACATGAAGGCGATGGACCCCCCGACGGGAGGGGTGGGGGAGAAGGTGGCGTTCATCGAGTACCCGGGCTCGGCGTTGATGATCCCCATGCAGTTCGGGCCGATCATCCGCATGCCGTAGCGGCGGAGGATCGCCAGCAGCTTCCGCTCCCGCTCGATCCCCTCGGCCCCGATCTCGCGGAACCCGGAGGAGAGGACGACCACGCCCTTGACGCCCTTGCGCCCGCAGTCCTCCACCGCCTGGAGCACCTCGTCCCTCGGGACGACGACGACGGCCATGTCGACCTCGTCGGTGATGGAGAGCACGCTGGGGTAGCTCTTCATCGAGTGGATGACGTCGGCCTTCGGGTTGACGGGGAACACCTTCCCCTGGAAGTCCCCCTCGAGGAGGTTGTGGAGGAGCTCCCGCCCGATGGTGCCGCGCCGGCGCGAGGCGCCGATGACGGCCACGGACCGCGGGCGGAAGAGCCCGTCGAGGGAGGCGGAGGCCGGCGGGGCGGAGGGGGAGGGGGCGGATTCGGCCGGGTCGGGGTTGCGGGAAGTCCTCTTCTTCACGGGGGGATTCCTCGGGAGGGGCCGGGGGGAAGAGGGGATTCTACCCGGCGGGGGGGCGGCCCCTGAATCGAGGGACCCCGTCGCCCTTCCCGGGAGTGTGACGCGGTCCCGGGGGGGGGACGGGGTCCGGTGGGGGGGGCCGGGGTCCGGTGGGGCGGAGGGGAGCTACTTGTTGACCGCCTTCTCGATCATCTCCTTCAGCGCCGCCATGTGCTCGGGGTTCTTGCCGGTCCGGACGTAGAAGACCTTCCCGTCCTTCCCGACCACCGTGATCGCGGGGATGATGGAGCCCGCCCAGGCGTCCATGAAGGGGGCCCCCTCGTCCCCGAAGGGTCCGATGGCCAGCGGCCAGGTCACCTTGTACTCCCGCGTCCACGCGTCGTAGAAGGTGAGCTCCTCCTCCTCGGTCATGTCCGCCTTCGTCACCATCTTGTTGGCGTCGAAGTGGGCGAAGCGGGAGATCCCGACGAACAGGACGCCCTTCGGCGCGTACTCCTCGTTGAGGGCGCCGATGCGCTGGTAGAACCACTTCATCCACTGCGCCTGCATGTTCCAGGAGTAGACGACCACCACCTTCCCCTGCATCATCTCCCGGGTGACCGGGCCGCCGACGCCGCTCCAGCCGCGCGCCCCGGAGAAGTCGGGGGAGGGGCGCCCCAGCATGCTCGCCGAGGCGAGGAGGACCTTCATGCGGTCGGCCTGCCTCCCCTCCTTGTAGAAGTCGGCGGCCTTCTGCGCGACGCGCAGCGCCTCGTCGTTGCGCCCCATCCGCTGGTAGCAGTCCACGGCGTAGAGCGCCGATTCCGGATCGCCGACGCCCAGCGTCATGAGGTTCTCGAACACGGCCGCCGCGCGCTCCACCTGGCCCGTGTTCATCATGCAGAGGGCGACGGAGGTCTCCGCCTGCATGCGGTCCATGTCCTTGTCCTTGTAGGTCGTGTCGGCGGACTTCTTCAGCTCCGCCATGGCCCCGTCGAAGTCCCCCGTCTCGGCGAGGCAGCCGATGAGGGCCGTGGTGGAGTTGAGGAAGTTGCCGCTCGTGGGGTCGGCGACGGAGAGGTACTTGCGGTACTGGGCGACGGCCTCGGGGTGCTTGTGCGCCTCCTTGAGGAAGGTGGCGAGGTAGAGGGCCTCGGGCGCGGGGACCGGCGGCTCGCGGTTCTCCCACTTGGCGATGAGGTCGGTGGTCAGCTGGTCCAGGGCCTGGCGGAGCTTCGTCTTCTCGTCCTCGAGGCGCGCCCCGCTCCAGGCGGCCTTCGCCTCCTTCCACTGCTTGAAGTCCTCCTTGATGCCCGAGGGGGTGTACTCCGGCATCTGGTGGCCGAGGGCGACGGGCTTGCCGCCGTCGCCGCCGCCGCCGCCGCCCGGACCGGAGGGGGAGGGGGAGTCCCCGCCGCAGGCGGCGAGGAGGAGGGGCGTCGCGAGGGCGAGGCAGAGGCGCGGGGCGGAGAGCATGGGATCCTCCGGGATGGAGTTCGTGGCCGGGGATGCTGCCCGGGGCGGACCAGGCCGCCGGATCCCGATCTTAGGGAAACCCGGGCGGTCCCGGGGAAGGAATTGGTCCTCCCCCGGTGACCCGCCCCTCCCCTTCCGGATTACCCGTGAACCGCCCCCCGGCGCCCCGATAGGATCCCCATCCGGCAACCGGGAGGGCTGGACCGGTATGGGCGCGCTCGAGAACACGCTGAGGTACTTCCGCACGGC
Organism: Planctomycetota bacterium; assembly: GCA_023150535.1. Taxonomy (GTDB): domain Bacteria; phylum Planctomycetota; class JAJSAM01; order JAJSAM01; family JAKLKS01; genus JAKLKS01. Next base: position 12,266 of record JAKLKS010000081.1, read on the forward strand.
CTCCGAGGTCATGGACCTCGGCGACCGGATCGAGAGGTTCCTGACGACCCCCCGCCGCGAGGTCTCCGTCCAGATCCCCGTCGAGATGGACGACGGCCGCCTCGAGACCTTCGTCGGGTTCCGCGTCCAGCACAACAACGCCCGCGGCCCCATGAAGGGCGGCCTCCGCTACCACCACGAGGTGGACCTCGACGAGGTCCGCTCCCTCGCCTCCCTCATGACGTGGAAGACGGCGGTCGTGGACATCCCCTTCGGCGGCGGCAAGGGGGGCATCAACTGCCGGGCCGACCTCCTCAGCGAGCGGGAGCAGGAGAGGATCACCCGCCGGTTCGTGGACGGCATCCACGACGTCATCGGCCCCCACAAGGACGTGCCCGCGCCGGACATGGGGACGGGCCCCCAGACCATGGCCTGGGTGATGGACCAGTACTCCAAGTACCACGGGTTCTCGCCCGCCGTGGTCACGGGCAAGCCCGTCGACCTGCACGGCTCCCTAGGCCGCGACGCGGCCACGGGGCGCGGGGTGATGTACGCCACCGAGGAGGTGCTCAAGGCCTACGGGAAGGGGAAGGGGATCGCCGACAGCACCTTCGCCATCCAGGGGTTCGGCAACGTGGGCTCCTGGGCCGCCCGCCTCCTCCACGAGAAGGGCGGGACCGTCGTCGCCCTCACCGACGTGAAGGGGGGCATCCGGAACGCGAAGGGGCTCGACGTCACCGACGTGATGGCCTGGCTGCGCCGCACCGGGAGCGTGGCGGGGTACCCCGAGGCCGAACCCTGCACCAACGAGGAGCTCCTCTCCTCGAAGTGCGACGTCCTCGTCCCGGCGGCGCTCTCCGACGTCATCACGAAGGAGAACGCGAAGGACATCCGCGCGAAGTTCATCGTCGAGGGGGCCAACGGCCCCACCTCCTGGGAGGCGGACGAGATCCTCCACAGGAAGGGGGTCGTCGTGGTCCCCGACATCTACGCCAACGCGGGCGGGGTGACGGTCTCCTACTTCGAGTGGGTGCAGAACCTCCAGGTCGACACCTGGCCGGAGGAGGTCGTGAACACGCGGCTCCACGGGAAGATGGTCCAGTCCTTCGGGAAGATCCGGTCCATCGCCGAGTCCCGCAAGGTGCCGCTGCGGACCGCCGCCTTCGTCCTGGCCATCGGCAGGGTGGCGTCGGCGGCATCGAAGCTCGGCGTCTCCTAGGGACGGGAGGAGTCCACCTTGGCGAAGCGGAAGGCGGCGGGCGGGACCCGGAAGACGAAGGCCGCGTCCGGGCCGGCGGCGGAGCCGGGACCGGGGGCGAGGCCGGCGGGCGGCGCCGGGATCGGCGCCGGCACCGCGGCCGGAATCGGGGCCGGAATCGGGATGGAGGAGTTGAGGAAGATCCCCGCCTTCTCGGGTCTCGGGGCGAGGGACGCGGCCGCCTTCCTCGGGCACATGGTCCTCCGGAGCTTCGCCACGGGCGAGCCCGTCTTCAGCGAGGGGGCGGTCGGCGACGGCCTCTTCGTCGTCGTGGAGGGGAGCATCCGGGTCTTCAAGCGCAACCCCAAGGGCGGGGAGCGGGAGCTGGCGATCCTGCGGAAGAACGAGGTCCTCGGCGAGATGGACCTCATCTCCGACCGCCCCCACACGGCGGGCGCCCGGGCCGCGGAGTCCTCGCGGCTCCTGTTCCTCCCGAAGAGGGAGTTCCAGAAGCTCCTCCTCGCGGGGAACCCCGGCGCCACCTCCATGCTCATCTACTTCGCCCGGATGCTGGCGGGACGGCTCGACGAGAGCAACCGGACCATGATGAGGATCCTGGACGAGGAGAAGAAGCCCGTCCACGGGAGCGAGTTCTCCGAGTTCAAGCGCAGGCTCCTGCGGGAGTGGACCTTCTGATGACCCGCGCCCGGCGCGCCCGCCCGGTGATGCCCCCCCCGGGGGCCGGGGCGGCCCGGGCGCTGGATCGCCTCCACCGCCTCCACAGGAGGGACCCGGCGGAGGCGGCCCGGAAGGCCGCCGGCCAGCCGGGCCTCCAGTCCGCCCTCCACGCGCGCCTCGCCGCGGAGAGGGCCCGGGAGGGGGACGCGGCGGGCGCCCTCGCGGAGGCCTCCGCCGCCGCCGCCCTGCCCGGGGGGGATCCCGACGCCGTCGCGGCCGCCCTGCTCGCCGCCGCGGAGGCCGAGGTCGCCTCGGGGCCCGGGGAGGCCGCCGAGGCCCGCCTCCTCGACGCCTTCTCCGCCGCCTCCTCCAGCCTCGGCCGCGGCGTCGCCCTCGCCCGCCTCGCCCTCCTCTACAGGGACCGCTCCGTCCCCCTCGGGTTCCGGTTCTACGCGCCCCGCGCCCTGCGCATCCTCGACCGCGGCGCGGCGACCGGGCTGCACCCCGCGGCCGACCTCGACGCGGCCCGGCTCGCCTGCGCCGTGCTCGAGTACCACCACCGCAGGGACGAGCCGGAGCGCAGCGGCAGGGCCTTCGCGGTGCTCGACCGCGTGCGGGACGCCGACCCCTTCACGACGGTCCAGGGCCTGAAGTTCCACGGGCTCGCCCTCGGGAAGCTGCAGGAGTGGGAGGCGTCCTGGAAGGTGTTCGCCGAGGCGGCGAGGCTCGCCGAGGAGCACGACCTGCGCGGCTGCGACGGGATCTTCGTCTACGCCGCCGCCGTCATGGTCCAGTCGGGGGACTTCGCGGGGGCGCGGCGCCTGCTCTCCCGGGTCCACATCCGGCGCCTCGACCCGGGGGAGAAGAAGCTGTTCCGCCAGTTCCGCCACCTCGTGGAGACGGCCCAGGAGCACCGCCCCCTTCCCGGGCCGAAGGCGGAGAAGTTCCTCCGCGCCCAGAGGCGGCGGGAGAAGCTGGCCGAGAAGCGGCTGGAGGAGGAGGCGGCCGCGGCGGCCGCGGCCCCCGCCCCCGCCCCGGCGGCCGCCCCGGCCCCGGGCCGGAAGCCCCGCGCCGCGAAGCG
>JAKLKS010000082.1 GCA_023150535.1 Planctomycetota bacterium
ACGGGAAGCTCGCCTACCTCCTCGACGGGCGGAGGTACGGCTACACGCCCACCGCCTACAACGCCCACGCGGCGGCGGCGATCCGGGAGGTGCTCGGGGCCGGGACCGCCGGGGCCCGGCACCGCGCCCACCTCTCGCTGGTCCGCGGGAGCCGACCGAAGTGGGAGATCGCGTGGAAGACGCTGGACGTCCCGGGGCGGGGGAGGATCCCGGTCCAGATCGGCGGGCTCAGCGGGCTCAACTGGTGGTACGGGGGGCTCGCGCTCCGCCGCCGCGGCGGCGGCGACTGGAGCGGCTGGTACGGATCGCTCAAGTCCGCCCTCGTCCCCCACCAGCGCCGCGACGGCTGCGCCCGGGGATCCTGGGACCCCGAGGGGCAGTACGAGCGCGCCGTGGGGGGGCGCCTCCTCTCGACCGCGCTCGGCGTCCTCCTGCTCGAGGAACCCGCGCGGCCATACTGAACCCGACCCGGGTTGGCGGCGGAATCGGGGGATTTTCCCCGCTCCGCGGCGGGGCCCCTCAGTAGCGGTCCTCCACGTACTCCGTGGTGGTGCGGAAGGTGGTCGTGAAGGTGCGGAGGTTCCTCTGGCCCCTCCGGCCCCGGACGGTCTCCCGGGCCCCGCGGTCGAGGCCGGGGACGGTGACGGAGTGCAGGGTGGAGGCGGGGAAGCCGTCGGGGTTCCGCTCCGCGACGGGCGCGGTCCGGTTCACCGGGTCGAAGAGTATCCTATTGCGATACACTTTGCGGACCTCCCAGGCCCCGCTGGCCGGATTGAACTTCCTCACCTCGTGGCGGATGAAGGAGCCCCCGGCGTCCGCCAGGAGCCCGTTCCCCGAGGGGACCCCGATCCTCACGGTCCTGTGGTCGACGGAGCCGAAGTCCACGGGGGCCGAGAAGACGAGCAGGATCACGTTGTCCCGGAAGGCGTTGTCGGTCCCCCGCGCGCCGGTGGCGACGAACCTCCCGGTGTCCTCCTCGAGGTAGCCGAGGAGGAACTTCCTCACGACGAGCTCGTCCTCGGCCGCCGCGGGCGGGGGGCCGGCGACGAGGGCCGCCGCCGCGGCGAGGAGGAGCGGGACGAGGAAGTTGCGGGGGCTCGGCACGGGACCTCCCGGCCGCCGATCCCCGGCGGCCCTGCGCCCCCCCGCGGCCCCCGCGCCCGTCCCGGGACGCGGGGCGCGCGGCCGCCGCCCGCGTCGCGGACACCGGGGAGACGGGGCCATCCTACCCGGAAGTGGCGGGAGGTGAAGGTGCGTCCGTCCCCCTTCCCTGGATCGAGAGGCGGGGTCGGGTCCACATGCGGCCGAAGACGAACCAGGCGCCGGGGAGGATGAGGGCCGCGGTGACCGTGTTCAACGCGACGGGCATCTCCGGCCCCATCCCCAGGGGCTCGAACAGGGCCACGCACCCGAGCAGGACGGCGTGCGCCAGGAAAACGATGGAGAGGAGGCCGACCTTGCGGGCGGCTCCCTCCCTCCGCCTGTTGTGGAGGGCCACGGCCGCCAGGAACGCCAGGGAACCGGAGGCGAGGAGCCAGGAGACGGGGTCCACCGGCACATCGGTCGGGAAGAAGCCAGATCCCCTGTGAGCCGGTGGGCAGCTGACGACCCCCTCCTCCGGGATGAAGGTCCCCTCACCTCCCGATGCCTGCCCGAAGGCAGCCCCCGCGGACGCAGACAGCGCCAGGCACGCGATGACCACCACCGGAATCGGGAATCGCCGCTTCACGCCCCCCCTCCCGCGGCACCCGGGCCCGCCCTCGCCCGGCCCTTTCCCTCCCCATCCCGGTCCCGCCGCCGGCGGGCGTCGAGGGAGGAACCTGCCCGCCCGTGGACGAAGAACGCGCCGACCAGGACCAACGGCAGGGCGTAGAGGAGGACCGTCTCCTCGAAGGTGGTTTCCCCGGCCACGGGATCGAGGAGCCCCCGGGCGAGCAACGCGAGGGACAACCCCAGGCAGACGATGGCCGACAGGGCCACCCACCGTGCCCCGTCCAGCCTCCGCGCCACCAGGAGTCCCGCGGACAGGACGAGGCCCGCCAGTCCGAGCCAGAACAGCATCAGGGAGGCATCGCCGAGAATCCCCCAGGCCGTCTCATCCGGTGAACTGGGGAGCACGAGCCTCGCTTCATCGGGCACGAGGACGTCGGCCCCCTGTCCCCGTGCCTCCGCCGTCCACGCCGCCAGGATCCATGCCGCGGCGGCCGCGGGCAATAGCGCCGACCGGATCCTCATACCGCCGAATCTACCACCGGCGCTCCGCCCCCGCCCCCCCGCCCCTCCCCCGTCACGAACCGCCGCACCGCCGCCGCCACGCCCTCCTCCGCCGCCGCCGGCGCCACCCAGTCGGCCGCCGCCCGCGCCTCCTCCACCGCGTCGGCGACCGCCACGCCGACCCCGGCCCAGCGGATCATGCCCGCGTCGGACTCCGCGTCCCCGATCGCCATCACCTCCGCCGCCCCCACCCCGAGGTGGTCGCAGAGCGCCCGCAGCCCGCTCTCCTTGGTCGCCTCCCGCGCCGTGATGGCCGCGTCGATGAGGCTCCCGTCGGACCGGTAGTGCCGCACGATCCGCAGCGGCGCCCCCGCGAACTCATCGAGGAGCATCCCCACCGCGCGCTCCCCGTTCACCATGAACCGCTCCGGCGCCCCCGTCACGCAGGAGAGGTTGTCCGGCTCGAAGCGCTGGTCCTCCTTCACCCCCGGGAGCATGTGGCGGAAGCCCGGCCCGTAGCGGTGCTCCCCGTCCACGGTGACGAGGAGCCCGAACCCGTGCCGATCGGCGAAGGCGGCGAGCGCGCGGGCGAGGTCCGGGTCGATGGTGATCCGCCGCACCAGCCCCCCCTCCTCGTCGAGGACCGTCGCCCCCCCGAGGCTGACGAGGGCGCAGGGGATGCCGAGGGCCTCCACGATGCGCCGCGCCGTCCAGGCGACCCGCACCGTGGCCAGCGCCACGCGCGTCCCCCGTGCGCGGGCGTCGCGGAGCGCCTCCCGGTTCGCCGCGGGCACGGGGCCCCCGGGCACCGTGAGCGTGCCGTCCACGTCCGTGGCGATGAGCCGGATCACGGGGGAGATCCTGCCCGGGGGCGGCGCGGGGGCGCGGGTTTCCCGCGGCGGAGGGAGGGACGGCTACTTCCGGCGGAAGGGGTTCTCCACGACGAGGCCGTCGAAGGAGCGGCCGTGCTGCAGGTCCTCGGTGAGCAGGCGGGTGCAGCCGGCGGCGAGGGCTGCCTCGACGACGAGGGCGTCCCAGAAGGGGATCCCGTCCGCACCCTCCCGGGCGGCCGCGGCCAGCACGAGGTCGGGCTCCGGGGAGAGCACCTCGTGCCGGGAGAGGTCCCGGACGATGCCCGCCGCCTCCGCCTTCCCGAGGGGCGGCCGCATCTTCCTCGTCGCGTTCCAGTAGAACTCCTGGAGGACCTGGAGGCTGAGGACGACCTCCTCCTCCGGGAGGGCGGCCATGACCTCCCTCGCGCGGGCGCGGCGGACGGGATCCCCGGCGTCGAACATGTAGAGGAGGACGTTGGTGTCGACGAAGGTCCTACCGGCCACGCCGGGACCTCTCCTCGTAGGCGGCCTCGCGGCGGAACTTCCCCCCTTCGAGCCGCCCCTCGTACTTCGCCGCGGCCTCGAGGACGCGGTCCATGGCCGTCTGCAGCCGCCGGTCCCGCGCCCCGTAGCGGGCCAGGAACTCCCGGACCACCGCGTTCACGGTGGTCCCCTCCTTCGCCGCGCGGATGCGGGCCTCCTGGAGGACCTCCTCCTCGATGGCCAGGGTCACGTTCCTCATGGTCGCCTCCACGGGTACACGGGATCAGTGTACCACGGGGCGGCCGCCCCCGGCCCGCGGGCGGGGCTGCTTCGCGCCGCGGAAGGGGTTCTCCACGACGAGGCCGTCGAAGGAGCGGCCGTCCTGCATGTCCTCGGTGAGGAGGCGCGTGCAGCGGGCGTCGAGGGCGGCCTCCACGATGAGGGCGTCCCAGAGGGAGATGGGGTCCGCCCGCGTTCTCGCCACGGCCGCAAGGACGAGGGCCGCGTCGGAGGGGACGACCTCGAGCAGGGCGAACCGGAGCAGGAACTCCTCCGCCGCGGCGGGAGCGAGGAGGTTCCGCCCCTGCTTCGTCGTCGCGTGGAAGAACTCCGCGAGGACCTGGGTGCTCAGGACGAGGTTCCCCGTCGTCGCCTCCTCCGACCAGAGGCGCTCCGCCACGGCCTGCTTGACGGGTTCGTCCCGATCCACGAGGCAGACCAGGACGTTGGTGTCGAGGAAGGACCTACCGGCCACGCTTCAGCCTCTCGGCGTAGATGTCCTCGCGCTTCCACCTCCGGCCGCCGCTCGAGTAGGTGGACTTGTCCGCGAGGCGGAGGACCTCCTCCACCGCCTCCCGCACCTTGTCGGGGCGCCCGCCGTAGTCGTGCAGGAACCGGCGCACGACCTCGTTCACCGAGGTCCCCTCGCGGATGGCCTGGATGCGGGCCTTCTTCAGGTCCTCGTCGGGGATCTTCAGGGTCAGGTTGGCCATGGGGTTCTCCCGTGCGGCACGGGTTCAGTGTAGCACGGGCGGGGCGGGAGGGCGGCTACGGCCACGCCGGCGGTCGAGGAGCCCCAGGGCGAGCACCGACCCCGCCAGCCAGGCCACCGCGAGGGCGGACCATCCCTCCCGCAGGAGGTCCTCCACGAGGAGCGGTGGGTCGGGCGCCCGCGGCCCCCAGTGCACCACCACCCAGCACCGCTCCAGCGCGAGCAGTTCGAGCCGGACCACGGCCACGCCGACCGCCGCCGCCGCGACCGCGAGCCCGGCTCTTCCCCCGGGATGGAGGGCGCCCGTCGCCCCGCCGCCGCCCCCCCTCGTCAGCGCCCGCAGGCCCGCGATCGCCGCCGCCCCCGCCGGGAGAAGGAGGAGGCCGAACAGGGGGGAGAGTCCCGTGAGGAGGAACCCGGGAATGGAGGAGAGGTCGGCCGGACGGGAGATCCTCCCGAGGGCGAGGGCCTCCATCCAGTAGGGGGAAGCGGGCTCCACCATAGGGGCCGCCAGGCGTCCCCACCTCGCCTCGAAGGCGTCCGCCAGCGCCGTCGGGCGCCCGCCGAGGGTGAGGAGCAGGGCGACCGCGCCGAGGAACAGCCCGCCGCGCAGCGGGGCCCCCGCCCGACCGCTTCCCGCCCCCACCAGCCAGGCGGCTCCCAGGGAGAGGAGCAGGAGGAGTCCCCCGAGGACCGCCCCCTCCAGGACGCGGCCGGGAGTGATGAGGGTGTCCTTCAGCGAGGCCTGCGGCCCCAGGCGCTCGAGCATCTCCGCGCCCTCCCAGGCCACCGGGAGGCAGAGGAGGTGGACCAGGGCACAGGCGCCGAGGCCGGCGAGGGCGACCCGCCTCCCCCGAACGAGCCGCGCCTCCCCGGGGACGCCCCGCTCCCGCAGGAGGAGGGCGACGACCCCGAGGACGAGGAGCCCGAGGAGGATCGCCGCCCCGACGGCCGCGGGGTTCGACTGCCGGGTCCAGGTCGTCGCGGGGAGGAGGAAGGCGGGGTCCACGACGCCAGTATCGGGGGTCGGGGAGCGGGGTTCAAGGCGGGCCTCCTGGCGCCCCTGACGCCCCGTCCGGGTCGGACGGAATCCGCGAGCCCCCGCACGGCACCGGGTCCGTCTGGACCGGGCGGGACGGCGGGGTCTTGCCGCGGAGGCGGTCCAACATGACGAGGAGGAGCACCGTCAGGGCCAGTACGGCGACGACGGCGGCGGGGGCGACGGCGAGGGGGAAGCCTTCGACGAGGCGCTCCTGCAGGAGGATCCCGTCCTTCGTGGTGGGATTCGCCCACCGGGTCAGCGCCGTCGCCCTCTCCATGAACACGCCCTCGGCGAAGAGGACGGCGACGCCGAGGGCGGCGCCGCAGGCGCAGAGGAGGGCGGGGTCGGAGGGCGTGGTCTTCCAGGGCCGGCGCCCCGCGGCCGCACGGAGGGACTCGAGGAGGGCGAGGACGGCGACCGCTCCCGCGGGAAGGAGGAGCAGTTGGAGGGCCGGCTGGAGGAGGAGCCCGTACTCGGCCCTGTGTGGGATGCAGTCGGTGGCGAGGAACATCGGCGGATCCTGCCACTCCACCGGTTCCGTCACCGCGACTGGGGAGGGATCCCACCTCGCGAGGCGGTCTTCTTCGGCGCCCCCGAAGAGGAGCACCAGGACCACCGCCGCGACCGCGACCGGCAGGACCAGGGGCCGCCCTCGCCCCGCGAGAAGCCGGTCCACGGCGGAGAGAAGGCAGAGGAGCAGGCAGGCGTTCCCCCACCACGAGGACTGCACACAGATGAGGACGCCGATGACCTGGTCCTTGAAGGTGACGCGATCCCCCAGTACCCGCAGGTTCTCCCGGAGGCCGATGGCTTCGTCCACGGCCGCGACGTGGGCGAGGAGCCATGCCGCCGCGCCTGCGAGGAGGATCCGCCGGACCCGGCGGCGGGACTCCGCCCCGATGGGGGCCGATCCGGGCAGGACCGCCCTCACGTGGTGGACGAGGACCGCGAGCAGGAAGAGGAGGGACAGGAACCGTACCCCGTCGAACTCCACGATGGCGAGGGGCGGAAGGAGGAGCGGCCCCGCGGCGGACGCGAAGGCGAAGGGCGCCCCCGTCACCGGCCGCCCTCTCCGACGGGGCCGTCCTCCCGCCTCCGCCGCCAGGAGATGGCCGCGAGCGCCGCGGCGGCCCAGGCGCAGAGGAAGGGCGGCGCCAGCGCCCGGAGCGCCGCCGCCTCGACGTCCCCGGGGGGAGTCCTCGGGCTCGACCACGAGACCGCCTGCGCCACGGCGAGGAAGGAGCAGAGTCCCCACAGGACCGCAGCGTTGAGGGCGAGGGCGGACATGGGGAGGGAGAGCGCACCCAGGGGGCGGCGGCGGCGCTCAAGCACGAGCGCGACGACGGCCGCGCCCGCCAGTCCCTCGAAGAGGAGGAGCGCCGCATTGAGCCAGCGGGCGGCGGGGAGGCGCTCCACCCGCCCCTCGTGGAGATGGTCCGCCGAAGTGGCCTCGTAGATCCCCCGCGCTTCCCGGTCCAGCCGGTCCTGCGAGAAGTCCCTGAGCCCCATCCCGTCCCTGTCGTGCTCCCCCGTCGCCGGAAGCCACGCCCCCACCGCCAGCAGGGCGAGGGCGGCGGGAGGGATCCAGGGCCTCACCCGGCCGCGGAGGGAGAGGATCCCGGCCGCCGCCCCCGCGAGGAGCAGCCAGCCGGTCCCCGCGGCGACGACGTGCAGCGGGCGGTCCAGGTACAGGAGCCAGGTGTGGAGGCCCGCCGGCCGCCCCTTCAGGTACCAGTCGTGATTCTCCACCGCGATCCAGGCCCCCCATCCGAGGGAGGCCAGGAACCCCGCCGCACCGAGGAGGACGAGGCCCCGGGTCCATCGGCGATCCACCGCACCGCCGCCACCACGGCGGAGCGCGAGCCCCGCCGCCGCCAGGAGGAACAGGAGGGCCGCAGCGCCGGTGAACAGGACCCCGTCCGGCGGCGGGAGGATGATGACGCTTCCCGGGAGGACCATGGGGCCATTGTCCCCCAAGGCATGGAGCCAGATCCACGGCGCCCCTTGAGGAGGATCTGGCCCCGGGATCCCCCGGCCGCCAGGAGGGGGATCCCCGACCCCAGGAGCCCCGCGGGGGGTTGGCCCCGGGGGGTGGCATCGGCACCTGGAGCCCTCCCGCGCCCCCTCCCTCCCCCCATCGCATCCCGTTGGACCTTGATCAATGTCAAGGTTCCGGAAACTGTGGTAGGCTTCGCCTTGAACCCCCCAAGCGACTCTCTAACTCATTTCCAGTAAACGCCTTACGGCGACATCCCTCGGAATCCGGTGCTAGGTTTGGCGGAAACCTACACGGTCGCCTCCCGGATGCAGGGCCGGGGGCGACCCCTGAGGCCCTCGAGGCCAGGAGGAGACCATGCGCGCCATCCTGTGTGCCGCACTCGTCGTGGGAACCACCGCCGCCACCGCCGCCGCCGGGGAGATCCGCGTCCCCGGGGACCAGCCCACCCTCCAGGCCGCCGTCGACGCGGCCGCCGAGGGGGACGTCATCGTCGCCGGTCCCGGCGTCCACGCGGAATCGGTCGTCGCCGCGAAGTCGAACATCACCATCGTCGGCCACGGGGCGACCTGGGACGGCGGCGACGGGGACGACGCGGCCCCCTGCCTCGTCCTCACCGGGGACGGGAACGCCGTCGTCGGGTTCCGGTTCACCGGCGGGACGGACCAGATCCTCCTCGCGGGGAACGACGCGGAGGTCACCGGCTGCACCTCCTCGGGCGCCGGGGGCGTCTTCCTCTCCATCGAGGGGCACGGCGCCGTGATCGAGGACTGCCGCGCCTCTGACGGGGGGGGCGACGGCATCGCGGTGACGGGCGACGGGGCCGTCGTCGCGAAGGTGCGCATCGACGGCTGCGCCGGGGTCGGCATCCGGGTCCTGGGTGAGGGCGCCCTCGTCGAGAAGTGCCGCGTCGAGGACGCGGAGGGGGGAGGCATCTCCGTCGAGGGGGACGCCTCCGCCGTGGAGAAGTGCCGCGTCGGGGGCTCCGGCTCCTTCGGCATCTCCGTGACGGGCGACGGGGCCGTCCTCGAGAAGAACAGGGTCGTCGCCTGCGGGGACGGGGACGGGGCGGGGTACCTCGTGGCCGGAGCCGACGCCCGGCTGGAGAAGAACACCGCGATCCGCTGCCGCGCCGACGGCTTCCGCGTCGAGGGGGACGACCACGTCCTCGACGGGAACCGCGCCTCGGACTGCGAGGACGACGGCTTCGACATCGAGGCCGGCCTGGACGTGGAGCTGAGGAGCTGCAGCTCCTTCTCGAACGACGGGGGGGGCATCGAGAACGGCGGCGGGGGCACGGTCGTCACCCGCTCCCGGCTCCTCCGCAACGGCATCGACGTGACCCTCGACGGGGGGCTCGACGCCTCCTTCGGGAGGTTCGAACGGAACCGCTTCGCGACCGGGTCCGTGGAGGCCGTCCTCGGCCTCTAGGGACGGGAACGCCGGCCCGGCCGGGAGTCCCCCGGCCGGGCCGTGCGCCGCGGGCGCGGGGCGCCGGGCCCCCCCGCGCGGCGGAACCGCGACCCCGCGGCCCGGGAAGGAGTACCGCCGTGGAGCGCTGGAACGGCCTGCGGGGCCCCAGGGTCCTCGTCGCCGAGGACGACCCCTCCTGGCGCGCCGTCTGCCAGCTCCTCCTGGAGCAGGCGGGCATGAGGGTCACCACCGCCCGGGACGGCGGGGAGGCGATCTCCGTCATCGAGGCGGCGGCCCGGGAGGGCGTCCACTACGACCTCCTCCTCCTGGACATCCGGATGCCGGTGGCCTCCGGGTGGGACGTCCTCCGCCGCTCGAGGGAGGTCACGCCGCCCGGCGCCCATCCTCCCCGGGTCCTCCTCATGACCGGCTTCAGCGTGGACCTGGACATCGACCGCGTGAACAGGGAGGGGGCCTCGAGCGTCCTCATCAAGCCCATCTCGAACACCGTCCTCCTCTTCGAGATCGGGAGGACCTTCTCCGCCCCCCGGGAGCCCGCCTCCATCCCCACGCCGGGACCGGGAGAGCGCTAGGAGCCCGCTCCCTCCTCACCCCACCGTGACGCGGCGGCGGGTGCCGGGGGGGATCCGCTCCCCCGGCGTCAGCACGCCGACGAGGTTGAGCGGGTCCGCCGCCGACACCTCCACGGGCGCCAGCGCCCCCCTCCGGCGCACCGACCGCAGCAGCGGGATCGCCTCCGGCAGCGCGTACTGCTCCCCGGAGAACCCCTGCACGAACCGCCCCCCGCGGATCTCCCCGCGCAGTTCCAGCGTCCGGTACACCCGCACCAGGTCCCGCCAGGGCACCGGGATCCGCTCCCGCGCCGTCGCCGCGCGGAACACCACCCCGGTCCGCCGCAGGAGCTGCCGCGCGACGAACTCCGCCGCCTCCGGCCCCGGCGCCGCCGGCGCGGCCGCGGCCATGGAGAGGTCCGTCCTCTCCCGGCCCGAGGTGGCCGCCGTGCTGGGCGCCTCCTTCGTCTACTACCCCCTGGCGCCGGGGAAGGGGGAGGCCCCGGAACTGTCGAAGCGGTACGGGATCCAGGTCCTCCCGACCTTCCTCTTCGCCGACGCCGCGGGCGCGGAACTGGACCGGCAGGCCGGCGCCGCGGACCCCTTCTCCTTCCTCGCCCTCGCGACCGACGTCGCCGCGGGCAACCACCTGGCCGCGCTCCGGGAGAAGGCCGCGGGAGAGCCCGGGAACGCGGTCCTCCAGGCGCGGCTCGGCATCCGCCTCGACGCCGCCCGGGACCCCGAGGGGCGGACCCACCTCGACCGCGCCGTCGCCCTGGATCCCGAGGACAGGCTCCCCACGACGGTGGACGCCCGCTGGCGGATCGCGCTGGCCGACTCCGGCCTGGAGGGCCCGGCCCCCTCGCCGAAGAAGGTGGTCGCCGCCCTCGCCGCCTTCGCGGCCCGGTACCCGGACTCCCCCGGAGCCGTCCTCGCCCACCGCCACCTCATGGCCCTCTCCCAGCGCCTCAAGGACGAGAAGCAGGAGGAGGCGTCCCTGGAGTTCCTGGTGCGGCGGGACCCCGACGCGGAGGTCCGCAACAACCTCTCCTGGTTCCTCTCGACCCGCGGGCGGGACCTGGAGCGGGCGCTGCAGTTCGCGGACATGGCCCTCAAGGACGAGCCCGACAACTGGGCCTACCTCGACACGCGGGCGGAGTGCCTCTCCCGGCTGGGGATGCACGACGAGGCGGTGGCCGTGCAGGAGAGGGCGCTCAAGCTCGTGAACGCCGACACCCGGGCCGACCTCATGTCCCGCTACGAGCTGGGCCAGCGGCTCGACGGGTTCCGGAAGAAGCGGGACGCCGCCGGGGAATCCGGGGGGGAGTCCGGGAAGTAGCGCCCGCCCGGACCGGGCGCGGCCGCCGTCAGGGGCCGGCGGCCCGCTCGAGGACCTCGTCCCCGGCCTCCCGGGCGGCGGCCGCCGCCTCCCGCCGGGCCGCCGCCGCCGCCGCCCCGCGGCCCTCCTCCTCGAGGCAGAGGGCGAGGACCAGGAGGGCCCGGGCGCGGAGCGAGGCGGCCACGGGTCTCTCCCGCTCCGACAGGGAGGCGGAGGGGGGGACGGCCTCCACGGCCAGGGCCGCCGCGGCCGTGGCCGCCTCCCGCCCCCCGGCCGCGGAGCGGACCAGGGCCTCCTCCAGGCGGTGGAGGATCCGGAGCGGCCGCGGGGAGCGGGGGTCCTCCGCGGCCTCCGCGAGGGCCAGGATGGAGAGGTCCGCGGCCGGCTCGCCGGGGGGGAGGACCCGGATCCCGGGGGCCAGCGCCGTGCCCCGCGCCTCGCCGCCCCGCAGGCCCGCCTCCAGCCACCCCCTCGCCCCGCGGACGTCGCCGCGCTCCAGCGCGGAGCGCGCGCGGTCCAGGGCCGAGAGGGGATCGGGGCCCCGGATCTGGCGGGGGATGTCCGTGGCCGCCGCCGCCGCGAAGAGGAGGAGGAGCCCCGCGAGGACGCCGAGCAGGAGCCGGAGCCGCCGGCGGTACTCCTCCCTCACCGCCGGGTCCCCCGCGAAGCGCTCGAGGAAGTCCACCCGGTCGGCGATGGAGAAGTGGCGCCACCCCGAGACCTCCCGCACCCCGCCCACGCTGGAGGCGATGCCGTCGAGGCCGCTCACGAAGGGGTGGTCCCCGGGGGAGGCCGTCCCGGCCTCGACGGCGCGGAGGAAGGGGTGGCGCGCGGGATCGGCGATCACCTCCGCCGCGGGCACCCCCTCGGGGAGGCCGACGGTGAGCAGCCCGTGGACGTCGGCCTGCTGCTCCAGGCGGCGGGAGACGAACCCGAAGAGGAGCCCGAAGTAGAGGAGCATCCCGCCGAGGACGAGGGCGGAGGAGAGCAGCTCCCGCTCCTCCAGGGCGGCCATCAGCGCCGGGGACAGGAGCCGCGTCGCGGCGAACAGCGCCAGCATGTAGCCCACGGTGAAGAGGAAGAACAGCGGCAGGTGGTGGTGGAGGGCGTGGCCCGCCTCGTGGGCGAAGACCGCCTCCACCTCGTCCTCCTCCAGGCGGGAGAGGAGCGCGTCGGTGAAGACGACGCAGCGCAGCCTCCGGCCGACCCCCAGCACGGCGGCGTTGGGGATCGTCCCGTCGGTCTCCCAGACGTAGAGGTCCCTGTAGGAGAGCCCGACGCGGGCGGCGTAGGCCTCCAGGCGGCGGCGCAGCGGCCCCTCGCGCATGGGGCGGGCGCCGAGGAGGCGCATGGCGATCACGGGGAAGAACAGGAGGATCGCCGCGAGCCCCCCGAGGAGGAAGGCCCCGGAGAGGAAGTCGTAGCGGGCGGCGAGGTCGGCCAGCAGGGGGAAGGGGGGGAGGCCCGCGGCGGAGGCGGCGTCGGCGAGGACGGCGCCCCCCGCCAGCAGGAGGACGGGCACCACGACGAGGGAGCCCATGCGCGCCACCTGGAGGAGCATCCTCCCGAAGGGCAGCGGCTGGAGCCCGAGGCGGCGCTCCGCGGGCCAGGTGGAGGCGCGGGAGAGGAGGAGCAGCAGGGGCCAGGGGGCCAGCGCGGCGAGGAGGGCGGCGAGGTCGCCCGACCCCTCCAGGCGGAGGTCGCGCGCCAGGGTGGCCCAGCCGCCGGGCCAGAGGACGGCGGCGAAGGCGGGGAGCGAGGCGCTGCGGTGGAGCGCGATCCCGCGGCGCATCGCCGCCAGCGCCGGCCCCGGGTCCCCGGCGGCCCTCTCCACGGCGCCCGCGAGGCGGCCGCCGAGGGCCCTGCCGGAGGCGTACCAGGCCGCGAGGAAGGCGAGGATCCCCGGGACGGAGAGCGGGGCCGCCCCCCGCCCGTCGAGGGAGAGCCAGGCCATGGCCACCGCGGCCGCCAGGGGGAGGAAGGAGCCCATCCCCCCATCGTCGCCGGGGGTGCGCGGTCCCGACCCAGATTCGCCGGCACGACCGGGGTCGGCGGCCCCGCCGTCCTCCGCTACCATGGCGGGATGCGTCCGCTGCCCTGCGCCGCCGCCCTCCTCCTCGCCGCCGGGACGGTCCTCTCCTCCCCGCCCGCCCCCGTCCCCGAGACGGAGCCGACCGGGTTCACGACCCCGCCCCCCCAGTTCCTCGGCCTCCTCGGCGCGGAGGGGCTGGCCGTGGCGGGGGCGCTGGACCCGACGAGCCCGACGGGGCTCGACCCCGGGGACCGGGACGGGTTCTCCTTCACCACGGGGGAGGCCGGGCCCCTGGCGGCGACGCTGGAGGCGGCCCCCGGCGCGACCTTCCTCCTGGCCCTCGCGGTGGAGGGGGAATCGGGCCCGCGGGCCCTGGGAGCGGTCTCCGGCCCCGCCCCCCTCACCCTCTCGGTCCCCGACCTCGAGGCGGGGAGGACCTGGCGCGTCGGCGTCGCAGCCTTCGCCGACGGCGCCCCCCTCCCCTACACCCTCACCCTCTCCCGGGAGGACGCCCTCCCCCCCTGGGACGGGAGCCTCTGCCCCGGCGAGACCGTCGCCGCCGAGCCCGACGGGTCCGCGGCGGAGGCCGGCGACCTCGGCCCCTTCACGGGGGTCCGCTGCGCCCGCGGGACCCTGGATTCCGTCGTCCCCCCCGGCTTCGAGGGGGAGGGGGACGAGGACTTCCTGCGCTTCCGCAACGTGCTCCCGGTGGCGGCCCGCCTGCGGTTCCGCGCCGACCCCGGGCTCCTCCGGGTGGAGGCCTACGCCCTCTCCTTCGTGGGCCTCTCGAGCATCGGCGCCGCCGCCTTCGGCGAGGCGGGGGCCCTGGACCTTCCCGCGCTCTCCCCCGGGGCCGACTACTTCCTGCGCGTCCGCGCCGACCAGGGGGAGGCGCCCCTCGACTGGTCCCTCGTGCTCGAACCGCTCGCGGCGCCGCGGGAGCCGGAGGCCGCGCCCCTCGAACTCACCGCCGCGCGGGTGCGCCTGCAGGAGCCCTCCTTCCGCGTGGACGGGACCTTCCCCCCGGGGACGGGGGCGGACCTCGGGAGCGGGGTCCCCCTTTCCTGGACGCTGCGGGGCGCCGGGGGGGAGATCGGCGAGGGGGTGCTGACGCAGGACGGGAGGGGGCGCCTCGTCCACCGGGCCCCCGCGGGGACGCCGGGCCTGCGGCGGCTGATCCTCGATCCCCTGCTCGGGCGGTTCCGGATGCGGGGCGGGGGGCTCCCCTTCGCGGCGGGGGCGGCGGACCCGCTCCTCGATCTCCGCCTCACCCTCGGGGGGATCGAGATGGCCGGGGAGGCGGAGGCGGAGTTCCGCGCCGGGGGGAAGGTGCTCGTCCTGCGGCGGCCCGACCCGGTGCGCTGAACCCCGGCGGGGCTACCTCCCCGCCTTCGCCCTCTCCGCCGCGAGGTCGGCCTTCGCCTCCTCCGCGACGTGGGCGTCGGGGTCCGCGACCAGGGCCTCGAAGGCCTCGCGGTGGGCGGCCGGCCCCCCGAGGCGCCAGAGCGCCCGGACGGCCAGCACCCGCCGGGCCGCGTCCTTCGAGCGGTCCCCGGCGATGGCGAGGGCCTCCGCGGCGGCGACGTCGGAGCGGACGGCGACCAGGGCGTCGAGGGCGTCCGCGAGGGCGCGGTGGTCCTCCGACCCGAGGAGCACGCGGGCGGAGGCGGCGGTCACCGCGGGGGTGAGGCGCGCGATCCCCAGGGCCGCGGCGCCGGCCCCGGAGTCGGCGCCGAGGGTGGAGCTCCCCTCGAACCGGAGGGGGGCCCGGCCGGCCCGCGTGCCGCGTCCGTAGTAGACGAGCTCCCGGACGACCTCCCCGGTGGCGGGGTCGGCGGGCGGGGGACCGGCCTCGATGGGCTCCCCCCGGAGGAGGTCGGTCCTCGAGCCGGTCCGGAGGAGGGCGTCGAAGGCGGCCAGGGATTCGGGTGTGGGGATCGACAGGACGAGGCGCCGCTGCGGGCCGGCCGCCCCCTCCTTCTCCACCACCACGCCGACGGCGAGGAAGTCGTGATGCCCCCCCGTGGCCACGGGACGGGAGGCGGCCACCAGCACCGCGAAGAGGATGGCGAGCGAGAACCGGATCATCGCCGCATCCTAGGGGGGACGGACTTCGGTCCTTCGGTTTTTCGCGCGTCGGGAGGGGGTGGGATCCTCGCTGTTTCGTGCGGGTGATGCCTCTCCGCCCTCGCACGGCCGCTCGCCCCTGC
>JAKLKS010000083.1 GCA_023150535.1 Planctomycetota bacterium
GTCACGCGCAGGGGCTCCCCGTCCACGGGGACGCCGGGGACGGACTCCTGCAGGAAGTCCGGGTGCACGACGATCCAGAGGTCCTGGAGGCCGGGTCCGAGCCCCCCCACCTCGAAGGTCCCGTCGCTCGCCAGCCTCCCGTCCCGGGAGGGGCGCCCCTCCGCGGGGGGATGGGGCACGATGCGCACGTCGCCGCGGCCCACGGGCCGGCCCGCCGCGTCCGTGACCAGGCCCCGCAGGGTGTGCCCGCGCCGCACCTTCGCGACGACGGGCTCCCCCGGGGACGGCGGGGACCCCGGGCCCGGGTGGGAGGGGGACGTCCCCTCCAGGAGGAGGTCCTCGATGGCGTCGCCGGTGATCCGGAGGACGAAGCGGTTCCTCTCGGGGAGGAAGACCCGGAAGGTGCCGTCCTCGAGGACGCGGCCCAGGGTCCGGTCCGGGATCCGGGGGACGTAGTCCGCCAGCCCCCCCGTCATCTCCCACTGCGCCTCGACGGCGGCGGGCGCGCTCCCGCCCCTCTCGTCCTCGACGCGGCCCCGGACCTCCACGAGGCGCGGGACGCGGATCTCCACCCCGTCGACGAGGCCTCCCGCCGCGCCCGGGAGGGGGGGGGAGGCCCCGAAGGCGAAGCCAGGGGCGCCGGCGAACACGCGGATCTCCCTGCCGTGGCCCGGGACGGGGAGGCCGACCATGGTGAAGGAGCCGTCGGCCCCCGAGCGGGAGCCGAGGATGTCGAGCCAGTTCCCCGCGACGTCCTTCGCGAAGCAGTGGGTCCGCAGCCCCGGGAGGGGCCGGCCGTCGAGGTCGAGGATCCTCCCCCGGGCGACGAACCCCCGCGGCAGGCGCACCTCCATCACCGGGTTGCGGGGCGTGCCGACGTCCTCCGGGATGTAGTTGAACCGGGCGGCGTAGCCCGGCGCCCGGGCCTGGAAGGCGGTGAACCAGTACTTCCGGAGGAGGAACTCCCCCTTCCCGTCGGTGCGCTCGACGGTGCTCCGGCCGTAGTAGGTGCGGAGCACCGCCCCGGGGATGGGCTTCCCGGTCTCCTGGTCGAGGACGCGGAGGGGGACGTCCCTCCCCCGGCGCACCGGGACCTGGACGAAGTTGTCCACCCCCGGCTGCACGGCCAGCCGGGCCGCGGTCATCGGGTGGGCCCCCTCCATGACGGTCACGGAGAGGGGGCCCTCGGGGGCGGTGAAGGAGAAGGCCCCGGCGGCGTCGGTCTCCCGGACGAGGGAGAACTGGCTGCGCCCCACGATCCACAGGGTCACGGGGGCGTCCGGCGGCCCCCCGTCCTCGCCGCGGACCTCCCCCTTCACCGGGATGCCCGGCCGCAGGCGGATGCGGGCCTCCACTCCCGGCTCCGCCCAGGGCTCCCCGGGGGCGGCCATGGCGCGGTTGACGAGCGAGGTCCGGGAGAAGCCGGGGGCCTCCGCGTGGAGGACGCCGATGCCGGTCCAGGGGGTCGGCCCCGGGCCGACCCGGAAGCGGCCGTCGGGGCCGGCCTTCGCCCGGGCGTGGACCAGGGGGTGGGCGGGGACCTCGCCGTAGGGGAGGGCGGTCACCTCGACGTCGGCGCCCGACAGGGGCTTCCCGTCGGGGCCCTCGACCACCCCCTCCAGCCAGGAGTTCCCGGTGCCGGGCTGGGCGACGAACTCCGAGGGGTCCGCCAGGAGGTCGTCGGGGTTCCACCGGAACCCCTCCAGCGGGTCCCCCGCCGGGGCGGCGGACGCGGGAGCGGGGGCCGGCGCCCCCGGGGCGCCCTTCCCGGGAGGGGCGGGCTCCTTCCCGCAGGAGGAGGCGAGGAGGGCGGCGAGGAGGAGGAGGGAGCGGCCGGGGGACGGGAGCATCGGCGGGAGAACCTCCGGGATCCGGACGGGGACCACCCCCCGCGGGGCCCCATGCAGCGTCAGGACGATTCTAAGGCCGCCCGGCGCCCGCGGCGCACCGAACCCGACCCGGCTACCCCTGCTTCTCCAGCCCGTACTGCTGGATCTTCGCGTCCAGGGTCGGGCGGGAGATCCCGAGGATCCGCGCGGTCTCGGTCTTCACCCACTGGGTGCGGGCGAGGGCCTCCTGAATGGCCCGCCGCTCCACGAACTCCACGGAGTCGCGGACGAGGTCCTTGAGGGGGCGGTCGTCGAGGCGCGCCGGGAGGGAGCGGGGCACCGCCCGCTCCCGGATCTGCGGCGAGAGGATCTCCGTGAGGATCACCTTCTCCGAGAGGGCGCAGGCGCGGAAGACCTCGTTGCGCAGCTCCCGGACGTTGCCCGGCCAGTCGTAGTCGGAGAGGAGCGCCATGGCCTCCTCGGCCACCTCGCGCCTCGGCCCCCCGGATTCCGCGGCGAAGGCGTCGAGGAACCGCTCCACGAGCAGGGGCACGTCCTCCCTGCGGTCCCGGAGCGGGGGCACCTCCACCGTGATCACCGCGAGGCGGTAGAAGAGGTCCTCGCGGAACCTCCCCGCCTCCACGAGCTTGCGGAGGTCCTGGTGGGAGGCGGCGAGGACGCGCACGTTCACCGAGATGAGGTCCTTCCCCCCCACGGGGCGGACCTTCCCCGACTCCAGCACCCGCAGGAGCTTGGACTGCATCTCCGGCGGCATGTCCCCGATCTCGTCGAGGAAGAGCGTCCCGCCGCTGGCCTGCTCGAAGAGCCCCTTGCGGTCCCGGTCGGCGCCGGTGAAGGCCCCGCGCATGTACCCGAAGAGCTCGCTCTCGAGCAGGGTCTCCGGGATCGCGGAGCAGTTCTCGGAGACGAAGGGGGCGTCCTTCCTGGCGCCCTGGTAGTGGATGGCCCGCGCCACCAGCTCCTTGCCGGAGCCGCTCTCCCCGTGGATGAGGACCGTGACCTGCGTGTCGATGACGCGGTCGAGGAGTCGCAGGAGGTCGAGGTGGCGGCGGCTGCGGCCGATCATCTCGGGGTAGGCGTACTTGAGCTTCATCTCCCCGTGGCGCTCGCGGAGGACCTGCTTCACCTGGTCGAGCTCGGCGCTCTGCCGGCGCACCTTCTCGCGGAGGACGCGGTTCAGCTCCTCGACCTTCTCCTTGGACCTCTCCAGCTCCGCCTGCCGGACCCGGTTCTCCTGGAGGAGGCGGGCGTTCTCGAGCGCGATGGCGGCCTGGGCGCCGAAGGCCTCCAGCAGGCCGAGGTCCACCCCCTGGAAGGCCCCCTCCTCGAAGCGGTGGTCGAGGTACAGGAGGCCCACGCTCCTCCCCCGCATGATCATGGGGATGCAGACCACGGCCCGGAGCTTCATGTAGGCCACGGAATCGGAGCCGGCGAAGCGGGGGTCCTGGGTCGCGTTGGTGGTGAGCACCGGGCGCCCGGACTTCTCCGCCTGCACGAGGATGGAGCGGGAGACCTTGGCCGTGGGCTTCTTCACCTCCTCGCGGTCGAGGCTGCGGGAGGCGCGGACCTCGAGCTTCCCCTCGGGGTTGCGCAGGATGAGGAAGGCCCTCTCCGCGCCGGTGATGTCCACGATCCGGTCGAGGATGAGGTCGAGGAGGTGGCGGAGCTCCGGCTCGGAGTTCAGCGCGCGGGCGATCTCCGTCAGGCGGCGCAGGTCCGGGCCCGGCCCGTGCTCCGCGGGGGCGGTCTCGCGGTGCGGGACCTCGCCCTCCTCCTCCCCGGGCTCCTTCGGCGCCTCCGCGGGCGGGAGGATCTTCGAGAGGATCTTGGCGGGCAGCCCCTCGGCGGGCTTCGCCGGCGTCTTCGCGGAGGGCTTCCCGTGGGCCTTCTCGGCGCCCTTGCCGGGGTCTTTCGCGGTGCTCATGACCCGTCTCCCAGGGGTTCCAGCCGGGTGAAGTCTAGATCGAGGGTCTTCAGGCCCACCCGGAACTCCACCGTGGCGCGGAGGGAGCCCCCGGCGGCGTCCAGCCTCCGGACCTTCCCCGTCCCGAACTTCGCGTGGCGCACCCGCTGGCCGACGCGGAGGCCGAGCTCCTCCGCGCGGACCGCGGGTTCCGACGGGGCGGGGTCGGGCTCGAAGGAGAAGGGGGCGTCCCGGTCCTCGCCGGCCCGGGCGCGGGCGGCCCATCCCCCGCCCCCGCCCCCGCCCCCGCCTCCGCCGCCGCCCCGACCGGCCCGGGACGGGAACCCCCCGCCGCGGGAGAAGGGGCTCCCCCCCCCGGCCGCCGCCCCGCCGCCCGAGGCCTTCGAGACCCGGGCCACCCCCTCGCCGGCCATCTCCGCGAGGAACCGCGAGGGGCCGGATTCCGCCCCCCCCGTCCAGCCCGCCGGCCGCATCCCCGCCGAGAGCCGGAGCACCCGCTTCGCCCGGGTCATGCCGACGAAGAGCAGGCGCCGCTCCTCCTCGATGCCCGCCGCGTCCTCGCCGTACTCCCCCCTCGCCGAGCGGGCGTGGGGCAGGACCCCCTCCTCCACGCCCACGAGGAACACCGCCGGGAACTCCAGGCCCTTGCAGGTGTGCAGGGTCATCAGGTTCACCCTCGGCTCCGAGGGGTCGTAGCGGTCCTGGTCGGAGACGAGCGCGACCTCCTCGAGGAAGGCGGCGAGGCCGCCCCCCTCGGGGCGGCGGTCGTGGACGCGGGCCGCCTCCAGCAGCTCCATCACGTTGTCCCACCGCTCCTGGTGGTCCTCGGGGCAGTGGTGCTCCAGCCACTCCCGGTAGGCGACCGCCGCCAGCACCCGGTCGAGGAGGGGGCCGACCTCCTCCGCGGGCGCGGCGAGGAGGTCCCGCAGGTCCGAGGCCGCCCGGTCGAGCGCCTTCCCC
This sequence comes from Planctomycetota bacterium, assembly GCA_023150535.1. Classification (GTDB taxonomy): domain Bacteria; phylum Planctomycetota; class JAJSAM01; order JAJSAM01; family JAKLKS01; genus JAKLKS01. The sequence continues at coordinate 4,735 of JAKLKS010000083.1, forward strand.
GCCTTCCCGCGGACGCCCACCGCCTCGGCGCCGAGGAGGAGGGCGTCCCGCGCCGGGATCCCCCGGGAGGCGGCGGCCGCGAGGACGGACTCGACCGCCCCGTCCCCCGCGCCGCGGCGCGGCGCCTGCAGGGCGCGGGAGAGGGCCTCCGCGTCCCGGGGGTTCCCGAGGAGGCGGAGCCAGGCGACGAGGTCCTTCACCTCCGCGCGCTGGAAGAACTCCACCCCGCGCAGCACCTGGTAGGGGATCCCCCGCCGCCGCAGCGCCAGCTCCACGGCGCGGGAGCGGGAGTTCACGCGGTAGAGGACCGCCACGTCCGAGGCCGCCATCCCCCCCGAGAGGAGCTCCGCGATCTCCGCCGCGACCCCCTCCCCCTCCTCGTCGGCCCCGTCGTGGACGGTGACCCTCACCTCATCCCCGGCCGGGGCGTCGGTGAGGAGGTCCTTCTCGTGGCGCTCCCGGTTGCGGGAGATGAGCCGCCCCGCGGCGTCGAGGATGCGCCGGGTCGAGCGGTAGTTGCTCTCCAGGCGCACGACGGCCGCGTCGGGGTAGTGCTCCCTGAAGTCGAGGATGTTCCGGATGTCCGCCCCGCGCCAGCCGTAGATGGACTGGTCGGGGTCCCCCGTGGCGCAGAGGTTGCGGCTCCCGGAGGCGAGCGCCCGGGCGAGGAGGAACTGGATGCGGTTGGTGTCCTGGTACTCGTCCACGAGCACGAACCGCAGGCGGCGGCGGTAGGCGCCGAGGACCTCCGCGTTCGTCTCGAGGAGGCGGTGGGTCTTGAGGAGGAGGTCGTCGAAGTCCATGGACCCCGCCTCGCGCAGCACCTGTTCGTAGCGCGCGTAGGCCTTCGCCAGCTCCTCCTCCCGCGGGCCCCAGGAGGCCTTCGCCGCCTCCGCGGGATCGAGGCCCGCGGACTTCCAGGCGGAGACCGCCTTCACGAGGGCGGCGGGCCTGAGGCGCTCGGAGGGGACGCCGAGCTCCCGAAGGACGCGGCCGGCGGTGCGGCGGCGGTCCTCCTCGTCGTAGATGGTGAAGGAGGAGGAGTAGCCGAGGGCGGCGTGGTTGTCGCGCAGGATGCGGGCGCAGGCGGAGTGGAAGGTGGCGACCCACAGGCCCCCCGCGGGGACGATGCGCTGGACCCGCTCCTTCAGCTCGGCGGCGGCCTTGTTGGTGAAGGTGACGGCGAGGATCTCCCGGGGCCGGGCCCCCTGCCGCAGCAGCCAGGCCACGCGGCGGGAGACGACCCGGGTCTTCCCGGAGCCGGGTCCGGCGACGATGAGGAGCGGTCCCTCGCCGTGGGTGACGGCGCGGCGCTGGGCGTCGTTGAGATCGGCGAGGAGGTCGTCCAAGGGCGGCGGGCTCCGGGAGGAGCGAGGGTACCACGGGGGGGGATCACCCCGCGCCCCCCGGTGGACGGTGATCGGTACGGAGCCTGATCAGTACGGTACCCGACCTGATCAGTACGGTACCCGACCCGTTTCCGTCACCGCGACCGGCGGGGACGCCGCACCGGGACGGCCTCCCGGGCGGACGGCTTCGCTCCTCCTCCCCGCCGCCCCCCCTCCCGTGACCCCCCCTCCGCCATCCTTGGCGGGCGCCTCTCCCCCGGGCTATCCTCCCCTGCACGGGTGGTTGGACCCGGGACCGGAGGCTCCCCCAGGATGGCCACGAAGGCAATCGGCGTGGACGCGGTGGAAGTCGCGCGCATCCGGGCCCTCCTCGCGGAGCGCGGCATGGCCTTCAAGAAGAAGGTCTTCACCCGCGACGAACTGGGGCTCTTCGAGGGGGCCCCCGACGCCCACATCCACATCGCCGGGCGCTTCGCCGCCAAGGAGGCGGTGCTCAAGGTCCTCGGCACCGGCTGGGGGCAGGGCATCCACTGGCGGGACATCGAGGTCCTGGCGGACGGGGACGGGGTGCCCGTGGTGCACCTCCACGGGAAGGCGGAGGATCGGGCGCGCCTCCTCGGCATCGGGAAGATCCTCCTCTCCATCACCCACACCCACGACCTCGCCATGGCGACGGCCCTGGGGGAGTAGGGCCGGGGCCGCCCCCGGCCCCGCCCCGGCGAGCGCGTGACCGCCCCCGAGCCCCACCGGTCGCCCTTCGCGCGCGCCCACGACGCGGTCCAGATGGTCGGGCTCTCCTTCTTCCTCTGCATGGGGCTGGGGGGATGGGTCCGCGGGGCGGAGGGGGCGGGGACGGCGGTCCTCTTCTACGGCGGGCTGCTCGCCGCCACGGCCTGGCTCGCCCACAGGGTCTCCCGCGGGGAGCCGGGGCCGGCCCTGCGGAACCTCCACGCCGCCTGGGCGCTGGTCGCGCTGACGGGGGCCTTCTCGGGCCTGCAGTGGCTCGTGGCGTCGGCGGCCCCCCCGGAGCGGCGCTTCGACGGGGTCCTGGCGGACCTCGACCGGGACTGGTTCGGCGTGGACGTCCCCCGCTGGAGCGAGGGGTTCCTGACGGCGCCCGTGGCGGACGTCTTCATGGTCTTCTACGCGCTCTACTTCGCCATGCCCGTGGCCGCGCTGGCGGCGCTCTGGATGCGCGGGGAGCGGGAGCGGATCTACCGCGCGGTCTTCACCGTGGCCCTGGGGCTGCACGGCTGCTACATGCTCTACCTGCTCGTGCCCGCGGCGGGGCCGCGGCACGCCTACGTGGGGCTGTCGGAGCCGCTGCCGCGGGGGTGGATCACGGGCCCGGTCCACGACTTCATCCGGGACCTCGAGCCCCAGCCCTTCGACGCCTTCCCCAGCGCCCACGTGGTGCTCGGGCTCCTGTGCGCCGCCGTCTCCTGGCGGGTGGGCGGCTGGTTCCGCTGGACCATGGCGGTCGTCGGGGCCGGGACGGCGGCCTCCACGGTGGTGCTGCGGTACCACTGGCTCGTGGACGTGCTGGCGGGGCTCGTCCTCGTGGCCGTCGCCCTGGCGGCGGCGGAGGCGCTGGCGCGGCGCGCGGCGCGGCGGGGAGGATCGGGCGACCACGACCGCATGGCGGAGCTGGTGAGCGGTACGGAGCCAGGCTCCCTTTCTTCACCGGCGTCCGCGCCGTAGCGCGGACGCCGGTGAAGAAAGGGAGCCTGGCTCCGTACCGCTATGGCTCCGTACCGCTCACTCGTCGGGAATCCGGGACCCTCCGGGGCCCCCGCCGGGGTTTCCTCTAGTGCATGGGACACGCCGGGGACGCCGTCGGGATCGACGCCCTGCTCGCCCACCGGGACTGGGTGCGGCGGGTGGCCCGCTCCCTCGTCCTCGACGAGGCCCGGGCGGCGGACCTGGAGCAGGAGGTCTGGCTCCGCGCCCTCGAGCATCCGCCCCGCGAGGACCGCGGGCTCCGCGGCTGGCTGGCCACGCTCCTCCGCAACACGGCATGGAAGGCGCGCCGCGCCGAGGATCGCCGCGGACGCCGCGAGGGGGATGCGCCCTCGCCCTCCCCTGCCCCCTCCCCCGCCGACCTCGTCGCGGAGGCGGAGACCCACGAGCGGGTCGTCCGCGCCGTCCTCTCCCTGGAGGAGCCCTTCCGATCCACCGTCCTCCTGCGCTGGTTCGAGGACCTCCCGCCCCAGGAGATGTCCCGCCGCCTCGGAGTCCCCCCGGACACGGTGAAGTCCCGCCTCCGGCGCGCGCAGGAGAGCCTCCGGGCCAAACTGACCTCCGAGGAGGAGGGCGACGCCCGCCGCTGGATGGCGCTCCTCGTCCCCCTCGCCCGCGCCGCACGGCCGGGAACGGGGTCGGCGCCCTCTCCGCCGGACACCGGCCCCGCACCCGGTCCCACGGTTCCCGCCACCGCCGCCACCGCCGCTTCAGGAGGGATCGCCATGGCCATGGGATCGAAGGCGGCCGCCGTCGCCGTTGCGGCGGCGGCCCTCCTCTTCCTCGCGGGGGGGACGGCCTTCCTCCTCGGAAGGGACCTCGGGGAGGCGGCGGGACCCGTTGTGCCGCCGGGTCACCGAGGGCCGATGCCACCGGCCGCCGAAGGGGATGCCCCTTCCTCGCCCGGCGCGGCCCTGGACCCCGGACCGCCGGATCGCGCCGCCCTCCTCGAAATCACCGTCACCGACCTTTCCGGTCAGCCCGTGGCCGGAGCCGCGGCCTCCCTCCACCTCCAACCGCGGGAGGAGATCGCCCGTCACGCGCTCCACGCGGCCGCCCCGCTCCCCGCCGCCATTCCCGCCCTGCGGTCCGGGACCACCGACGCGGGGGGGCGCTGCCTCCTGGAGTTCCCCGACGGGGAGGTGTTCGCCCTCGTGGTGAATGCGACGGGGTACGCCCCCGCCGCACGCGAATTCCCGCGCCCCGGAACGGCCGGCGATCGAACCCCCGTGGCCATCGCCCTGGAGAGGGCCTGCTCGCTCGAAGGCGTCGTCATCGACGCGGCGGGAAAGCCGGTGGCCGGCGCCGAGGTGCGGGCGCGGAACCAGCGTCCGCCCGCAGAGCCCCCCTGGAACGGCGGGGCGGCGACCACGGGGACGGACGGACGGTTCCGCATCGAGGGGCTGCCCCCGGTGGCGCAGAACCTCACCGTGGAGTACGGCCCGCTCGAATGGAAGTCCTGGCAGGTGCGCCTCCCTTCCACACGGCCGCTGACCCTCCGGATCCCCGCCGGTGGGATGACCGTCCTCGGCACCGTGGTGGCGGAGGGCACCGGACTCCCCGTCGAGGGGGCCTCCGTCGAGGTCCGCCCCGCCGACGAGAAGGACCCCGACGTCAACCTCGGCATGATCCGCACCGCGGTCCGGCGCGAGGCCTCCGGCGCGAAGACCGACGCCCGCGGGGTCCTCCGGGTCGCCCCCGTCGCCCCCGGTCCCGTGAAGGTGACGGCGAGCCATCCCGACTACCGGGGGGCCGAGCAGGTCGCCGTCACCGGCCCGGGCGCCGAGACCGTCGTGAGCCTCGTCCTCGACGCGGGCGCGGCGATTCGCGGGAAGGTCGTGGACGGGGCGGGCGCCCCCGTGGCCGGCGCCTCCGTGAGCGTGCGCCGCTTCGGCGGCGGGCTCCCCGTCATGCAGACGCGGACGACGGGGGAGGACGGCGCCTTCCGCGTGGGCGGCCTCTCGGGCGGCGGCTTCCTCCTGCGGGCGCAGATGCAGGGCTTCGTGGACGCGAGCCTCGCGGGCCTCGAGGCGGGCGGGGAGGAGGTCCTCCTCACGCTCGCCCCCGGCGGCGCCATCGCCGGGACCGTCACCGACGGCGACGGGAAGCCGGTCACCTCCTTCCGCGTGAACTCCTCGAGGGAGGGGGATTCCGGGACGCCGAACCCCATGGACTGGGAGCGCTTCGCCGCGGGGATGATGGGGACCCCCTTCGAGGACCCCGCGGGGAGGTTCCGCCTCGAGGGCCTCGAGCCCGGGAACTGGAAGGTCGAGGTCACCGCCGACGCGCTCGCCCCCGCGGAGGCGGCCGGGATCGCGGTCGCGGCGGGGGAGGAGACGGAGGTCGCCCTCGTCCTCCCCGAGGGCCTCGTCCTGCGCGGCGTCGTCGTCCGGCGCTCCGACGGCACGGCCGTGCCCGGGGCCACGGTGCGGCTGCCCGCCGAGGGGTTCCTCGGCGAATTCGACATGGGCTTCGACGGGAGCGCCTTCGAGGACATAGAGGACGAGGTGGACGGGGCCGCCGAGGGGATGAACGCCATGAGCGGCTTCTCCCGGACCACCGTGCGGACGGGGGCCGACGGGCGCTTCGAGATCCGCGGCCTCGAGGAGGGGAAGGTCCGCCTCATGGCCTCCTTCAAGGGGCTCGCCCCCCAGACGGTCCGCGGGATCTCCGTGCCCGCGGCGGAGGAGCTGCGCATCGAGCTCTCCGAGGAGGCGGCCATCGAGGGGACGGTCACCGACGCCTCCGGCGCCCCGAAGGCCGGCGCCATGGTCATGATCCAGCGCGTCCCCATGCTCATGCGGATGGCCACCACCGACGCCTCCGGGCGCTACCGCATCGGCGGCGTGGGGGCGGGCCCCTACCTCTTCTACGTCATGGAGGGGGACCTCGCGGGCATGGCCGGCGGGGCGGGCCTCAACATGAAGTCGGAGCCGGTGACCCTGGAGGAGGGGAAGACGGTCCGCAAGGACCACCGCCTCGGCGAGGGGATCCGCGTGACGGGGAGGGTGACCCGCGGCGGCGAGCCCGTGGGGAGCGTGATGGTCATGATGCTCCCCGCCTCGGGGGGCGGCCCCATGGGGATGATGGCCGGCGGCGGCGGCTTCGCCATGGGCTCCACGAAGGAGGACGGGACCTTCCTCATCACCGGCGTGAACCCGGGGCGGTACACCATCTCCGTCCAGACGAACTTCGGGGGCGGGCCCGGGGGCGGGGACCCGCTGGAGGTGCCGAAGGGCTCCACGGAGATCCGCCACGACATCCGCCTCCCCGAGAACGCCATCCGCGGTGTCGTCCTCGACGAGTCCGGGGAGCCGGTCTCCGGCGCCGTCGTCCGCGCCGTGCAGGAGGGGAAGGCGATCACCCACGTCTCCGACATCGGCGGCGCCATCGAGGCCATGGGCGGGCAGGCCTTCACCGGGGAGGACGGCCGCTTCGAGATCGGCGAGATGAAGCCCGGCACCTACCGCGTCGAGGTGCAGGCCCAGGGCTTCCCGACGAAGGGGGTGGAGGGGGTCGCCGCCGTCGAGAACGGGCCCGAGGTCCGGGTGGTGCTGTCGAAGGGGGAGGAGGTGAGGGTGCGCGTGCTCGACGCCGACGGCGCCCCCGTCTCCGGCGCCGCCCTCTTCCTCTCCGACGCCGAGGGGCGGGAGCTCACGAACCTCGTCCAGTTCGACGCGGTCCGCACCGGCGAGGACGGCCGCGCGTCGCTGCGGGCCCCCCCGGGGACGCTCCGCTTCGAGGCCCAGGCCGCGGGCCACGCGCCCGGCGAGACGCGGGCCGAGGTCCCCGGCGGGGAGGTCGTGATCCGGCTCCCGCGCGCGGCGACGCTGCGGGTGACGGTGCTCGGCCCCGGCGGCGGGCCGCTGGCGGGGGCGGGGGTGGAGGTCCTCGACGCGGAGGGGAACCCCTGGACGCGGCGCATGTCCATGGAGGACATCCCGGACCTCCTCGGCGGGGCGGCGACGGGCACGGACGGCACCTGGACGCGGGCCGGGCTCCCCGCGGGGAGCTGGAGGGTGCGCGCGAGCGCGGGCGAGGGGAGGACGGTCGAGGAGTCCTTCACCCTCGCGGCGGGCGAGGAGAAGCGGGTGACGCTGCGGATCCCGTGAGGCCGGGCCCCCCCCCCGGCGGAGGGGGGGGCCGCGGCTACCGGTGCCGCAGGTCGTCGGGGAGCTTCCCCTTCTCCTCGGGGGGCGTCGTGCGGAAGGCGCGGGAGAGGGCGTTGTTCCAGGTCTCGACGTCCTGCACCATGCCCTGGGGATCGACCACGGCGACGATCTCCCCGGCGTTCCCCTCCAGCACCATGTCCTCGGGGAGCCGCCCGGCGACCTTCACCTCGGCGGTCGCCCCGGGCTCCAGCGCGGGGACCTGGGCGTGGTCGATCCTCCTGCCCTGCCGCTTCCCGGCGGGGGCCACGAGGAGTTCCACCACGACCTCCTTCGTCCTCTTCGCCCCGCAGTTCTCGACGAGGACGACGGCGGCGACCGCGTCCCCGGGCTTCAGCGTGCGGTTCTCCGTGCGGTCGGGGATCCAGGGCCTCCCCACGACCGGCTTCGGGTCGAGATCGGGGAGGTGGAGGTCCTTCACCCGGAGGTCCTTCACGAGGAGCCGGTCGCCGCGGCAGGTGAGCTCGACCCGGAGCGCGCGGGGGAAGGCCCCCCCCGCGACCTGGCGCACCGACCACTCGCCGTCGGGGCTCCCGCCGAGGAGGCCCTTCGCCTCCGCGGGCGCGGCCGCGCGCACGACGAGCCGGAGGTCCCGGTCCGCCGGCGGCAGGGCGACCCAGGGGCCCTCGCCCCTCTTCACCTCGTAGACCACCCCGGGCATGGCGGAGAGCTTCGGGTCCCCGACCCGCGGGTCCCCGGGCCCGTCCCACCAGTCGCCGACGACGGCGAGGCCGACCAGCTCCCGGTCCGTGGAGCGGGCCGTGAACCGGCCGCCCCAGGCGCCGGAGCCCTTCGCGGCGGGCTCGAACACGCGGACGAAGTCGAAGGTCTCGGCGGCGAGGGCCGGCGGGGCGAGGAGCGGGGCGAGGAGGAGGAGCGCGGCGGCGGGAAGGGCTCTCATGGGGGCATGGTACCGCGGGGGAGGGGAGGCGGGGGACCCCTCCGCGGGCGGGCCGCGGGCCCGGCGGGGGTCCCGGTCGCGGGGGGGCGCGGCGATCCCCCCGCGGCCGGGGGGGCTCCCGGCCGGAGGTACAATCGGGATTCCATGCGCCCCCGCCGCCTCCTCCCGCTCCTGCTCCTCCTCCTCGCCGCGCCCGCCGCGGCCGACATCCTCGTCGTCGGCGGGAAGCCGGTGCGCTGCACCTGGTGGGAGGACGGGGACGAGATCGTCGTCAACCCCTACAACTCGACCAACCGGGCCATGAAGTGGGGCGTGGAGCGCCACCCGAAGTCGAAGCTGAAGACGGAGAAGGCCCGCCCCTCGGAGACCCCCGAGGAGGAGTACTGCCGGCGCGCCTTCGAGGCGCGCGAGGGGACGGCCGCCGACCACGAGGCGCTGGCCCGCTGGTGCGAGGAGAGGAAGCTCAAGGACCTCGCCGCCCGCGAGTGGGAGCGGGCGCTCGAGGCCGACCCCGCCTTCGAGCCGGCGAAGGCGGCCCTCGGCCCCGCGGGCCTCAAGGAGGTGCTGCGGCGGAACGGGAAGGCGAACCCGGCGCTCGGCGGACTCCTCGCGCAGTACCTCGCCGCGGAGAACCCCGCCACGCGGGCCGTCCTCTTCGACCGCATGAAGCGGGAGCACGACCTCTCCCTCCCCGGCTCCTTCCTCGAGCGCGCCTGGCGGAGCGGCCGCCGCCCCCGGGGGCGGACCGACGACGTGCCGCTCACCTTCCGATCCGACCGGGTGAAGAGCGAGGAGGGGGTGAAGTACACGATGTTCGTCCCCTCCTCCTACGACCCGCTCCGGCCGACGCCGCTCCTCCTCGGGCTCCACGGGGGCGGCCGGGGCGGCAAGGACGGCGAGAAGGTCGTCGGCAGCGGGCCCTCGGCCATGAACTTCTACACCGGCATCGCCGAGCAGAGGGGCTGGCTCGCGGCCTGCCCGACCGCGCTCTTCGGCTCCTGGGCGGCCCCGGTCCACGAGGTCTTCCTCGAGGCCCTGCTCGAGGAGCTCCAGCTCCTCTACAACGTGGACCTGAACCGCGTCTACCTGACCGGCCACTCCATGGGCGGGTTCGGCGCCTGGTACTGGGGCCCGAAGTGGGCGGAGCGGTGGGCCGCCTTCGCCCCCATGGCCGGCGGCGGGGGGCCCGACGCGGGGCGGCTCAAGGACACCCAGACCTTCGTCTACGTCTTCCACGGGTCCGACGACAACGTGGTGGGGGTGGATTCCGACCGCGCCGCGGCGAAGACGCTCCTCTCCAACGGGAACGACTTCGTCTACACGGAGCTCGACGGCGTCGGCCACGGCTGCCCCGAGGAGGTCCTCGCGGAGATGGCCGCCCTCTTCGAGGTGAAGCGGCTGGCCGTCGGGAAGGGGAGGGCCTTCCGGCGGGACGATTCCATCCGCTCCTCCTTCCTCGCGAAGCCGACGAAGGAGGAGAGGCACTACCTCGGCGACCCCGAGCCCCCGGACCCCGACGCGGCGGCCGAGAAGCCCGAGCAGCGGCGCAGGCGCCTGCTGGCCGACATCGACCTCGGCGGGGGGAAGGCGGAGGCGGCGGCCGCGGCCTTCGCGGAGGGGAGGGACGTCGAGGCGGTGAAGCCGCTCGGCGCCCGGCTCGGGGCGGCGGGGAAGGCGGCGGACGACGTGCGCGCGGCGGCGGCGAAGGCGCTCGGGAGCATCGGGAGCCCCGAGGCCCTCCCCTTCCTCGAGAAGGGGCTCGCCGACGGGAACGACGCGGTCTTCCTCGCCTCGCTGGCGGCGGTGAGGGCCATCGGGGACCGGAGGGCGGGGAAGGCCCTGCTCGCGGCCCTCGACTTCCAGGCGAGGCAGTTCGCCTCGAAGCTCATGGGCCGCGCCATGTCCTACCCCGACTACGAGCCGCGCTACGTGGTCTTCTTCTCGCGCGACACGACGACATGGCGCGCGCTGGGCTCGTCGAGCGACGCACCGGTCGTGGGGTTGTCGTTCTTCGCGTTCGATCTGATGGGCCGTCTCAACGGC
>JAKLKS010000084.1:0-266 GCA_023150535.1 Planctomycetota bacterium
GGTGAAGGAGTGGGACGGGGTGTTCCGGAGGTTCCGCTCGAACCGGGCGTGGAAGTCGGCGGCGGATTCCATGGTCCTCGTCGGCGCTGCGCAGGCGGCGAGGAAGGGGAGGAGGAGGGCGGGGAGGAAGGGGCGCGGGGGGGGCATGCGGGGAGTGTACCGGGCGGACCTTCCGCACCGGAAGGCGCGGGGCCCGCCGGCCGCCGGGGGTGGAAGCGGAAGCCCTGCTCTTGACGGGGTGGGCGCCCCGCGCGGAGAATCCCGCC
>JAKLKS010000084.1:276-14732 GCA_023150535.1 Planctomycetota bacterium
GAGGACGGGGCGCCATGGGCGGAGGCGGCGAATCCTGCGGGTGCGGCGCACCCCTTCCGGCGGTGGTGGGGGCGGCGGGCCTCCACCGCTGCGCCGGGTGCGGGACGGTCCAGGACCTCGGCGCGGCCCTGCCGGCCACCCCTCCCCCCCGGCCCGGCACGGCCCCCGCCGCTCCCGGGGCCCTTCCTCCTCCTCCCCCCGGGATCCGGGTCCGCGAGTGGGAGGGCGGGATCGAGGTGACCTGGCGGCGGGCCTCCCGTGGCGGGTTCCTGATGTTCCTCGTCTTCTTCCTCGTGGGGGCCGCGATGGCCGCGGGCGCCCTCGGGGGCGGGGACGCCCTCCGGGACGGGAGGGGGGAGAATCTGATCCTCCTGGGGCGGGTCCTCCAAGGGGCCTTCGCCGTCGCCCTGATCCTGAGTTCGCTCCTGCAGCTCCATCATCTCCTGGGGGTCGAGGTGTTCCGGGTGGCGGGGGGCCGCGTGCAGGTGCGCGGCGCGGGCTTCCCCTGGAACCCTCCCCTCGATCGGCCCCTGGAGGGGGTGCGGACCTTCCAGCCCGGGGTTCGATTCCCCCGGTCCAAGGTCGCGTTCCTGCGGACGCCCGGAGGAGGGGTGCCTCCCCACCGTGGGAAGGGGACGCCCGTCCACGCGGTCTACGCCGTGGATCGGCGGGGGGAGATGGTGGCTCTCCACGCGGGGGGGGCGTCGGTGCAGCAAGCCGACTTCATCGCCGTCGCCCTGCGCCGGGGACTCCCCGGCCGCCCGGCCGCCGGGGGGAGGTTGGAGGAAGGCGACCGGGGGGCGTAGGATGCCGGCGCCCATGTTGAACGGCTCCGCGGGAGCGGAAGGGTGCCTGGTGGCCCCCCCGGTCTTCAAAACCGGTGCAGCCCCTCATAAGGGCTGGGTGGATTCGATTTCCATGCGCTCCCGCCAGACGTGCCGGCGCTGACGCAACCCGCGGTTCCACCGGGTGTTGCGAAGGCCGGCCGGAAAATCCCCCCTGTCAAGCGGCACCTGTGGATGACCACAGCGATCGCTTGCGGCACTTCCGCGGTCACGCCAACGGTACACGCCTTCACCGGTGCGATCCTTTTTCGCGGGCGCCGGAGGTGTGCCGATGGCCAGCCGTGGACAGGTGTACCAGCGAAGTGACCGGCCGGGCTTCTACGCCCGCTTCAAGCATCAGGGGCGCTTCGTGCACCGCGGCGGGTTCACGTCCGCGGAGGCGGCGGAGGACTGGATCCATGGCGAGCGCCGCCGTCTCGAGCGGGAGGAGCTCCTCGGGGTCCCGACGGTCCGCACCGAGGTGACCTTCGGCCGCTTCTTCCCGAAGTGGAAGGAGTGGGCGGAGGGGCGGTGGAGCCCGACGACCTTCGCCTCGGCGCTCACGGCCATGGAGAGCGTCCTCGTGCCGGCGCTGCGGGACCGGCCCATCGGGAGCGTCACCGTCGCCGATCTCGGCGAGGTCCTCGACGGCCTCGAGAGCCGGCGGGGGCTCTCCGGCGCGACCCGCAACCGCTACCTCTCGCTCCTCTCCTCCCTCTTCCGCCTCGCCGTCCGCCGCGGCCTCGCCCGGGAGAACCCCGCGCTCAAGGTGGAGCGGGGGAAGGAGCGCCTGCGCGCCATGCCCTACCTCGGGGCCGACGAGGAGGCGCGCCTCATGGCGGCGCTCCCGGGGTGGCTCCGGGTCCCGGTGCTCGTGGCCCTCGACGCGGGGCTCCGCGCCGGGGAGATCAGCGCCCTGACCCGGCGGGACGTGGACCTCGGGCGGGGGGTGGTCGTCATCCCCCGGAGCAAGAACCGCCGGCCCCGCCAGGTGGATGGAGTTCGATGGCCTGCGCCTCGATGACCACCCCGGCGGTGTGGTTCTCGTACTTCGAGGCGGTGCTGCGCTTCTTGTCGAGCTTCATGGTGATCGTGAGCATGGTGGAATTCCGCTCTCTCCATCGAACCCAAGACTCTATCCTCTCGGGACAGAGGAGGAAGAGCTATGGGCACCATTCGGGTATTGGCAAGAAACTACAAGTGCTTTGGAGATGAGCCGCAGGGGTTGACAAGTGTCAGCCCAGTCAACGTCATTGTTGGACGGAACAATGCAGGGAAGTCAGCACTGCTAGACCTCGTAGAGTATTCCTGTGTTCCAAGGGACTTTGACGGGCTAGGGCACATGGGGAAAGTTCCTGAGGTGCTTCTCACGAAGGACATTGATTCGGATGTGGTGGCCAAGGTGTTCTCAGGCAGTGCATCAGGTGGTGGTATCCCTGGTCCTACGCACCGCCACTTCGGAGACGCTCTGATAGGGCGCCCATTGACTATTGGCCTTAACAAGGACGGGAAAGCACTGTTCAAGACCATCGAGCCAGAAATGGAGATTGACAATGAGGCTGTAGCCAAGAAGTTGCAGGTCGAGCTAGTGAAGGCGATGCAGTTCCCAATGCGTGGGCTCAGTTTCAGAAGGGTTCTCGCAGAGCGAGATGTCAAGCGGGAAGGTGGGGATGGAGCCGCGGTCTCTCCTGATGGAAGTGGAGTTACGAGCATTTATCGGCATTTCGCGCTGGATTCCAGTACAGCGAGGCTGCCGCACTTGGCACTCCTAACCCGCGATCTGAATGAAATGGTAGCGCCAGAACTGCGCTTCTCTCAGATCTCAGTGCGACTGGCTTCTCAGACCGCGGAAGTGTACCTGACGGAAGAAGGAAAGGGCCCTGTCCCATTGTCGAGTTCTGGCAGCGGAATCAAGACGCTGCTTCACATTCTAGCGCTGATCCACCTTGTTCCGACTGTCGAAGGGAAGAGCCTGGATAAGTATGTGTTCGGAATTGAGGAGCCCGAAAGTCACCTTCATCCAGCAGTTCAGAGGAGGTTGATGGCGTTTTTGCTGAAAACAGCTAAAAATACCAACTCGAGGATGTTCATCACTACTCACTCCAGCGCCATCATCGACTTCTTCGCTGGGGCAAGTGACTCCCAAATCCTGCATGTATCTCATAGTGGGGTTTCGGCGACAGTGGCGCCTGTCGCTAGTTACCTGGAGAAGGTGGGCATTCTGGACGACATAGGAGTCCGAGCCAGTGATCTGCTCCAATCCAATGGGGTAATATGGGTGGAGGGCCCGACTGATAGGATGTACGTGAATCGCTGGATTGAACTGTGGACCGATGGTGAGTTGCGAGAGGGGGCCCATTATCAGTGTGTCATGTACGGGGGCAGGTTAATTGCTCATCTTGATGGGAGAGACCCTGATGAGGGCACAGGTGAGCTCATCTCGCTCTTGAGGGTCAACCGTAACGCTGCGGTATTGGTGGACAGTGACTCTTCTTCGGAAGGTGCTACGGGTGGATCACGACCGGAAGAGAGATCGAGAACTACATTCCGAGCTCTGTGCTGCGGTCCATGTGCGCCACGCCAATGGAGCGAGACATGTCCCCGTACGAGGAAATCGAGGGGTTTATGAAGGGGAAGGTCGGTGTGGATGGCAAGGTTGTCTTCCGTGACAAGGTAGCATTCGCCCGGAAGGTACTTCCGCTTCTTAACCGCAGGGTTCTGTCTGGGGTGTTGGATCTCAATGCGAGGATGGAAGAGCTATGCGCTAGAATCCGTGAGTGGAACGGGCTGCAATCTAGGTGACCCTCCCTTTATGGGAATTGGACCGTAGGTTCCCTATCGCGCAAGTGAGGGCCGTTGGTTCCTTCTGTGCGGTAGATCGCACCTGTTGATCGGGGTGGAATCGTGCGGCGTGATCTGATGATGAATGGTCATGGCCGACGCCGAGCCGACCGGCCCCGGGGTTCGCGCTCTAAAAGTGAGAGTTGGCGCGGTGGAGAAGGTGATCGAGGAGTTGAAGAGGGCGATGCGTCGGCCTGCGGCTCCGAATTGGCGGGATTCTCTCAAGCTCGACCCGAGGTCCCGCGGACGCAAGCGCGACCACGAGGGGAAGCACCGTGCGGTTCTCGCGCATATCGACCGGTTCCTCGACGCGACCTTGCCGGAGTCCTGGGGTTGGTGTAGGGGGTCCCTGGCCGAGGGCGCCGTCCACGCGCAGTACCAGACCGAGATCCCGCCCGTGGTCGCGGCGACGGCCCAGCTCAACATCCACGTCGGCCACTGCATCGGTTGCGGGAAGCGGAAGACGGCCCCCGTCGCGCGCGCGGCCTCGGCGTACACGGGTTCCAGTCTCGCCTTCAGGGTCTCGAAGTCCATCTCCCGGGCGAGGGTGAAGTCGAGGTCCTCGGAGAACCGGTAGTCGCCGAACCAGCAGCGCTTGAGCGCCGTCCCGCCCTTGAACACGAGAGCCTCCCGGAGCGGGGTGCGGGCGAGCGCGACGAGGAACCACGCGAGGCAGTAGTCCCGCTCCAGGACGGTCTCGGGGAGCCGGCGGCCGCCGGCCGCGAGGCGGTTGGAGAGCAGGGAGAGGTCGCGCGCGGGGATCACCGGTCAGGTCCCCACCACCGCCTGGAGCTCCTCCGGGAGGACGTTCAGCCGGAGCCGCCAACGGCGGAGGAGCTTCCCCTCGGCGGGCAGGATGGGATCGAGCGGGCTGTAGGTCGCGGTGAGGCGGCGGCGCAGGCGGTCCCGGACCCCCGAATCCCCGATGCCGTAGGTCTCCATGAGGAACCCGAGGCGGCGTACAACGGCGCCGACGTCGAGGCGCAGGGCGTAGTCCACGATTCGCTCGGGGTCCATGTCGGACCTTCGCATCCAGAGCCCGCGCGCCACCTCCGTGACGCCGCCGCAGTGTTCCGGCTGCTTGAGGCCGTCGAGGACGGTCCGCTCGAGGTCGCTGGTGACGACCTTGTCCTTCCTGTCCACCGGGCGCTCGACGGTCCCGAAGAGGTCCCGCTCCTTGCAGCGGACGAAGCGGAACTCCGTTCCGAGGACCGTGCATCGCCGAATCGAACGGGGGGACGTCACGAAGACGATCAGCTGCGGCTGCGTGGTCATCCCGTGGATGTCCATGGCGGATGCGTGCGAGAGGTAGTGGGGCCTTCCGCCGGCCAGTTCACGGGCCACCACGAAGGGGTTCCCGAGGTACTCCCGCGCGCGACCGAGTTCGAAGGGGACGAGGATGAAGAGGCCCGGGCGGAGTCGTGTCGCGACGCCCCGATGGACCAGCTTCCGGAGAAGGGACCGGGCGGATGCCATGCCCAGGCCCGAGGCCGCGGCGGCGTCCTTCAGGGTGAAGAGGGGGCGCCCGCGCTCATGGAGGGTCGCGACGAGGCGCGCCGCCCGGGGGCCCAGGGTCTTCAGCCGGTTATTATCTTTCGTGCGCATTTCGTGCCTCTCAGAGGCACATTCTGCACAAAAAACATAACTCTGTCAAGCCATCGCTGTCTCGAGAGGGACCCTCAGCAGACCACCCAGATGCCCCGGACCGGGAAGGGAGAGACGGTGCGGTCGGGTAAGGAGGCCACCTGGACTCCGGGTGGCCCAGGCGCGTCCATCCATCGCTGGTCGAGTTCCCCCCTCCCTACCGCGTCTGGCAGGGAGGAGGAGGCCATCGGCTGGGCTCCCAGCCGGGCGAAGGTCCGCGGAAGCAGGAAGGTCGCCGAGGCTCCCGTGTCCAGGAGGGCCAAGCGCCCCAGGGGTTCCGGACCTTCCTCCCCTCGGGCCCTCCTCGGACTCCCCGTGGTGGGCGCGCACGGGTCCGGGGCGCCTCCGATCCAGGGGCTCCACCTCGGCCTGAGGTGCCTGCTCGCCGCGACTTCCCGCGGAGCGTAGGCCTCTGGCCCCGACGGGTCTGTACCCGCGGGAGGCGACCGTCCCTCGCGCTGATCGCCCGGCTCCGGCGGCCGGGACGCCTGCCACGAGGCGGTCGCCGCGGAAGGACTCCTCGCGTGGCCGGGGGCGCCCGGTGGAACTCCGTCGCCCGTCGGGCGACGGCATCCCCCGTCCCCCTTTCTTCCGGTTCCGGGCCCGCTCCCTACCCTCCCCTGACCACCCCTCCCGCCCGGGAGGGGGCGCCCTCATCGGGAGGATCCCGTCCATGACCCGCTACGAACTCGGCGAGGTGGTCTTCGCCTCCGGCCCCAGCACCTTCCACCGGGCGAGGAACCCGGTCCTCGGGAACGAGCTCCTCGTCCGGAGGCTCGCGCCCGACCCCGCCCGGGCCGAGGACCAGCGGGCCACCTTCTTCCGCGAGCAGCGCCACCTCGCCGGCCTCCGGCACCCCTACATCCAGAAGACGCTGGACGCCTTCGAGGAGGAGGGCGCCCTCTGGTCGGTCCACCCGCTCGTCCCGGCCCGGCCCACGGACCAGATCCTCGCCGAGCGGGGCCCCTTCGACCTCTCCGACGCCGCCCGCATCGCCTCCCACGTCGCGGACGCCCTCGCCTACCTCCACGAGCGCGGCTTCCTCCACGGCCGCCTCTCCCCGGGGTTCGTGCTCGTGGACGACCGCGGGGACACCCTCCTCACCAACCTCGTCAAGAGCGCCGACCTCGCCGCGGGGATCTGGCCGCTGCGGGAGGCGGTGCGGGGCCTCGGCCCCTTCTCCTCCCCGGAGGAGCGCCGGGGGGAGCGCCCCACGGAGGCGAGCGACCTCTACGGACTCGCCGCCCTCTTCCTCCACTGGATCCACGGAACCACCCCAGCCCCGGGGGCGCCGCCCGGGTCCCTCCGGGAGACCATCGCGGCGGGACCCGCGGGGCGCGCCGGGACCCCGGCCGCCTCCCCCGTCCCCCGGGTCCTCGCCGACGCGCTCGCCGCCGCCCTCGAGCCGGATCCCGCCCGGCGGCGCGGCAGCGCCGCCGCGCTGGCCGCCCTCTTCGGCGACCTCCACTCCCTCCACGCCGCCGAGGTCCCGACCGGATTCGAGACCGGCTCCTTCCTCGCCGCCCAGGGGATCCGGGGGCCGGTCGAGGTCCTCGGCCGGATCGGGTCCGGCCGCTTCGGCGTGGTCCTGCGCGCCCGCGGGTCCGCCTCGGGGGAGCCGCTGGCGGTGAAGGTGCTCAAGTCGGAGCACCGCTCCGACCCCGTCCTCGGGGAGAGGTTCCTGCGGGAGGCCATGGCCCTCCGCCGCATCCGCCACGAGAACGTGGTCCGGGTCCTCGGCATCGGCGAGGCGGGGGAGGTCCCCTTCCTCGTGATGGACTTCCTCGACGGCCCCATGCTCTCCACGCACATCCTGCGCCGCGGGGCCCTCGAACCCGCGGAGGCGGCCTCCGTCGCGCTCGGGATCGCCCGGGGGCTGGAGGCGATCCACCGGGCCTCCCTCCTCCACAGGGACCTCAAGCCGGAGAACATCATGCTGGTGGGGGGGACCTGCCCCGTCATCACCGACCTCGGGGTGGCCAAGGGGGTGCGGGAGCAGGGGCTCACCCTGTCGGGCATGGTCGTGGGGACGCCGCTCTACATGGCCCCCGAGCAGGCCTGGGGCGGGGAGGTCGGGCCGGCCTCCGACCTCTTCGCCCTCGGCGGCGTCCTCTACGAGTGCCTCGCGGGGGCGCCGCCCCACGGGGGCACGAACCTCATGGCCCTCTTCCTCGACGTCCGCAACCGCACCCCCGCCCCCCTGCCGCCCGCCGTCCCCGCCGCGCTCTCCGACCTCGTCTTCCGGCTCCTCCGGAAGGACCCCGCGGAGCGGCCTCCGGGGGCCGGGGCGGTGGCCCTGGAGCTGGAGGGGCTGATGGGGGACCTCGGCGGGGGCGGGTCCGGGGGCGGATGAGGGAGGCGGGGACCGGGATGGAGGGGCGCGCGATTCGGCCCTCCATCCCTGGCCTCGGCCCGGGACCGGCTGACGACCGGCCACCTTCCGGAGCCGGGACGCCTCCCTGCAACCGGGAGGGGCGGCAGGACGCGACCGCCTTCACCGCCTCCCGGGCCGGGGACGAGGGCGGAGGCCCGGACTCGCCACCGAAAGCGGGAAGTGCCCCGGGACGTGGTCGCGCGGCATGAGGAGGGGGGGCGTCCCGTAATCCCCGATGGTGCCGACATCGGCGACGGAGCCCCAGCCCCAGAGGGATCCATCCTCGAGGACGGCGAAGGACCCGTAGGGGGCGGCGCAGATCGACTCCACCCCGCCGAGGTCGGGGCCCTGGACCGGGACGGTGCGGGACTCCGCGGTCCCGTCCCCGAGCTGCCCGCTGTCGTTCACTCCCCAGGCCCAGATGCGGCCCTCGATGTCGAGAGCGAGATCGTGGCTGTCCGACGAGGCGATGGCCCGGATCGGGGGGAGGCCGTCCACGCGGACGGGGAAGGCCCGGCTCCGGGACGGGCCCGCCCCGTCCACCCCTGCCGCGTCGCCCCTCAGGTTCCAGACGCCCCCCTCCCCGTCCAGCGCCAGCCTCCACGTCACCGCCGTGCAGGGGGGAAGCCCTTCCACGCGAGAGGGGACGCGGGGATCCTCCGCGTCCCAGGGGTCCACGCCCCCCCACGTCCAGACCGTCCCGTCCCTGCGGAGGGCGACGTTCGTTTCGTACATGACGTCCACCGCCACGATCCGGTCGAGCCCCTTCACGCGCACCGGGCGGCTCCGGTCCTCCATGGTCCCGTCGCCCAGGTTCCCGTACCGGTTCGAGCCGAAGGCGCGCACCGTCCCGTCCTCCAGCAGGAGGACCGCGTGGTCCCACCCTCCCGCCGCCGCCGCCCGCACCGGGGGGATCCCGTCGAGCCGCTGCGGCCAGGGATTCCCCAGCGGCCGTCCCTCCGCGTTCCGGGGGGGCGGAATCATCAGGGTCCCCCAGAACCAGGCGTTCCCGCGCCCGTCCACCGCGAGGGAGAAGCCGAAACCCGCGGCCACGGACCGCGCCCCCTCGATGCCGGCGAGGGGGGCCGGGGAGAAGGGCTTCCGCGCCGTCCCGTCCCCGACCTCGCCGAGGTCGTTCTCCCCCCAGGCCCAGACGAGGCCGTCCTCCCGGATTTCGAGCACCTGGAGATAGGCGTCCATCCGGAGGGGCCGCGCGGGGCGGGGCGCCTCGAAGGAGATCCGATCCCGGGCCGACCTCCCCGCCGGGTCGGTGGCCCGTACGGTCCAGAGGTGGGGACCCTCCGGGGCCGGGACCGCCCGGTCGAACCAGGCCATCCGGACGGGAGTCCCGTCGAAGTCGGATTCCAGGGTCCCGGCGGGGTCGAACTCCCGGGGCGGCTCGCCCTCCAGGGAGGCGGAGAGGACGGGCTCCCCGGCCGAGGCGAGCGCCCATCCCGCGACCCGGCCCTTCCATCGGCGGTTCGGGGAGGCGGCGTGGATCCGGACGACCGGCGGGAACGCCTCGCCCTCCCCGGGGATCGGGAGCCCCTCCGCCGCGACGTCGATGCCGTACTGCTCCCAGTCCGGTGACCACGGACGCACCCGGACCGACAGGCCGAGGGCGAAGACCCGGGTCCTCCCGCCGGCGGTCACCTCGACCCGGCGCACCTCCCGGGCGTCGTAGGCGTCGTACCAGAGCAGTTCGTCCGCGAAGAGTCCCCCGCCCCAGTCCCGGGTCGATCCCCGGAGCCGGAGGTCGAGCCCGCCCCCGACCCGCCGCGCGGTCGCCGTGATCGTCCGCGCCGCCTCCCGGAGGACCGTGCGGCCCTTCCCCGGGACCTCGAGGTCGAGGGTCCCCGATCGGAACCGCACCGGCCCCGCCTCCGCTCCCGGGAGCCGGACGCGCACGTCGAACCTCCCCCGGAGCCGGCCGGAGCGGGTCTCGTGGGAGACCTCGGTGATGCGGAGCGAGGGGGCGGCGGCCTCCGGCGCCGGGTCCGCCCCCGCGGGGCGGTCGCCCGCCGGGAGGAGAAGGAGGAGCGCCGCGGCGAGTCCCTTCGCCGGAGATCGCATCATGGCGTCCTCCCGTTCGCGGACGCCCTGGATCCTACTTCAGGTCGACGGCACGGGGGCGGGGCGGCCGGGGCCCACTGCAGGCCCGATCGCACCCACCGGTGCGCCTCCCCTCACCCCTCCGCCGACAGGAACCCGTGCACCCGGGCCTTCGGGAACTCCCTCACCCGCCGGAGGAACTCCGTCTCCGTGATCCGCGCCGGCCAGTCGATGCGGACCGAGATCCGCGACTCCTCCGCAGGCTCCCGCTCCTCCACGCCGAGGGCCCCGAGGGCCGCGAGGTGAACGAGGTCCCGCCGCAGGGCCTTCCCCGGGTTCCGCAGCAGGTAGAGGTGCGCCGACCGCCGCTCCAGGTCCCCGAGCGCCATCGTCCCCTCCTCGAGCAGGAGGTCGAGTACCCGCACATGCCGCTCCCCGAGCACCCGCTTCCTCGGCGTCTCCAGCCGCCCGAAGAGGTCGGTCATCGTGTTCCGGAACAGCGCCCGCGCCAGGTGGCCCCGGATCTCCCCGGAGAGCCGCCGGCACTGGGCCGCCACCCCGCGAAGGCCGAAGAGGAGGAAGGGGGTCAGGTCGTGGGCCGCCTCCGCGGAGGCGGCCAGCGCACGCAGGTAACCCGCCTTCTCCTCGCAGTAGTAGTTCGACAGCGGGATGAAGAGCACGTCCCGGAGTCCCAGGCGCTGAAGGAGGAGGGCCTCCGCGGCCCGGGCCGTCCTGCCGTTCCCGTCGAGGAAGGGGTGCATCGCCGCCAGGTGGTAGTGGAGCGCCAGCGCCTGCAGCAGCGGCGGATGACGGGGGAACTCCGTGCGGAGCGCCTCGACGAGTCCGGCGAAGGCCGTCCGGCAGGGGCTCCCCCCCTCGACCCCGCGGTGACGGGGAATCCCGAAGAGCACGTTCTGCCCGGCGCCGCGCAGGATCCCCGGAGGGCAGTGATCGTCGTCGCAGCCCGTCACCATGCGTCGGTGGATCTCGAGGAGGAGGGGGCCGTCCACCGGCCGATCCGGGGGGAGGGCGGCGATCCAGCGGTAGGTCGCCGCCGCGGCGGCGGCCTGGCGCTGGGATCGGGTCTCGAGGCCGGCGGGGGAGGGGAGGAGCGCGGCCTCCAGTTCGCGCTCGGTGAAGTCGGCACCCTCGATGCGGGAGGTCCCCGCGACCTCGCGCTTGAACTGGACCTCCTGGAGCGCTTCGGCCCAGCTGCGCTGGAAGGGCAGGCCGGAGAGGGCGAGCAGGGTCGCCTCGGCCTCGGTCAGGGCGGGGAAGAGGAGGAGGGGGTCGTAGGAGAGCCAGCGGGGAGGAAGGCGGTAGGGGACGGGCACGGGGTGAGGATAGGGGAGATTCGTTTCCCCGTCAAGTCTGGACGACTTTTTACATAAACAATTACTTGGCAATACATTATGTCAAGACGTTGGCCTCCATCGCACGACTCGTTTCCGTGTTCGTTTCCCGCTCAGATCCCCGCCAGGATCCCGTTGAACGTCCCGCTCGGCCGCATGGCCTTCGTCACCTTCGCCTCGTCCAGCAGGTAGTACCCGCCGATGTCGATGGGCTTCCCCTGGGAGGCCTTGAGCTCCCCGTCGATCCTCGCCGCGTTCTCCGCCAGCGCCTTCGCCGCCGGCGCGAAGCGCTTCGCCAGCGCCGGGTCGCGGGACTGGGCCGCCAGCGCCTCCGCCCAGTAGAGCGCGAGCCAGAAGTGGCTGCCGCGGTTGTCGAGCTCGCCGACCTTCCGCGCGGGGGACTTCTCCTCCTCGAGCACCCTCGCCGTCGCCGCGTCCAGCGTCTCCGCCAGCACCCGCGCCCCCGCGTGGCCGAAGCGCTCCGCCATGTGCTCGTAGGAGGCGGCCATGGCGAGGAACTCCCCGAGCGAGTCCCACCGCAGGTACCCCTCCTCGACGAACTGCTGCACGTGCTTCGGCGCCGAACCGCCGGCGCCGGTCTCGAAGAGGCCGCCGCCGTCCATGAGCGGGACGATGGAGAGCATCTTCGCGCTCGTCCCCACCTCGAGGATGGGGAAGAGGTCGGTCAGGTAGTCGCGGAGCACGTTGCCCGTCACCGAGATCGTGTCGAGCCCCCTGCGGATGCGCTCCACGGAGAGCCGCGTCGCCGCGACGGGGTCGAGGACGCGGATGTCCAGGCCCCCGCGGTCGTGCTCGGCCAGGTACGCCTCCACCTTCGCGAGGACCTGCGCGTCGTGCGCCCGCCCGGCGTCGAGCCAGAAGACGGCGGGCGCCCCCGAGGCCCGGGCCCGGGTCACGGCGAGCTTCACCCAGTCGCGGACGGGGGCGTCCTTGGTCTGGCAGGCCCGCCAGACGTCCCCCGCCTCGACCCGGTGCTCCATGAGGACCGCGCCCGCCCCGTCCACCACGCGGACCGTCCCGTCGGAGGGGATCACGAAGGTCTTGTCGTGGGAGCCGTACTCCTCCGCCTTCTGGGCCATGAGGCCGACGTTGGGGACCGAACCCATGGTCGCCGGGTCGAAGGCCCCGTTCGCGCGGCAGTCGTCCACCATCGCCCGGTAGACCCCGGCGTAGGAGGAGTCCGGGATGACCGCCTTGACGTCCTGGAGCTTCCCGGCCGCGTTCCACATCCGGCCGGAGTCCCGGATCATGGGGGGCATGGAGGCGTCGATGATGATGTCGCTCGGGACGTGGAGGTTCGTGATCCCCTTGTCGGAGTTGACCATGGCCAGCGCCGGCCCGGCCTCGAAGTCGGCGCGGATCGACGCCTCGACGGCGGCCCGCTCGGCCGCCGGGAGGGCTGCCACCTTCGCCAGCACGTCCCCCCAGCCGTTGTTCGGGTCGGCGCCGATCCGGTCGAGCAGCGCGCCGTGGGTCCCGAAGGTCCCCCGGAAGAAGGTCCGCACCGCGTGGCCGAAGAGCACGGGGTCGGAGACCTTCATCATCGTGGCCTTGAGGTGGATCGAGAACAGCACCCCCTTCGCCTTCGCGTCGGCCATCTGCTCCGCGAGGAACTTCACGAGCGCCCGGCGGCTCATGAAGGTCCCGTCGAGGATCTCGCCGGCCTGGAGCCTGAGGCCGTCCCGGAGGACCGTCGCCCTCCCGTCCGCCCCGACGTGCTCGATGCGCACGGTCGCCGCCTTGGCGACGGTGACCGACTTCTCGTTGGAGCGGAAGTCCCCCGAGCCCATGGTCGCCACGTGGGTCCTCGAGTCCTTCGACCAGGCCCCCATGCGGTGGGGGTGCTTGCGGGCGTAGTCCTTCACCGCCTTCGGCGCGCGGCGGTCGGAGTTCCCCTCGCGGAGCACCGGGTTGACGGCGCTCCCCTTGACGCGGTCGTAGCGCGCGCGCGCGTCCCGCTCGGCGTCGGACTTCGGCTCCTCCGGGAAGTCGGGGAGGTCGAAGCCCTTCGCCCGCAGCTCGGCGATGGCCGCCTTCATCTGGGGGACGGAGGCGCTCACGTTGGGGAGCTTGATGATGTTGGCGGCGGGGGTCTTCGCGAGGGCCCCGAGCTCGGCCAGGCAGTCGGGGGCGGCCTGGCCGGGCTTCATCCGCTCGGGGAAGGCGGCGAGGATGCGCCCGGCCAGGGAGATGTCGCGCAGCTCGATGTCCACGCCGGCGGGGGCGGAGAAGGCGCGCAGG
Organism: Planctomycetota bacterium; assembly: GCA_023150535.1. GTDB lineage: Bacteria > Planctomycetota > JAJSAM01 > JAJSAM01 > JAKLKS01 > JAKLKS01. Next base: position 13,626 of record JAKLKS010000084.1, read on the forward strand.
ATCGGCAGCAGCGACCGGGTGGCCAGCGCCGGCGCCTCGTCGGTGAGGGTGTAGACGATGGGGGGGGCCTTGCTCATGGGGGGATCTCCGGGAGGCGGGGGCCGGCGGGGTCGATTCCCCCTTGGTCTAACCGATCGGCCGGGGGAAGCGGATGCGATCCCTGCCGGGAGGGGGAGACCGCCCGGGCCCGCCTCACCCCAGCAGCGCGAGGTCCTCCATCACCTGGTCCATGGACGCGTACCGCGCCTCCCGCTGGAAGGCGCACATGCGCGCGATGACCTCCTTCACGTCCTTCGGCCGCGCCCCGGGGTCGGCGGCGCCGGGGACCGCCATGGCCCGCCCGATGGAGCCCGTGGAGACGGGCACCGCCCCCCCCTCGATCACCTCGGCCACGTCCTCGAAGGGGTGCCTCCCGGTGACGAGCTCGTAGAAGACGACCCCGAGCGAGAAGATGTCCGCCTGCTCGTCCGCCGCCGCGGGCTCGATCCACGCCTCCGGCGCCACGTAGCGCGGGTCGAGGCGCCGCCGCAGCTCCTCGGGGTCGCGGAAGTCCTCGTGGCCGCGGATGCGCGAGAGGTCGAAGCCCACGACCTTCACCACGCCCGCGGGGTTCACGACGATGTGGAGCGGCTTGAGGTCGCGGTGCACGACGCCGTTCGCGTGGCAGTGGCGGAGCCCCGCGGCGGCCTTCCGCACGACGTCCACCTTCCGCTCCCAGGGGAGGTCCCCCCCTCCCCCCTTCCCCAGCACCAGCGACAGCGGGAGGCCGTCCTCGACGTACTCCGTCGGCTCGACGAACTGGTCGCCCTCCCAGGCGAAGACGTCCCCGGTGCGCATGACGTTGGGGTGGGCGCCGACGAGGCGCATGGCGTCCTGGTCGTGGAAGATCGCCTCGACGCGGCGCTCCCGCCTCTCCCTCGGCAGGTAGGGGTCGAGGTGGTGGACGCGGAGCACCGTGGCGGGGCGGGTGCGGACGTGGCGGTGGTTGGCGAGGAAGACGGTGAGGTCGTCGTGCTGGGCGATCTTCGCGACGACGTCGTAGAGGCCGATGGACTTCACCTTCCGGGAGGGGGCGAAGTCCACGAGGACGCGGCCGATGTCGATGCG